>JAJFUV010000088.1 GCA_021372245.1 Terriglobales bacterium
TTCCGCTTTTGGTTACCGTCGGCATTGTGGTGTTTTTCCGCTCGCCTCGCGTCGCAGTCAGTCTGGCTCTGCTGATTCCCCCGATTGCCTTATTATGGGGCGGCCGAATCATCCAATCCATTTCTGATACAGAGCATTACAGTTCAATGACGCGCCTGGAGGCTTGGATAGTGCTCTGGCCACTGATTGAGAAAAGCCCCTTGGTAGGATTGGGTCCGTCGCACTACTATTACTACACAGAGAATCTTCCGATCCTCGGATGGTACGTCAAGTTTTCTTCACACAACCAGTACATGGACCTTGTTGCTCAGTACGGCTTTCTGGGCTTGGCCGCCTTCTGTTGGTTGGTTCTCGAAATCACTTCGACGGCTCTCTGGCTGCGCCCGCGCGTGAGCACATACTTCGCCCATGCATACCTGATCGGAGCGATCGCGGGGATCGGCGGTACGATCGTATCCGGAATGCTCGCGGACTGGATCATTCCGTTCTACTACAACATAGGTATCAGTGGCTTCCGATCGAGCCTGCTGTTCTGGCTCTTCCTCGGGGGAGTTCTCGCATTGAGGCGGATACTCATCAATGAGTTTGAGCGCGAGGACGAAGAGACCGGCGAGATATGCGCATCTTGTTCCTAACCCAAGTTTTGCCGCTACCGCTTGATGCCGGTCCGAAGGTGCGCGCCTACTATGTTCTGAATTACCTGGCACAGGCCGGGCACGAGGTGGACCTGCTTTCCTTTGTTCGGCCCGGCGACAGCGACCAACACGTCAAATCGCTCAGCAAGATCTGCCGTTCGGTCCACACAGTCCCCATGCGCCGGAGCCGCTTTCAGGATTTGTCCCATGGCATCCGAAGCCTTGCTTCGAAGACCCCGTTCCTAATACTTAGAGATCAGGTTCCAGAAATGAGAGATGCCGTTCTGAAAGCCGTCGGCACACGTTCCATGGACGCGATCCACGCGGATCAACTCTGGATGGCTCCCTATGGGCTGGACTGCCCGCGCCCCAAGCTAAGTGTATTAGACCAGCACAACGCCGTATTTGTGGCCGTGCAGCGGCTGGCCGGTCAACAGTTTAATCCCCTCACCAAGGCTCTCTTGCGCAGGGAAGCGAAGAAACTTGAGGTCTTTGAGCGAGCTTCGTGCGACAGGTTCGACCATGTTGTGTGGGTGACCGGACACGATCAGAAGGCGGTGGGCAGTGACAACGGGCTTCGCCGCCGTGAGTGCGTCATTCCCATCGCCATCGACGCTTCAGCGCATCATCCTCTGGAAAGGAATGGCGCCTTCCGCGTGACGTTTCTGGGCGGGATGCACTGGCCGCCGAACCGTGAGGGTGTTTCATGGTTTGCCCGCGAGGTGTGGCCGAACATATCCCGGGAAGTCCCGAACTCAGTATTGACGGTGATCGGAAGAAAGCCACCGGGCGGACTTGAGAAGTTAAGCGGCAAATCACGTGTGGAGATAACCGGTTACGTCGATGATCCGGAACCGTATCTCCGGGAGACCGCGGTTTTTGTGGTTCCACTACGCTCGGGGGCCGGCATGCGAGTCAAGATCCTGGACGCGTGGTGCTGGGGACTGCCCGTGGTTTCGACAAGCCTGGGCGCCGAGGGAATCCGAGCCATCGACGGGGAGAATATGCTGTTGGCCGATGACGCACGTTCGTTCGCGGAGTCCGTCATCCGTATCGTGCAGGATGCGACGCTGGCGCGCAGGCTGGCCGCCAATGGACGCTCAGCAGCCGAAGATTCCTACGATTGGAAAAGAGTTTACAGGGCATGGGACGAGATCTACAACTGAAGATACTCTTCATCGTGCCTTACGCTCCGAACCGGATTCGTACGCGGCCATATCATTTCATCAAGACCCTAGCCGCGCAAGGTCACCGGATTACGCTGGCAAGCCTTTGGACCGGTCAACAGGAATTTCAAGATCTGAAGGAACTTGCCCGGGATCTTGATTGTCTCGTGGCCGAGAAGATGAGCGCGGCTCGTTCACTTTGGAATTGCGCGCGAGCGATCCCGGGACGTGGTCCGCTGCAGGCCGCGTATAGTTGGAACCGTTTACTCGCGTGGAGGATAGGTCAACTTATAGAGGCGGCTCAGTTCGATATTGTGCATGTCGAACACTTGAGAGGGGTCCGCTATGGGCTGCATCTCGGGCAATCTGCGGCGCGGTGTGGGGGAAGGCGTCCGGCCGTGGTGTGGGACAGTGTGGACTGCATCAGCGCTCTCTTCCGGCAAACCGCCCGGTGCAGTGCCATGGCTCGATCGCGGCTCGCGGCGAAAGTGGAACTAGCCCGGACGGAGAGGTACGAGGCTTGGCTGCCGGGGCAATTCGACCGGGTACTGGTTTCTTCCGAGGTTGACCGGAGTGAGCTTCTGGAACTGGCTTCGAACCGCACTTGCGGCAATGGGATTCGCCGTGGATTGCCGGCGAAGCGAATCGTCGTGATCCCCAACGGAGTGGACCTGCAGTACTACCGTCCACCCGGCGAGGCGTGCACGCCGCTGACTCTGGTCTTCACCGGCAAGATGAGCTACCACGCGAACGCCTCCGCAGCAGTCCATCTCGTCAAGAACACAATGCCGAGGATCTGGAAAACGCATCCCGAGACGCAATTGTGGGTGGTCGGGAAGGATCCGCCGGCCGAGGTGAGACAACTGGCAGAGCCCCGGATTCGAATCACAGGCACAGTGCCGGATATTCGGCCGTTCCTGGGTCAGGCCACGGTGGCCGTGGCGCCGATACGGTATGGGGCGGGTATTCAGAACAAGGTGCTGGAGGCCCTCGCGTGTGGAACGCCGGTGGTAGCGACGCCGCAAGCGGTATCCGCGCTCCAGGTCCGATCGGGCGAGGACCTGATTGTTGCGGAGAGTGAGGAAGAGTTCGCGAACTCTGTTTCTCAACTGCTGTCGGATACGAACCGGCGGATGTCGTTAGGGTGCGCGGGCAGACGATACGTGGAAAGACATCACGATTGGCGCGACATCGCCACGCGTCTGACGCAAGTGTATTTCGAGGCAACCGGCTCGAGAGAAACGATCTGTGAGAAGGCTTGAACCAAAGCGAGTGCTTGTGGCGATCATATTGGCCGCCATCGCAGCCAGGTTGGCCTGCGCCCTCTACATGGGTGATCGAGTGGAGGCTTTACCGGGCGTGGCCGACCAGATCTCTTACCACACTTTGTCGGTGCGAGTTTTGCGAGGACATGGTTTTTCCTTCGATCAGGGCTGGTGGCCGGCCACGCCGGCAGGCCAGCCGACGGCTCACTGGAGTTACCTGTACGTGCTCTTTCTGACTGGAGTCTATTCCGTCTTCGGTATCCATCCGTTGGCTGCGCGAGTTGTGCAGGCTGTCGCGGTCGGTTTGTTGCAGCCGTTGCTTACGTGGAGAATCGCCGCACGTCTGTTCGGCGTCAGGGTGCGGCTGGTGGCGGCGGCGCTGGCGGCAGTCTATTGCTACTTCGTGTACTACGGTGCCGCCCTGATGACCGAGTCTCTCTATATTGTGGCGATGTTATGGGTCGTGGATATCGCTACCTTCTTGCCCTGCGCCTCGGTTTGTGACAAAGGGCTTACAAGGCTCAGGATGTGGCTGTGGCTCGGTCTAGCCCTCGGTTGCGCTTCACTTCTGCGCCAAGTCACGCTGCTGCTTGCTCCGGCTATCATCCTCTGGGTAACTTACCGTGTGGCTTCCGAAAGAAAGAAGTTTGCCGCGACTCGGGAATCCCGGACCGCTTCCGTACTGCCCCGCGCAGTCATCGCCGTTCTGGCGCTTGCAGTCTGCATCGTTCCTTGGACGATTCGCAACTATGCGGCGTTCGGGCAGTTTGTCCTCTTGAATACAAATGCCGGTTTTGCCTTCTACTGGGGGAACCATCCGATCCACGGTTCCAGTTTCAAACCGCTTTTGCCGACGAGCGGCCCGAGCTACGGGAGTTTGATCCCCGAAGAATTGCGCAGGCTGAACGAAGCTGCCATGGACCGGGCGCTTCTGGCGCGCGGGCTTGGTTTTGTGCGGGAGGATCCAGTTCGCTACGGCATGCTCTCGTTGGGCCGCGTGGTTGAATACTTCAAGTTCTGGCCGACGGCAGCATCGGGCGCCGTGAGCAACTCGATGCGCTTTCTTTCCTTCGGCGTTTGCCTACCATTCATTTTGTCCGGTATGTTGCTGGGGGCACTTCGGCCGGCAGCGGCCGATGGCCGTTCAACCAGGCCGGAAGTTGCGTTCCTGGTGGGGCTCGTAGCGTCGTATTCCGCGTTTTACCTCATGACCTGGACACTGGTCAGGTATCGGCTTCCGGCCGACGCCCTTCTGATGCCGTTTGCCGCTTTGTCCATGGATTGGGCATACAGTTGTCTGGCCAATGTCGCGCGCGGCTTCACCCTCCTGGCACGGAGGCCGGTGGCGTAAGTCATCGACCGAGCCGTCGTGGGAAGGTGCAAACACGTGGAGGAATAGAGGATGGCGACACGAAGTGCTGAGATTTCCGCGACTCGATTACTCCCTTGCCCGTGTGCTCCGGGACTTTCACTGAGGCATCAGCGCCAAATCCTGATACTTTGGTTGATCCTCACGGATGCCCTGGCGCTCAGCGCGGCGTTCTATGCGGCATACTGGCTTCGATTCGATGCGGGATTGACGGTTTCGCCGGAGGTAGTGCCGAGTGTCAACCTCTATGCGAACCTGAGAGTGTTTCTGGTTCCCTTGTTCCTTTTTGTTTTCGCAGTGTTCAGTCTCTACGATCCGCGGACGTTGCTGGGTGGAATCTCCGAGTATGCCGGGACGTTCAACGGTTGCACGACGGGAACACTCCTACTCATCCTGGTGATCTTCGCGCAGCACAACTACGTGGTGTCGCGGTTCTGGCTGCTTTCGGCCTGGCTGCTTTCATTCGCTCTCGTCGCACTGAACCGCTTCTGTTGCCGGCGGTTCGTTTACGCCCTGCGCCGGCGCGGTTGCCTTCTGGCACCTGCCTTGCTCGTAGGAACGAATCAGGAAGCTGTAGCGCTGGCGGCGGATCTGAGCGACTGGCGAACATCCGGACTCCGCGTTCTGGGCTTGGTGGCAAGCGGCGACGGCAATGCGGCTCCGGGTAACCTCGGGCTTCCGGTGGTTGGCTCCCTCCGGAATATAAGGCAAGTCATCGAGAAGCATCGGGTTGAAGATCTTGTCGTTGCAGTTACCGCCCTAACCCGGGAAGAACTCCTGGCGCTGTGCGAGGAAGTGAATGGCGTGCCCGGCATTCACATGCGCCTCTCATCAGGCCTTTACGAACTTCTCACGACGAGTGTAACGGTCGCGCATCTTGGTAGGGTTCCACTAATCAGCCTGAACAAGCTCCGTCTGGAGCCGCAAGAGCTTTATGCAAAGACGTTTCTCGAGTACGCCCTGGTAGTCGCGGGCCTGCTGGTGATTTGGCCCTTGCTGCTAGTGCTCGCACTCCTTGTCAAACTCGACTCAAGAGGTCCCATCATTCACCGGAGGAAAGTCCTTGGCGTGGGAGGCAGGCACTTCAATGCGTATAAGTTCCGCACAATGTGCGTGGATGGAGACACGATCCTCCAACGCTCACCTGAATTGGCCGCGGAACTGCGGAGCAATCACAAGCTGAAAAGGGACCCGCGGGTCACGAGAGTTGGCCGGTGGCTTCGCCGGTACAGCCTGGACGAGCTACCACAACTGTTTAATGTGCTGCTTGGTCAGATGGCCCTTGTCGGTCCGCGGATGATTAGCCCTCAGGAGGCGGAGAAGTACGGCCGGCACAAGCTTAATCTCCTTAGTGTTAAACCCGGCATCACAGGTCTGTGGCAGGTAAACGGCCGGTCCGAACTCTCCTATGAGGAGCGGGTCAAGTTGGATATGTACTACATCCGAAACTACAGCATCTGGCTCGATCTGCAGATTCTCCTGGTACAGACACTGCCGGTAGTAATTAGAGGGCGAGGAGCTTTCTAAAGTCCATGCGGATCGTCCTGGATTCCGGCATGTACGACCTCCGAAACACCGGCAACGTTGCCCTGCTGCAAGTTGCTGCAAGGAGGCTTACCCAATTCTGGCCGGATGCTCGCATCGAGGTGCTGACTTCCGCGCCGCACCTGTTGAGGCTGTACTTTCCAAATGCGTTCCCGGTCAGTCCGGATCACCTCTATGACTGGACGCTCATGGTCGGAAAGGCGGATCGCCTGCTGCGCAGTTTGCCGGTGAAAGCGCAGCGAATCATTCTCGAGTTACGCGAAGTAATCGGGGATTCCCTGGCGGCCGGGGGCAACTCACCTTTGAGGGCGGTTCCCGGTGGACGGCCAGAGGCGGGGGCCAACCCGACGAATCCGGGTGACGCCTCGCATCCGCTTGAAGCACAGGTCACGAACGGAAAGAAACCGGACCAAGATGCCGGCCTCAGAATGTTGCAGGGGGTGGATCTGTATGTCGCAACCGGTGCCCAATACATGTCCGAGTCGTGTAAGGGAAATGCGATGCGTGTGCTTGACCGGTTGGAGACCGCCGCGGGACTCGGAATCACGACCGCGATGGTGGGCCTGGGTCTTAACCTTTTCGATGATTCTCAATTCCGTTCACGCGCGTGCGCGGTCCTGCCTTTTGTAGATCTCATCTTTATACGGGATCCTGATGCCGGGCTTCCGTTGCTGCGGTCGATGGGTATTGATCCATCCCGGGTAGTGTTCACCGGCGATGACGGGATCGAACTTGCCTACGAAGCGCGAGCGGCGGTCCGCGGGACGGGAATTGGCATCGGACTGCCGATAGCGGACTGTACGGGAGTGGCGGATGCTCACGTGGAGACGATACGGCGGGTTGTGCAGGAAGCCGCGAAGCGGCATAATGCGGAGCTGATCCCTCTTCCCGTTTCGTCCAGTTCACATGAACAGGACCATCGGATACTCCCGTTACTGACCGGCCGCCAATGGCATCGGCCTTGCACGCTTTGGAGACTCGAGCCTCCAATCCGGCTTGTCGAGACGATCCAGTGCTGCCGCGTAGTGGTCACCGGCGCGTTTCATCCAGCCGTGTTCGCGCTCGCCCAGGGGATTCCCGCCGTCTGCCTGGCAAAGTCGTCTATCCATCAGGACGAGTTCATGTGGCTAGCCCGGCAATTCGGCCCAGGGTGCCAAGTTCTTTCCCTGGACGGCGAGTCCTCATCACAGGAACTCGCGAAAGCCATCGACATGGCCTGGCATGCGGCATACGAGGTTCGCTCTGTACTTTTATCGTCGTCGGTCCGGCTCATCAGGATGGGACGTTCGGCGTACCGGCAACTTTACGCACTGGTCGAGTCGAGACAACAGGGGATCAAGACTGTTGCAGAAACCGCGGCAAGATAGTGTTCGCGCAAAAATCGGGATCCCGGCGTTCAACGTCGAGAGACGTCCGGCCGAGGCTCCGGATTCTACTTCAAGTGGGCGCCGTAGGACGGTTTGATCGCCACTCCCAATCTCCGGGCGATGCGGAGGGACGTGCTTCTGGCGGTGCGACAAGCCATGGGAAGCGTGATTCACTTTGCCGAAATAAAGCACCACGCTGCAGTCATTTCGTAAGTCCACAACAACGTGCATATGAGTAGGAGGCTAGATGGGATCCGGTTTTAACAGTGGTTCGAGGAGTACAGTGTTGGAAACGGCGCAGGACATAGTGGCGCGCGATCTGGAGTATATCTGCTCGCGTTCAAGCGCAGAGTTGTCCCGAATGGCCGGAAAGCACGTGCTGGTAACAGGCGGAGCCGGCTTTCTGGGGTACTACCTTACGCAAGCGATTGTGCACTGGAACCGGAGCGTCAAGAGCGATCAACTGATCCGCCTCACGGTGTATGAGAATTTCATGCGCGGGGCTCCGGCGTGGTTCCAGTCACTTGCGGACTCCGGTGAGATCCGCGCGGTGAAGCACAATATCATGGAACCGCTGCCGCCAAACCCGGACCCGTTTCATTTCATCATCCACGCGGCCGGCATCGCCTCTCCGATCTACTATCGCGCCCACCCTATTGAAACAATGGATGCGAACGTCGGCGGATTGCGCCGGCTGCTGGATTACTGCAGGCTCCAAAAAGGCTCCGGCCACGATGTGGAAGGAGTTCTCTTTTTCTCCAGCAGCGAAGTTTACGGAGATCCGGCGCCGGAATGGATCCCGACTCCGGAGACGTACCGGGGCTACGTCTCCTGCACGGGCCCACGCGCCTGTTACGACGAAGCGAAAAGATTCGGGGAAACCCTCTGTGTCACCTTTGCGCAACAGTTCGGTTTACCGGTACGGATCGCGCGTCCTTTTAACAACTATGGACCGGGCCTCAAAATCACGGATCGACGCGTGATCCCCGATTTCGCGCGCGATGTCTTTGCGGGCCGCGACATTGTCCTGTTTTCGGATGGCCTGCCGACCCGGACTTTCTGTTACGTTGCCGACGCCGTGGTGGGGTACTTCAAGCTCCTGGTGAGAGGACGCGGCGGAGAGGCCTACAACATTGGAACGGACGGTCCCGAGGTTTCGATGTTCGAGCTCGCCCGAATGATCGCGGGCCAAGCCGCGGCCATGTTCGGTTATCAGGGAACGGTCGTGCGGAAGGAGGTCCCGACGCAAGACTACCTGGCCGACAATCCCAACCGGCGATGTCCGGTGATAGACAAGGCGCGCACGGAGTTGGGATACGATCCACGTATCACTCTTGAGGACGGTCTGCGCCGCACAATGATCTGGTACGCCGGGAACCTCGACGCCGAGGAAGCATGATGCGAGCCTCAATCGTCGGAACGGGGTATGTCGGACTGGTAACCGGCGCATGCCTCGCGGAAAAGGGCTGCGGCGTGGTCTGTGTGGATATCGATCCAGAGAGAGTCGCCAGGGTGAACCACGGCGAATCGCCGGTGCATGAGGATGGGTTGCCCGAGTTGCTCAGAAGGAATGTGCCCGTTCGATTAACGGCCTCCGCCGACTGGCAGCGCGCGATCATGGACACGGACGTCACTTTCATCGCGGTAGGCACCCCACTCCGCGGAGATGAGATCGACTTGACGGCCGTCGAATCGGCATCCACAACGATCGGTGAGGCACTGCGGGCGAAAGACTCCTACCATGCCGTGATCGTCAAGAGCACTGTAATTCCCGGGACCACCGACAGTGTTGTACGGCCATTGCTGGAGCGGGCTTCCGGCAGGAAGGTCGGACGAGACATCGGTCTCGGCGCAAACCCTGAGTTCCTCACGGAAGGCACCGCGGTGGAGGACTTCCTGCATCCTGACCGAATCGTTCTGGGGGGCAACGATGACAGGACGCTGGATCTTCTGGAGAACCTGTACCGAGACTTCGAAGCACCCAAACTGCGGACCAACACCCAGACAGCGGAAATGATCAAGTACGCTTCGAACGCCCTGCTGGCCACGATGATCTCCTTCGCAAACGAGATTGGCAATCTCTGTTCGGCCACGGGAGGCGTTGATGCCGTCGATGTCATGCGTGGTGTGCACCTTAGCCGCTATCTGAGCGCGGCGTTGCCCAACGGCAATCACTTCTTAGCGCCTATAACCAGTTTTCTGGAGTCCGGCTGCGGGTTCGGCGGGAGCTGCCTTCCTAAGGACGTTGGCGCGCTGATCGCTTATGGACGCAGGGCAAATCAACCCATGCGACTGCTGGAATCAGTGCTCCAGGTAAACAAGCAGCAACACCAACAGGTGCTTTCCCTGCTCGACAAACACTTTCCTTCTCTGGCGGGTGTCCGGATTGCGGTTCTTGGTTTGGCCTTCAAGCCCGATACGGACGACGTGAGGGAGTCCCCGGCTATTCCAGTTATTCGCGAGTTACTCGCACGCGGCGCGCACGTGAGCCTTCATGATCCGGTGGCGAGCGGCGAAAGCCGCGGGCTGTTCGGCGGAGATGTCCATCTTTGCTGTGAGTTGAAGGACACTGTACGGCGCGCAGAAGCGGTCGTGGTGATCACGCGATGGAAAGAATACGAACAGCTTCCGGCGATTTTTGCGGAGCTGAACCGGGAGCCAGTTGTCGTGGATGGGCGCCGCATGCTCGACAAGCACAGATTCGCACACTACGAAGGCATCGGGCTGGGTACGCTCCCGCCCCCGGCCGGCCAGAAAGCGAGCCTCTGATGAATTGCAACGGGACTACACGCGATTCTGTGGCCGCCGCCAACCCGCAGGTGGCTGATACCTTGTGTCAGTCCGAAGGGGAAGGCAGCGCTCGGCAGCCGTGCTGCCGTTTCTGCGGTGCCGTACTGCGGCACACCTTCATCGACCTTGGCATGTCGCCGCTGTGTGAAAGCTACGTCAGCGCAGAGCGGCAGGATTGCATGGAGCCCTTCTACCCTCTCCACGTCCGCGTATGCGAGCAGTGCCTATTGGTTCAGTTGCCGGAGTATGTTCGCGCGGCCGAGATCTACACGGAGTACGCCTATTTCTCTTCATACTCCACGAGCTGGGTTGACCACGCCCGCCGCTATGTGGACATGGTTACGGAACGCTTCGGCCTGAACGGCAAAAGCCAGGTGGTGGAGTTGGCGAGCAACGACGGTTACCTTCTCCAACACTTTGTCGCTAAGGGCATCCCGGTTTTAGGGATCGAGCCGGCCGCCAACATAGCGCAGGCAGCCCTGAACAAGGGGATACCGACAGTGGTCAGGTTTTTCGGACAGGAAGCCGCGAAGGAACTGGCGTCACGCTGCTGTCCGAATTTGCTGCTGGGGAACAACGTTCTGGCACATGTCCCCGATATCAACGATTTCGTGGAAGGCATGCGCATTCTTCTGCCGCCAGAGGGCGTCATCACGATGGAATTCCAACATCTGATGCGGCTCATGGAAGGAAACCAATTCGACACGATCTACCATGAGCACTACTCTTACCTGTCGTTTATGGTGGTGGAACGGATCTTCTCCGCACATGGCCTCACGATCTTCGACGTGGAAGAACTGGGCACGCACGGAGGATCGCTCCGGATCTTTGCCTGCCACGAGGGCCAACGGCCTGTGGGCGACTCTGTAACCGCGATCCGGCAAATGGAAGAGGAAGCGGGATTCGCGAACCTGGCGCATTATTTCACCTTCGCGGAGCAGGTTAAGCAGGCCAAGTGGGCGTTGCTTGAGTTTTTGATCGCAGCCAGACGCGCCGGCAAGATGGTAGCCGGTTATGGCGCCCCGGGGAAGGGAAACACCTTGCTGAACTACTGCGGTGTGCGCACCGACCTGCTCGAATACACGGTGGACCGCAATCCTTACAAACACGGGAAGTTTCTTCCTGGGACTCGAATACCTATCTTTGCGCCGGAGCGAATCCAGGAAACGCGACCGGACTATCTGCTGATCCTCCCATGGAATCTCAAGAACGAAATCATGTCTCAGATGCGATGCGTGCGGGAGTGGGGCGGGCGGTTCGTCGTCCCAATCCCGCGCGTCGAAGTTTTCGACTAACCGGCGGAACGCAACTGAAGGAGGTCATCCTATGAAAGTCGTGCTCTTTTGCGGAGGCTTAGGGACACGCCTCGCGGAGTATTCTCAGACGCTGCCCAAGGCCATGGTTGAAATCGGTTATCGTCCGATCCTTTGGCACCTGATGAAATACTACGCCCACTACGGAATAACCGACTTCATCCTGTGCCTCGGATACCGAGGCGATTGCATTAAGAACTACTTCCGGCACTATGACGAATGCCTGTCCAACGACTTCGTTCTCACGCGCGGCGGCCGTAAGGTCGCCTTGAAGAATCGAGACATTGACAAATGGAGTATCACGTTTGCGGACACCGGCCTCCAGAGCAATCTTGCCCAGCGACTGCGTTGCGTCGAGAAGTATCTGGGTGATGACGACGTGTTTCTGGCCAACTATTCCGACGGCCTGACGGACTTGCCGCTTCCGGCCTATCTGGAGTATTTCTGCCGAACGGGGAAAGTGGCCAGTTTTCTTGCGGTCCGCCCATCTCAAACGTTCCATCTCGTAAGCATCGACGAGGACGGGGCGGTGCAGGATATCCGTCCGGCGACGGAATCAGATGTGTGGATCAACGGCGGCTTCTTTGCGTTCAGAAGGGAGATATTCAGCTACCTTCGCGACGGGGAAGACCTGGTAGACGGGGCTTTGCAGCGACTGCTTGTCGACAGGCAGCTTTCCGCATATCGCTACCGAGGCTTCTGGTCCTGCATGGACACGTTCAAAGAAAAGAGAGTGTTTGACGCGCTTTACGAATCGGGCAGAATGCCCTGGGCGGTGTGGGAGAGCGCACGGCAGAACGGCCACGATCTACCGGCCAAACCACTGGGGTGGCGCAAGAGCGCCACGAGCAGTCAGGCGGCAGCACGCCAAGACAGGGGCGCCAAGGCCGCAGTAAGCGAATCTCGAAGCCGAACTCTGAGCGCCTGACGACGATGTTCAACCTGCTGATTAAGAATGGGACAAGCGAGCCGCTGCGGGTCTTGTGCCTCGGCGCCCATAGCGACGACATCGAGATCGGGTGCGCCGGTACGATCATGAACCTTATCCGGCGGTGCCCCGGGATACACATTGATTGGGTTGTGTTTGGCGCGCAGTTGCCTCAGCGGGCGAAGGAGGCACGTGCCAGCGCGGAGGTCCTCCTGAGGGATGTGAAACAGTCGTGCGTAGTCATCAAACGATTCCGTGACAGCCATTTTCCGAATGCCGCGGATAAGATCAAGGCGTATTTCGAGACCCTGAAAGGCACGGACCCCGACGTGATCTTTACCCACCAACGGAACGACCTGCACCAGGATCACCTGACAATCTCAGAACTGACATGGCAGACATTCAGGGACCATTTTATTTTAGAGTACGAGATTCCCAAATATGATGGTGACCTAGGGGCTCCTAACCTGTTTGTCCACCTTTCTGAACCCGTCTTTAGGCGCAAGACTGCCCACATTCTCGAGCACTTCGACACGCAGACGGATCGCCATTGGTTCAGCAGGGAAACGTTTTCATCAATCGCGCGTCTTCGCGCGATTGAATCACGTGCACCCAGTGGATACGCGGAAGCGTTCTATTGCCGCAAACTCGTTCTTAATGTGAAGGTCCAGTAGGCGCGCGTTCTTACGTAGGCATTGTAGCGACAGGCTCTAGGACAGGACGGCATGATCTGTACAACCATTATTCCCACCATCAATCGGCCAACTCTGGAGCGAACAGTCAAGAGCGTTCTTGACCAGGGGCTGGATCCAACGCAACACGAAATCCTGATCTTCAATAATAGCGACAAGCAATTGCCCGAGGCGAACTGGTTGAGGTCACCCAAAATAAGAATCATTGAATCGCATTCCAATGTAATCGACGCCAGCAACAGAGGCGGGGCGATGGCACGGGGAAAGTACGTCAACTTCCTGCACGACGACGACTATTTACTTCCTAATGCGCTGAACGGTCTTTTGGCTTTGGCGGAGTCATCCGGTTGCTCTTGGGTGTATGGCGCGTACGAACTTGTCGATGACACTACCAATGCTGTATCGCTGGTGCCTGCGAGAACGAGAGGGAACATGTTCGCGTGGTTCATCAGCGGGGAAGGAATACACTTTGCATGTTCGGTCATTAGAAGGGACGTCTTCCTTCGAGCCGGAGGCTTGGACGCCACACTTATTGTCTCTCCTGACTCCGGTTTAATGTGTCAGGTAGCTCTGTTAGGCAACTTTGAATGCACTAGCCAGGTAGTGGCTGTTGTTAGGCGCTCAGGGGGCAGCGGGACGTCCATGAGGTTCGATCGCATCAAGCAGGATCATTGGAAGCTGCGTGAGAAGGCGCTTGATTCACCATTAGCGTCCCGTAGGATGTGGGATTCAATCGGACATCATGTTGTACTGCGCCAAAGGGCGTGTCGCGTGTACCTGGCGTCCAGTGTTCGTAATATGTTGTCGGGGCGTTTACGTGTAGCGGCCGGCCGGTTCGTGACCTTCGTGCGTCTAGCCGGCTCCTGTGTGTACGTGTGGAGCTTTTGGCGAGGGGTGATACGGAGGCCTCAGACCGGCGTCGATGCGTAATGGATGCTCGTCATCTTGCTTGGGAAAGGGAGCAAGAAAAATGAAGATCTTACTCACGGGAGGCGCTGGCTTCATCGGTTCTCATATCGTGGACGTCTACTTGGCTGCGGGGCATGAAGTGTGTGTCGTGGACGACTTGTCTTCGGGATTTCGGCACAACATTCCTGCGGGCGTGCGACTGCATGAAGTGGATATCCGCACTTCTCGATTGGCCGATGTCTTCGAAGCCGAGCGGCCGGAGGTCGTGAACCACCAGGCGGCGCGGGCAAACGTTCGCGAGTCGCTGGAGAAACCTCTGCTGTATGCAGACGTGAACGTCCTGGGCTCTGTGAATGTCCTGGAGTGCTGCCGGAGGTACGGCGTCAAAAAGGTGATCTACGCATCGACCGGCGGAGCGGTCTACGGCGAACCGCAGTACTTGCCAGTGACGGAAGCGCACCCCGTCAATCCACTGGACCCATACGGCGCAAGCAAGCACCATGTGGAGCACTACCTGCGTCTCTATAGGCTCAATTTCGGGGTCACGTTCACAGCCCTTCGCTATCCGAACGTGTATGGGCCGCGGCAGAATCCTCAGGGTGAGGCGGGGGTGGTTGCCATCTTCGTTGGGCAGATGCTGGGAGGAGGCCGGCCCGTCATTCACGGGACTGGGGAGCAGCAACGGGACTTTGTCCACGTGTCGGACGTGGCGCGGGCGAGCGTGCTCGCGCTGGAGCGCGGGGACGGCGAGATCCTGAACATCGGCAGTGGCGTTGGCACGTCGGTCAACACGATATTCTCGATTCTTGCCAGACTTACCCACTTTCGCGACTCAGCGAAGTATGGACCGGCAAAGGCTGGTGAGGTGTTCAAGATCTACCTCGACGCCAGCCGTGCTGCAAATAGTTTGGGCTGGCAGCCTCAAGTAGCCCTGGAGGAGGGCCTTGCCCAAACGGCGCAGCATTTCCTGCAGATGCGTTAGGAAGGAGTAGCTGTTGAAGAACGGCGAGTGACCGTACCGCAACCTCTTTCGCTGGAGACCGAAATCCTATGAGTAACATCCTTGTAACCGGTGGTGCTGGATTCATCGGATCCCATGTCGCCGACCATCTCGTGCGGAACGGACACGATGTGGTCGTACTCGATGACTTGAGTGGTGGGTTCATCGAAAACGTCCCGGCCAGAGCAAGCTTCATCCCTGGTAGTATCAACGACGTCGGATTGATCGAATCGTTGTTTGAGCGAAAACGGTTCGATTATGTCTACCATCTTGCCGCCTATGCTGCCGAAGGGCTCAGCCACTTCATCAAGCGCTTCAACTACACCAATAACTTGATCGGAACCGTCAACCTGATCAACGCGGCTATCAATACGAACGTGCGCTGCTTCGTGTTTACCTCCTCCATCGCGGTGTACGGCGCATGTGAGGTGCTGCCCATGACGGAGGAATCGCCAGCGGTACCCGAAGATCCATACGGGATCGCGAAACTGGCTGTGGAACGCGAGCTGCAAGTGTGCAAGCGAATGTTCGACCTGAACTACGTGATCTTCCGGCCCCACAACGTATACGGAGAACGTCAGAACATTGGCGACAGGTACCGCAATGTGGTCGGGATATTCATGAACCAGATTCTTCAGGACCGTCCCATGACAATCTTCGGCGATGGAAGCCAGATCCGGGCGTTCAGTTACATAGACGACGTGGCTCCCATTATTGCCGCCGCCTGCGAGGCGCCGGAGGCTTATAACCAGGTGTTCAATATCGGCGCCGACCAACCATACAGCGTCGCCGAACTGTCGCGGGCGGTCGCTAAGGCGATGGATGTTGATCCCAGGATTGTGCATCTGCCGGAAAGAAACGAGGTTCGGAATGCCTTCTCCTCGCATGAAAGAGTGCGGCGCGTATTCGGAGGGCACCCGGCGGCAAAATTGGAGACGGGCTTGGCGAGAATGGCGAGTTGGGTAAGGCAACATGGCGTCCGGAGCAGCCAGCCATTCAAGAACATAGAAATTGCCAAGAACCTGCCCGAGGCTTGGCTGGACCGGGTCCACGAATCGGTCGTAGGGGCTTGAGACTGACGGTTTTCTGCACGCTTCAGTGGTCACCATAACATGCCGGAACCACGCATTACCGCGCTGATACTAAACACCAACCGCCGGGAGGACACGCTCGCCTGCCTGGCATCTTTGGTCATTGGCACATATAAGAATCTCAGAATCATTCTGCTTGACAACAACTCGACCGACGGTACGGTGGAGGCTGTCGAGGAGCGCTTCCCGGACGTGAATGTTCTCAAGTTGAAGGAAAACCGCGGGTATGCCGGCAACAACAACGTCGGCATTGGAGCCGCCATAAACGGGGGTGCCGACTGGCTGTTTGTGCTGAATGAAGATACTGTTGTTGATTCTGACTGCGTGGCCCGCTTGGCCGCCGCCGGCGAAAGTGATCCGACAATAGGCATTGTTGGGCCAACGGTATATCATCACAACGAGCCCAACATCATTCAGTCCGCCGGTGGAATCATCGGACCGTACTGGGAATCACTTCACCTGAACAGGGACGAGCCGAACCTCAGCCACAATCTTGAACCGCGCCCGGTGGATTGGATTTCCGGATGCGGGATCATGGTTCGCCGACAGGTCGTCGAGGATGTCGGGGCGATTGACGAGAGGTATTTCTACTATTGGGAAGAGACGGAGTGGTGCATCCGGGCCCGGCGGGCGGGTTGGCGCATCCTACATGTGCCGGCCGCGAAGCTCTGGCACAAAGGGGTGCAGCGCGACTACCGGCCGCCTGCGTCCGTCACGTACTATGCGACACGGAACAGGCTGCTGACATTGGCGAAACACCGCGCTCCGCTGACCGTCTGGATTGGAGCCGGGGCTCAAATCGTCCGGACTCTGACAAGTTGGGCGATCCGGCCGCGATGGAAATGCATGACTGCCCACAGGCACGCCATGTGGCGCGGCGTCGTGGATTTCCTGTTCCGACGTTGGGGAGGTCCGGTTCAACTATGAAGATCGGCAACCTCTCCCAAGGCGCTTGTCCAATGAGAGTCTGCATGGTGCTGCACGATCCGCAACCATTTGGCGGCCTGGAGGAGTATGCAGTTGCTCTTGCCCTCTGTTTGCAACAGAAGGGCCACAGTGTGAGCGTACTGTCGTCCACGTGGGTGCCGCCCGACAATCAGTACGTCCAACGTCTCCAGAGCGCCGGTATCCCGTGCATACAGGTGCCACGGTGGCTTTCCCGTCCTGCCTCGCACTGGCCCACCAAGATGCGCGTTTTGAGCGGCGCCTTAATGGCGCTGACACCACTCACGTGCTGCCTGGCGGTCGTCCTGTGTCTCACTAGACGCACTTCCTGGAAGCAAGCTCGTGCGAGCGCCACGAATCGGCTGAGACAGTTCCTGCTTGCAAAGATAATCGCGCGCAACTATTACAGGTCGCTGTCCCTTGTGCTCCTTGAGTATTGGCGGCTGCGCTGGCGACCCGACATCATTCACGTTCACGGTTACACGACCAGTCTGCTATTTGTCGTGCGATGGGCGCACGCAAGGCGGATCCCGGTTGTGTACGAGGAGCACGCAACTCCCGACTCAAAATACGATTGGTGGAGCGGGTTCCACAAGGTTATAAACGAAGCCACGACGGTCATCGCCGTTTCCCAGAAGAGTGCCGAAGGGCTGCGCACCGTGTGCGGCGTAACTCGGCCGGTGGCCGTTGTGAATGGGCCCTTAACGGACCCGTGCAGTGCGGTGCCGCCAAGTGAGAAAAGGGGGGACAATGAACACACGGGTCTCGTAGTGACGACGATCGCCAGGTTGATTGAAGTAAAAGGACTTAACCATCTACTCGATGCGATCGTTGAGATCACGGCAGAGCATCCAACGACTCTATTTAGGATTCATGGAGGCGGCCCCCTGCTAGAAGAGCTGTTGGCTTATTCGCACCAACGTGGTTTGAACGGGGCAGAGATTTTTGTTGGTCCATTCCACAGTCGCGACGAGTTGGACCGCATTATGGGCGCGACGGACGTGTTCGTCCTGCCTTCGCTCCTCGAGGGGCAGCCTTTGGCGCTAGTGGAGGCTATGGCGTACGGCCGGCCGATAGTGGCGACCGCGGTAGGCGGCGTGCCCGAGTTGATTCAAGACGGGATCAACGGTTTGCTGTGTCGTCCCGCAGACAGCAAATGCTTGGCATCGTGCATCTCAAGGCTACTTGGGGACCAAGCGTTGCGCGGCCGGCTCGGCAGAGCGGCCCGTCAGTCCTTTGAAGAGGGTCCGTTTTCTCCAGATGCGGTCTGTACCGCCATCACGTCGATATACCGTGATTCGCTGGAGAACCGCCCTTTGTCCGTTGCTGCAGAAGTAACCTAGAGTCAAGCCCAGAAGATTGTAGCTGCAGAGTATAGGGGCGCTGACAGTGTGGAGCAACTCTTGAAGATCGTCATATCATTACCTGACTTGCAGCAGATGCTAATGGTGAAACGCGGCGCCATTGCTGACGCCACTTATATCATCCAGAACTACATTGCACAGGGCCTGGAAGCCAACGCCCACAGTATTATGTTCTTTGGGCCGTTTCCTCCACTGCCGGCTGTCTTCACCCGAGATCTCGAGGCTCCCATAGCGGCAACGCGAACCTGGAGCGGCACGGCCGGCTTCAACGCTACAGGCGCCATGTTCTGGCGTTGCCAGCGTGCCCTGGGCGTACCATACCTCAACGTGTTTGCCAACCTTCGCCTTCTCGACGCAGCCTTGCGGTGCTTTCCTGGCTGTGACTTGGTTTATGAACGGAACGGCCTGTACAGGAACGGTGCCGCGAGAGCGTGCAAACGTCTGGGTATTCCGTACATGCTGTACTGCGAGGCCGACGACATTTTCGAGCACGACGTGATGGCCAAGCCGATCAAGGGGCTCCTAAGGCGGCGTGCAAGGCAGACTGCGGAATACAATTTGACGGCTGCAGACTGTGTGGTGTGCGTATCGGAGCAGCTTCGAAGGCACCTGACACGTGAGTGGGGTGTGCCCGCCGACCGTGTCGTTGTGCTACCCAATGCAGCAGACACAAATGTGTTTAAACCAGACCTTGACCTGAGGGATCGGGTCCGAAGGGCACTTGGCATTGGCGACAGTCCGCTGATTGTCTTTGTGGGGAGTTTTTACGTCTGGCATGACATTGCAACACTGTTAGGGGCGTTCGCTGATGTGTTGAGAGTTCATCCGGATGCCCGGTTGTTGCTGGTCGGAGATGGGGCACAACGAGCTACGATGATGGATCAGGCGGACACCCGTGGGATCGCCAAGGCCGTTATGTTCAAAGGCATGGTGGCGCATACCGAGGTGCCTGGCTTTCTGGCGGCGGCGGATGTTGCTGTCGTACCCTACCCTGTTCTGGAGCAAGATGTCTGGCTATCTCCACTGAAACTGTTTGAATGCATGGCAAGCGGCGCTGCAATTGTTGCGACAGGGGTCGGACAAATAGCAGAGATAATAACTGACGGTGAGACAGGCCTACTTGTTCCACCTGGCGATAGTGCATCAATGGGCAGGGCCCTGATAAAGCTGGTGGCGGATGAATCGCTGCGCTCACACTGCGCGCAGATGGCGCGAAGGAGGGCTGTGGAAAGGCACTCATGGGATCAGTACTGCACTCGGCTGGAGCAAATAATGTTGGATGTGGCGGCAAGAAAGTTTCCACGAAGCATGGGTGCCGATGTGAATTAGGCCCTTCCAAAGGTTCTATGGGCGATGGTCAGCAGGTCTGAGATGGAAGAGGTCCTATGCGGGCTGTTCGTGAGACAAAAATGAGCGGCGCGGTTGTATGTCGGGAAGTTATGGTGTGGCGGCCCGGACTACGGGGTTTAGGCTTTGGATCTCAGAGTTGAGGGTTAAGACGGCCTAACTCACATGAGAATCCTCTTCTTGTCGCGTTGGTATCCTTTTCCGCCTGACAACGGTTCCAAGATCCGCGTATACAATTTGCTGCGAGGGCTTTCGGAGCGGCATGCGGTTACACTTATCAGTTTCATCAATTCGGGTGCTGAGTTGGCCGGTGTCTCTCTGCCGGACCTCGCGCTGGATGACGTTAAGGTTTGCGAATACCGTGAATTCCGCCCTAACAGCAGACAAGCTCTCCTGGGATATCTGAGCAGAACTCCGCGATATCTCATTGACACCTACCAGCCTGCGATGGCCGCGCTCATCCGGGAGACATGCCGGAACAGCCCGCACGATCTAGTGATTGCCTCACAGACTTCCATGGCGGCGTACCAATACTCATTCTCGGGCGTTCCCGCCATTTTCGACGAAGTGGAATTGGGCCTGTTCAGGCCTAACGGTGGCGACGATTTGAACAGATGCTGCGCAGTGCGTCAGCGCTTCACGTGGGAGAAACATCGCCGGTACATCGCACGGATCGTTGAGAAGTTTCGTGCTTGCACTGTTGTTTCCGAGCGGGAACGTGACCTCGTGGTAGAAATCGCCCCAGGCTACCGTCCGGTTCACGTCATCCCGAACTGCATTGATGTCGATGCCCACGATGGGGCAGCGACCAAGCGCGTCCCGGGCGCTCTCGTTTTCACCGGCCCCCTGTCATATCAACCCAACCACTTCGCCATGGGATGGTTTCTCAACGACATCTACCCTTCGATCCAGGTCGAGGTGTCTGGCGTAACACTCACGATCACTGGGGATCCTGGTTCGCAGCCTGTGCTGACCGCCCCCGGCGTTACGTATGCCGGCGTTGTCCCCGACATCCGTCAAGTGATCGGCTCTTCTTCGGTTAGCGTGGTGCCGTTACGCAGCGGCGGCGGGACCAGGCTGAAGATCCTCGAGTCACTCGCGCTCCGGACGCCTGTCGTGACTACGTCAAAGGGAGCCGAGGGTCTGGATGTGCGAACCGGTGAACACCTTCTGATCGCAGACACTCCTGGCGAATTTGCGCGATCGGTGGTCAAGCTGCTTCGTGATCCTGAACACGCCCGCGCTCTTGCCGAGAAAGGTTTCAAGCTGGTCCGCGAACGGTACAACTCTGACGTGGTTCTGCCCAAGTTCTTGCAGCTGGTTGACGAAGTTGCGCACCCTTCCTAACGTTGCTGTCATGTTCTGTTCGGCCATCATCCCGGCAATCAACCGCCCCGCGCTTTTTCGGGGAGTGAGAAGCATGCCGGACCACGTCCGGCCAAGGATTCAATGAGGATCGGCATTGATGCCCGGTTCTTGACCCACCCGCAGTGCGGTGGATTCAAGACCTACACAGAGTGCCTGGTGGCTGCGCTCGCAAGCGTGGACGCCGAAAACAGGTACATCCTGTATGTTGATCGCCCGCCGGATGAGGATGCGGTCGTCCCAAGGGCTGAGAATTTCGAGGTGCGGATAGTGCCGGGTGCGCTACCCATGATCGGAATGCTGCTGAGGGAGCAGGTCCGCCTGCCTCGCCAGATTGCACGCGACCGTTTGGATCTGTTCCACTCGCCGGTACTCACGGCTCCACTGTGCGTTGACTGTCCATTGGTCCTCACCCTCTACGACATGATCTGGCGCTTCCCGGAAGTCTACAACGACCACCGTGCGCGGCCCCTCAGGCGCAGACTAATGGACGCGTACTATCGTGATATCCCTCAGCGCGCGGCGCGGAAAGCTGCGATCATACTTGCCGTCTCGCTGGCCTCCAAATCCGACATCGTCAGGATTCTGGGAATTGCGGAGAAAAAGGTCATTGTGACCCACGCGGCTGCCCGCGGGGTTTTCCAACCGTTGAGGGATCGCAAGCAACTCGAAGCCGTCAGAACGCGATTCGGCCTTCCGTCTGAGTTCATAATGGGCATCTGCGCGGCCGATCCTAGAAAAAACATCGACACGCTGGTGAAGGCGTACGCCATGTTGCCCTCGGACCTCCGTAAACAGTTCCCGTTAGTCATCATGTGGGGACATGACCGGCTGACTGGCGGCTTGGCCAGGCGAATTGTCGAGTTGGGCATAGACGGTCAGGTGTTGTTCCGCCAGTTGGGTCCAAAGGCCGAAGAAATGGCGGTGCTCTATAACGCCGCCTCACTCTTCGTATTTCCATCTCTTTATGAAGGCTTCGGGCTGCCTCCGCTGGAGGCGATGGCCTGCGGCACTCCTGTTGTGGCTGCCAATAATTCCTCCATCCCCGAAGTTGTTGGAGACGCGGCCGTGCTCGTGGACGCGCGTGACGCACAGAACATGGCAAGCGGGATCGCGGAAGTGCTTGCCGATGAGACCCTCCGCTCCAAGCTGAGCACAAGGGGTCTAGCCCGGGCTGCTAACTTTTCCTGGGAGCGATGCGCCCGCGAGACGGTTACAGCCTATGAAAGAATCTTCAATCCGGGTTTGAGTGCGGGGACAAAGGCGCGCCCCGACGCTCTTTCTCACTAACACCAGTACAGAACACTCTAGACCTGAGTATGAATCGAATGTCAGTCGACTTGTTAAGCGCTCGCTGGGATCTGCTCATCGCTTGGACATCGCGCACAATACGCGCTCGCTATCAACAGACGGTCCTAGGGGTGTTGTGGGCCATCATACAACCCCTGGCCACCGTCGCTATCTTCAACCTAGTCTTCACCAGGTTTGTCCATGTGAACACAGACGGTGTCCCTTACATTCTGTTCTCCTTCGTGGCGGTCGTTCCATGGACTTTCTTCGCCTCCTCGCTCACGGATGGTTTGAACTCCATCACTGACAACATGAACCTCGTCGCCAAAGTGTACTTCCCGCGCGAGCTCCTGGCGGTCGCAGTGATATTGGCACGGCTCGTTGACTTCGCGATAGCTGCAGGTGCATTGGCCGTACTTATGGTCTATCACCGGATACCGTTGTTCGGAAAGACCTGGCTGTACTTTCCCCTGATTGTAATGGTCCAGTTCGTACTCTCCTTGGGGCTCGGCCTGATTGGGTCGGCTCTCAACGTGTTCTACCGCGACATCAAGCACATGGCGGCGTTGGGACTTCAGATCTTGATCTACGCATCCCCCGTGATATATCCTGCTTCCGCAGTTCCTCAGCAACTGCGGCAAGTCTATTTCCTCAATCCCATGGCTGGAGTGCTGGAGTCCTACCGTGCAGTCCTTTTGCACGGAGGCGCCCCTGATCCGCACTTGTTATGGTCTGGGCTCTCCGCATTCGCTGTTTTGCTATTTGGGTACTTCTTCTTTAAGCGTCTCGAGCCCGAGTTCGCGGACGTCGGATAGGATCTGCCTTGTGTCATTCAATCGAAGTTAGCGGCATTTCAAAACGTTATCGGGTAGGGCGCGGGCTTCCGAGTCTTAGGACGGCGTTGTGCACCCGCACAATCGGAAAGAGCCTCAAGCACCAAGAAAGTGAATATCATTGGGCACTAAGGGACATCAACTTCAGGCTTAGACCGGGAGAGGCGTTGGGTGTCATCGGTCCGAATGGAGCAGGAAAGACGACTCTCCTGAAGATCCTGTCCCGCGTTACGCGTCCGACCAGCGGACGGATCCATGTAGCGGGACGACTTGCGGCCCTGATTGAACTGGGAGCAGGCTTCCACCCCGATCTGACCGGCCGGGAGAATATCTTCCTGAATGGAGCAATTCTGGGGATGACGAGGTCGCAGACTAAGGCCAAGTTGGATCGCATCACGGATTTTGCCGGCATAGGTAAGTACCTGGACACTCCCGTGAAGCGCTATTCCTCGGGCATGTACGCACGTTTGGGATTCGCCATCGCGGCCCATCTGGATCCTGAGATACTACTCGTCGATGAAGTCCTCGCGGTAGGTGATTATGCGTTCCAGATGAAGTGCTACGCACGGATGGATGAGCTTCGTGCGAATGGAACCACACTGATTTTTGTTTCACACAATCTGGAGGCGGTTCGGCGAGTGTGTGGCCAAGGGCTGGTGATCTATCGCGGCCGGAGCATCTATCAGGGACCCGCCGCGAATGCCGTGGCGGCGTACTCAGACGCCGTACGCAGCGCCGCTCGCGAAATGCCGGCGGCCGTGCCGGTGGACGGCGGTCTCTCCAGCCGGATTCTGACCTTCGATGCAGAATTGGAGAGCGTATCTCTCTTGGATGCAGACGGGCGTTCCGTGTCATCGGTCGAGTCGGGCTCGGACGCTTCTGTCTTGATCAATGTCGTTTTCAACAAGGATACATTACAACCCATATTCGCCTTCACCATCCGAACGCTTGATGGCATCTTGGTCTACAACACCACGACGTGCTGGATGAACATTCAAACGCAAGACTTTCGTGCGGGTGAGAGATGCTCGGTGGAGTTTAGGGTTAAGCTCCGCCTTCTCGGTGGTAATTACGAACTGGGTGTTGATATAGCCGCATCCGACCTGTCTCATTTTTACGACCGGACGGAGTGCTCCCTCAACTTTGTCGTAACAGATTCCGACCGTGCCAAAGGTTTGGCCGATCTTGAATCTACTGTCTCAATCTGCTCTACGCCAGTTGTGCACCGATGAACGGTGAAGCCACGAAGGTGTTTCTATTATCCCGGCGTTGGAGCCACCACGCCGCACACTCCGGGTATGATTTGCTGGCTCGTCATTTGGGACAACCTCTCACAGGCAATTCCAGGTTCGCAGCCGTCCCACCGGAACGCATTCTCTGGCATCTGAATCGCGGCATGGCGGGGTATGACGGGGAAGCATTATCTCTGGAACTGCAGGCCGTGAGACACATGGCAACTCACCGGGCGTGTATGTACCACTTCTTGTACGCCGACGATTCGTACAATCTCTTAGGGTATCTGAACGGCTGGCGGGCGCACAGACTGGTCGGCACTTATCACCACCCCCCATTCAAACTGGCAACATACATAACGGCCAAGGAGATACTGAAACAGCTTTCGGGCGTGATTGTGGTCGGGTCGAATCAGCGTTCCTTCTTTCTGCGGCACCTGCCGCCAGAGCGGATTGCTTGCATCCCTCATGCAGTGGACACTTCGTACTTTATTCCTCCGGCGGATTTCGAGGAGCGCGAAAGCAGACTCTGCCTGTTCGTTGGTCATCATCTGCGTGACTTCCGTACATTGAAGATGATTATCGACGACGCGCGGGTAAGTGCTCCGCACTTGAAATTCGCCGTCGTTCTTCACGAGGAAGGAGCTTCGCACTTCGCGCATGTTGAGGGGCATTTCACAGCCTACGTTGGTATCAGCGACAGTGATCTGCTTGGTCTATATCAGCGTGCCACGGTCATGATCCAACCGTTGGTTGACACAACAGCAAATACGGCAGTACTCGAGGCCATGTCGAGCGGGTTGCCGCTGGTAATCACCGACATTGGAGCCGTGCACGACTATGCGGATGAACGATCGGCACGTTTTGTGCCGCCCTTCCGCCCACAGCAGATGCTGGAACAAGTCCTTGATTTGATTTCCGACAGCAATAGCAGACGACGAATGAGTGCAGCCGCCCGCAGTAGAGCGCTCGAGTTTGACTTTTGTCCCGTTAGCCAACGGATTCGCGAGTTCTACTTGTCGCTGCGAAACATCACCTGATGACGCATGCCGATCGTGGAGCGAGGTGATATGTGTCGTTGAAGCACGCACTGTATCAGGTTCTGGTTCCCCGGTTCGTCAAGGACCGCCTCTTTCGCATGCATCTACGTGAGATTCGAGACGGGGATCTTCGGCGTCGCACGGCTTTGGACGTGCACGTTCCAAAAGTCTCGTTGAGTCCTAGTTATGTCCGTAACCTTCGGATCGTCATTGACCGTATTGCCTTGCTCGCTGAGATGCCGCGCGAAGCCGTCGTCGCGATTGTCGGCATGAAAGATGCGGAAATGATTCGCCGGTTGATGCATATCAGCAGACCACGAGAAGTGCGCCTGGTCGGCCTATGGTCCGGCGACATCACCCGCGATGCGCTGAGCCATATGTTCGGTGATGAGATCGAGAACGGCTCTCTTGTGATTCATGAGGAGGACACGCGGGGGGCGGCTGTGCGCTTTCCGGATGGATATTTTGATTGGGTTTACTTAAATGAACGTTTCTCGTATGGCGAAACATCCGCGCTCCTTGAGATGTGGCGCACAAAGGTGAACAACAAGGGATTCATCGCGGGCTCCCATTACGGAACCGGGTCCTGGGTGACCAACGAGCGTTACGGAGTAGTGGAAGCGGTGAATCATTTCTGCAAGGCTCACCAATGGGAAATGGCCTTGCTTACCCACGAACAGGACCGTCTGCTCGACTACGCCATTAGGGGCATGAATCACTCTCTCTAGTCTCGTCCTGGGTGTGAGCTGTGAGCCCGCGTCCCCGGCGGACGGGTGTAGACCGCATGAGCAAGGGACTCGATCCTCCCGCGTTGTGAACGGCAGGGAAAGCCTGGGTTATGTTTTCTGGATTCTATCTGTTCAATAAGAGCCGGTGGCTATTGTTGACAGCATCGGAGGCATGTTCGGCATGATCATCACACAAACACCTTTGCGGATCAGCTTTTTCGGCGGAGGGACCGATTTTCGCGATTTCTTCCTGCACGAGGGCGGGTGTGTCCTGAGTTCTGCGATAGACCGCTATATCTTTGTCATTTTGAAGGAGCGGTTCGACGACAAGATCAGGGTCGGTTATACCAGGACTGAATTGGTCGATAGTGTAGACGAAATTCAGCACGAGCTTGTTCGCGAATGTCTGCGCAAGAGCGGGATCCAACGACGAGTGGAAGTGGCGACCATGGCCGACATCCCATCGTCCGGATCCGGCATGGGTTCTTCAAGTGCGGTCACCGTGGGACTGCTGAACGCCATGTATCAATACCTGAACAAACCGAAGGACTTCGAAACCCTCGCCCGGCAAGCGTGCGAGATCGAACTGGATATCTTGAAAAAACCCATTGGGATTCAGGACCAGTACATCAGCGCCTATGGGGGGCAGAAGTTCATCTCATTCGACACGGATGGGAACGTTTCGCTGGAGCCCCTGGCGTTGGATGAAGAGACCGTCTTCTGTCTGAACCAGTACCTCATGTTGTTTTACACGAATATCAGTCGCAAGGCTGAGACTGTTCTGGGAGAACAGCGTCAAAACATCAAAGACCGTCTGGATGTTCTCAGGAGAATGAAGGAACTGGCACTCTTGGGCAAGAGGTGTCTGTTGTCCGGCGCGCTGGATGAGTTTGGCCGCCTTCTGCACGAAAGCTGGAATTTGAAGAAACAGTTGGCCAGCGGAATCTCAAACGGTGCGATCGATGAGATTTACAGCGCTGCACTGAGGTGCGGCGCCCTGGGGGGTAAGATCACGGGCGCAGGAGGGGGTGGGTTTCTCCTTCTATGTTGCCCGCCTGAGCGCCAGGATCGCGTACGGGCAGCGCTTCGTGGTCTTCCGGAACTCCCCTTCGGTTTGGAGCGCGCCGGGACAAAGGTGATCTTTGACTACTCGCGTGTCACCACGAGGCCGGTGGAGTCCATCCGCTACACGCATGTTCATCGCACCGCGATGGCTGTCGGCTGATTCGTCTTCTGTGCGTGCTAGGGGCGTTGTGTTGTCTAACGGCTCAAAGGAACTGGAGGTAAGGTTATGAAGTGTCTTGGCATCTTGGCTGGCATCACTCTGGGTGCGCTCCTACCCTCGACCTGCATGGGGCAGTTTGTCAAAGGCGGCGAAGTCCTCAGAGTGCCCGGGTCTCCAACCAATTACCGCGGCTACGGGGAGAGCAGCCAAAAGTCGTTCAATGTGTTTCTGCGTATTCCCAAGATCTCGCCTGATTACCAATTAGGCCCCGGTGACGTCCTGCGGGTCGAAATCGTGGGCCAGACGGGACTGTCGGAAACTCTCCAGACGGTGACGATCAGTAACACCGGACAGATCAGCATGCCGCTCCTCGGACCGGTTCAGGCTGCGGATCTGACCGCATCCCAGTTGGAAGAGAGGATTGCCGCAGGCCTCAAGAAGAGGGAGTTCCTCCAGGATCCAGAGGTCCTGGTTTACATAACTGATTACCTGGCAAAACCAATTTACATTGTCGGCGAAGTAGACAATCCGGGTGAATACGTGATGTCCCAGCAACTCACCCTGATGGAAGCAATCCTCATGGCAGGAGGGCTTGATTTCACGGCCGACCGTTACGGGTATCTGCACCGGAAAGTGTCCGTTGATGCACCGGCCTGGAAACCGGAGCGCGTCATTGAAGATCCAGCAGCCGCAAGGCCCGGAAGACAGGTGATCAGAGTCGACCTTGAGCCGCTCAAGACCGGCGGAGTGCTAAAACCGGACATTCTCCTAAAGAAGGGTGATGTCTTCACAGTTCCGAGGAGGCAGCCCCGCCTTTTCTATGTGATCGGCGATGTAAGGGCGCCCGGGGCGTACGATATCCCTCCGCCTGCGGAGAGATCCATCCTTGTCAGCCAGGCTATCGCCCAGGCTGGTGGGCCGGCTCCCACTGCGAAGCTCGCGAAGGGGATCCTGGTGCACAGCGACGATATGGGTGGACGAGTCGAGCGCAAGATCGACTTCACGGCCATCATGAAAGGCAAGGAGCAGGACTTCCGGGTCAACCCCAACGACGTGATATTCATACCCGGAAGCGTGACCAAGACTTTGCAGCAAGGCCTATTGGGGGCTATTCCGTCAGCTGCACAAACATCTGCTACTACGTCGATCCAGAATATCGGCCGCCGTTAACGGGCGCGCAAGGAGGGTCTCATGTCCCGCTATGTGTTGTTGCTGTTAGTGGTTTCCGCAACCTATCCACAGGAAGTACGAAAAGCCGCCGAGCCGCCTCAGGCACAGTCACCCCCGCTGGACTATCGTCTCGGGCCAAGTGACGTGCTGTCAATCAGCGTGCTCGGACTGAAGGACTTCGACCGTTCTGTGACGGTCAGCAACTCCGGTCGCATCCGCGTGCCGCACATTGGCATTCTCAACGTGCTTGATATGACCACTCTGCAATTGGAGACGGACCTGGCCCGCCGGCTGCGCGAACGGAACCTGGTCAAGGATCCCTGGGTTCAGGTGCGGGTAACCGCATCTCGTTCGCAGGCAGTGTATGTTCTGGGCGAAGTCATAATGCCGGGGCAATACCTATTGAAGGATGGAATGCGCGTACTGGATCTGGTGTCATTGGGCTTAGGAGTGAATGACGTTACCAGCACTCAGGTATACCTTTACCGCCAGCGGGGACGTGACTCTGACCAGCCCTCGACGACGGACAGGCTAGGTATGTACGAGGTGGCGCACATCGATCTCCAAGAACTATTCCAAGGGAAGAAGCCGGAACTCAACGTGCGCTTGCAGGGAGGTGATATCCTCTACTGTCCGGAGAAGAAGCCGGAGTTCTTTTACGTCATTGGCGATCTTGTGAAGCCTGGCCCGATTGAGATGATCTCAGGGCAGACCGTAATGGCGAGCCGTGCGGTTTCGTGGGCCGGCGGTCCTACAAAGACAGCCAAACTCAGTAAGGGGATAGTCCTGAGGTACGACAAGACCGGTGCGCGCCAGGAGTTTGCGGTCGACTTCAAGGCGCTTCTGGCGGGCAAGAAGGCCGATTTCGCTATTCTGCCCAATGACGTTGTTTTTATCCCAGGAAGTGCCGGCAAGACGCTAGCCTATGGACTTCTCAGCATTGTCCCGGGAGTAGGAACGATGTCTGCGGTCATGCGATAGCAGGCCCATTGCCGGTCAGTTGAGTGTCAGCATCAACCGGCACGCAGTGGTCAAGACTGTCAATAAGTCGAGACACTTGCGGTAGCGAGAGGATGAATCCTGATCAAGTGATGATCGGCTTACGGAATACGTTGGCGAGAAGCAGAGGTAAATCGTGAATATTCTGCTTGTCTCGCACTTCTTTCCGCCGACTTACAACGCGGGGACTGAAAACTATACGCTGGCCTTGGCCAAGGCACTTTCGAAAAGAGGCCATGCTACCCGTGTCGTGTGTGCTGAGGGCTGGGAAGCAGGTCACGCCCATTGGAATGGCGTTACGGACGATCGTTTTGAAGGGATACCCGTATGCCGCCTGCATTTGAACTGGATGAAGCCCAGCGACCCGAACCGTTCCCTTTACGATAATGCTGTCGTCGAAAGTTGGTTCGATCACTTCCTGGAGAAGAACAGACCAGACGTGGTGCATGTCACATCCGTTGCGTCGCTTGGCGCTGGCACTTTACGCTCTGTACACAGAGCTGGAATTCCTCTGGTGTTGACCTTGATGGATTTTTGGTTTCTCTGCCCGAGCATACAACTGTTGCGAAGCGACGGAAGCCTGTGCGACGGAATTGTAAAACCTTGGCATTGCCAAGCCTGCCTCGCCTCGTCATCCAGGCTCTTTCGCAGGATCAACCGGTTCCTCCCGCGGCGTCTCCAACCAGAACTGTGGGGTCGAGTGTGTAAAGTGTCCTTCTTGACGAGAAGGCGGGGCTTGCGCGGATTGCTGCTGGATGTTGAAAATCGACAGCAGTTTCTCAAAGAAATGCTCCGGTGTCCCGATCTTGTCATCAGCCACTCGGAGTTCCTAAAGCATACATTTTCATTGAACGGTTTTGCGGACGTGTCTGTGTTACGGCAAGGCCACGACCTAAGTTGGCTGGCAAGGTGCCGCGAAAAGTCGGCTGGCAACCTCATCCGGTTCGGATACTTGGGGCAAATCCAAGAAATCAAGGGCGTCCATTTACTTGTCGAGGCCATGAGGAGACTTGATTCCAGAAAGCCGGCTCGTTTGGACATTTGGGGCGACCTCACTAGATCACCAGAGTACGTGAACAGGCTAAGAGAACGTGCTCGCGGCGACTCGAGGATCATCTTTCGGGGTTATTGCAGACACTCGGATCTCGCTGCGGTCCTAATCGACACAGACGTTCTTGTCGTGCCGTCGCTTTGGTACGAGAATTCGCCGTTGGTAATCCAGGAAGCATTCGCCGCGGGCACTCCTGTCATCGCGAGTAATTTGGGCGGCATGAGCGAAGCAATCACGCATGGCGTGAATGGTCTTCTCTTCGAGCGCGGAGAGTGCCTGGGTTTAGCGAAGCAAATGCAGCGACTACTGGATGAGCCGGACCTGTTATCTAGGTTGCGCAAAGGAATCCCCAGGGTTAAGACGTCAGACGACGAAGCCATTCAAATTGAGACGTTCTATTCTGACTTGCTCTCGCATCGGGAGCAGGTTCGAAGCTGAACCGAACAAGAGTGCGATGAAAGCATACTTGCTAGCGGCGGGTTTGGGGAAGCGGCTTTGTCCCCTTACGAGGGACGTGCCGGAGTGTATGGCGTCAATCGAAGACAGGCCGCTCTTGCGTATCTGGCTGAAGCTAATGGCCAACCACAGGGTAAAAGACGTGCTGGTAAGCACTCGCTACTTAGCGAATAGAATACAGGAGTGCGAGGGCAATAGGAGCGAGAGGTACTGCTGTCATTCTTACAACCGTACTGCCCGAAACTGAAGCCGGATGAACAATCGTGAAACCACCCGAATCACACATAGAACCAGTTACAGCTGCGCTTCTTGGGAGCGACAGAGACTCCCGAAGCGTGTCTGGGGCCACCTGTGTGTTATGTAGAAGATGTCCCGGACCGGTCCCGTGTTCTTTCTCACGTTGTTCAGCCAGTGTCCAGTCGTGTTACTACCAGATAGCCATGTGTACTGACTAAAGGAGAGTGACCGATGGAAACCCAAAGTGTAAACAGCAAGTCGTACTGCTTCTGCACACTTGCGCTCGGCGCTCCGTACGGCAGGCTTGCCGTGCAGCTAGCCTCAGACCTTGCAGGGTATTCACCACATGCACAACTGCTAGTACTTACCGATCAGTGCAGTCTATTCACACATTCACATAATGTGCTCGCTATTCCACACAGACAACGTAGCGTAGCCGCCTACAATGACAAACTGTGCGTGGTAAATAAGGCTCTGAAGCTCTTTAGGACCTGCATTTTCTTGGACGCTGACACAAGAATTCTAGCACCCGTTCGGCTCACCGATGATGTATTTGAGCCAGGTGTCAAGGGGCGGGCGGTCTTTTCCTGGCAAGACCTGAAAGATACCGGCGAGGCCGATGCGGAAAGGGCCAAACGACGCAAGAACAGAATGATGTCGCTCCTGCGCAACAAGCTCCAGCTAAGTCAACCGGACAGCGAACTCGTGTGTGTTCTGGAATCTCTTTTCTCTGTTACGCACTGTACGCAGCTTAGTGCATTTCTGTCTTGCTGGAACCAGTTGGCGCTTTACTGTGAAGAACACCGAATGTTTGCGTATGAGGGAGTGACCATAGGCGCGGCTGCTTTCGTGGCGCGCTGCCCTGTCGCAAAGGCTGAGTTTGATGGCGTGAAAGTCTTTGAACCTATCGCATCGTGGGATAGCATTGCGAGGGGGGAGATGACACACGAGGAGTATGAGAGATGGAACGTAACAATCTCCCGCTACAAAGATGCGGTCACCGGCCAGTCGGCCTTAGGCAGAGGCCTAACTCGGAGTAAGCGACGTGTGGTTAAGGGAGTACGGTTCTTGAAAGTCCGGCTGTGCGGCTTTGATCTTCTAAAGTAGCGTGGAGCGAGAGGACGCCCGCTGTTGAGTACTCCTCGGGGAGGCGTGAACGAAGTGAATGCTGGAAGGATCGCTGCGTTGTCCCCGGCGTCCACGAGGGGGTAGAAGAAGTGACAAACGGAATGTGAGCTTAAGAGAAACAACCCCTGGGAGTGAGACGTTGGCTGTAAGATGCTCTTCCCTCGACAGGAGGTTCGCAGTGAAGTGAACAAGAGTGCGATGAAAGCATACTTGCTAGCAGCGGGTCTGGGGAAGCGGCTTTATCCCCTTACGAGGGACGTACCGAAGTGTATGGCGCCGATTGCGGGGAAACCGCTCCTGCGGATTTGGCTGGAGCTTCTGACCAGCCATGGCATAGAAGACGTTCTTATCAACACTCACTATTTGGCTGAGAAGGTTCATGAGTTCGCCAGAGCGTGGACCACTCCTCCCCGATTGCATATCACCACTGAGGAGGCGCTTCTCGGCAGCGCGGGGACACTTCGTCAAAACCGTGACTTTGTGCGCGGCGAGGAGGACTTCCTGGTCTGCAACGGCGACACTCTGACAGACATGGACCTCGGCCAACTCATCCAATTTCATCGGATGAGGCGCGCTCTGGTCACGATGGCGCTTTTCCGGACGGAGCGGCCATCCGAGTGCGGGATTGTTGAGATCGATGACGAGGGGCAGGTCCTCAGTTTTGAGGAAAAGCCCGCGGCACCGAGAGCTTGCGTGGCCAATGGCGGCATCTACGTGATGCGCGCGGACGTCATCGAACGATTGCCGGTCAAACCCGTTTGCGACATCGGCTTCGATCTGTTGCCGCAATGCCTCGGCGAAATGTACGGCTTCCTCTGGAAAGGTGTGCTAATCGACATCGGAACCCCCAAGAGTTACGTTCTGGCCCAGGACGCGTGGACCCGCCGCATGATTGCGGCTTAGTCGGGAAGTTGAATACGACGAAGAGAGGACGGACATCCACCATGGATGAAGAAAGAATCGGCTTGGTCCCAGCCGCAGGCAAGGGCCTCAGGCTCGGCCTCCCTTACCCGAAGGAGCTTTATCCCATTATCAGAGAAAATCGGTACAAACCGGTCGCGCAGTTCGTTCTCGATGATTTGGTCTGTTCCGGCATCCGGCATGTTGTGTTTGTGATCAATGACACCAAACATCAACTGATTGGATATCTTGGTGATGGCCGGCGGTTCGGAGCAAACATAAGCTATGTCGTGCAAGACCAGAGGGGGGTGGAAAATGGGGCCGCCTCGCCAGGCCTCGCCAACGCCCTGGATTCCGCGTTTCATCTGACGCGTGGAAAGACTGTGTTCTTCGGCATGCCGGACACGATCATGTCGCCGGATGGCATCTTCGCCCAATTGCAGAACTCCGCCGATGCGGCTGATGACGTGGTGCTGGGCTTGTTCTCCACAGTGAATCCGGAAAAGTTCGGGATGGTGCGCGTAGCTCGGGATGACAAAGTGGTGGAGATCGTCGACAAGCCGCAACGGACCGACCTAAACCACATGTGGGGTTGTATCATGTGGCGCAATCGTTTTACCGAGCATCTCCACTCTTGCGTCAGTAATGGGATGAGTGACTTCGCCGCGATCCTGAATGACGCGATTGCGGCGGGGATGAAGGTCAGGGGTGTCCTGATAGCAGGCGGGACATACCAGGATTTAGGTACCTACGACGAGATCTTGAAACTGGACCAAACATTAAGACAACCTTAGGAATCCCGCATGTCCGCGGTAAGCGTCGTCATTCCGAATTACAACCACACCAGGTATCTTGGTGGCGCGGTTCAAAGTGTCATCAGCCAGACATACCAGGACATTGAAATCATTGTCGTCGATGACGGTTCCACTGACGGCTGCGCCGAAGTGGTTTCGGGCTTCGGTGGGAGAGTCCGTTACATGCGCCAGGAGAATCAGGGCTTGGCCGGAGCGCGGAACACAGGGATCCGTGCGGCTTCGGGCGAACTCGTTGGACTTCTGGATGCAGACGACCAATGGCTGCCGGGTTTCCTTGAACGAATGGTCTCAGTGGCCCTGCTGCATCCAAACGCCGCCGCGTATTTTTGCAGCGCGCGTGGAATGGACGAATCTTCGCACGACTTACCTCAGGTATTCGGCAGGGCTCCCCATTCGCGTGACGGTTTGTATGCAACACTGCTCAGAGCGAGCTTCATCATCCCAAGCACCACTGTCGTCCGTCGCGATGCCGTCGTGGCGGCCGGTTTGTTCGACCAGAGCCTTAGGTCCTGTGAAGACCTGGACCTGTGGCTGAGACTGCTGGCTACCCATGAGGTGATCGGCGCGCCGGAGTGCCTGGTTCGATACCGCGTGCACGACAATACCCTGTCCGCGCGGGCCGATTCCATGCGTAAGGCCATACGTGCCGTGGTGGAGAAGCATTTCGGCAGTGAAAACGGAGAGGCTAAGGATTGGTCTACCGTCAAACGCCGGGCCTACGGGGGACTTTACCGCTACTATGCACTGACCGCGCTGTTACGCGAGCATGACTGGCAGGCCGCTACCTTTTATCTGTCGCGCGCGTTCCTGGCTGACCCAAGCTTGTCGAGAGACCTCGACTTCTTTTATGATCTGGCGCTGGGAGAACAGCCCACGGGTTACCGCGGCACCTCCCATGGCCTGGACCTGCGCAGTAACGCAGCTAGACTTGCCAATATGCTCGACGAAGTCTTCTGCCGTTCCAGGGATCCGCGCATTCGGTGCCTGAACCGGCGGGCGCGAGGCACAGCATATTACGCTGTTGGGCTCCTCGCTTACAACACGGGACAGTTGTCCCTTAGCTTGCAATGCATGCGGAAAGCTGTACGATTCTTGCCAAGTCTTGTTTGTGACCGTAAAGTCGCAAGCTTGTTCATCAAAACCGCTCTGGGCCCGTCGAATTTGAACCGGCTCAGACGGCTCCGGGCGCAGGCCGGCTAGTGACAGCCGTTACTCCCTGCCATTCTGAAGAGCGTCAATCCCATGCGCATTCTGTTTGCCACGCGCGGGTTCCCTCCGGATGCGACCGGGGGAACTGAAGTCTACACATACATGTTGGCCGCCGCATTGCAGCGGGCCGGCCACGAAGTGTCGGTCATCTGCATCGGCAGGTGGACAGACGGGCCGAATCACTTCAACGGCTGCACCGTTGAATCTTTTCAAGGGGTGACAACTACCAAGCTTCACTTCAACTGGATGCGTGCCCCCGATCCCAACCGATACTTGTATGACAACTCGGTCGTCGAGCGTTTTGTCTCACAGCACCTGACCGAGCTCAAGCCTGATGTCGTCCACGTCACGTCCTGTGATCGCCTGTCGGCCAGTGTGATATTGACCGTCAAACGGGCCGGGATACCTGTTGTACTCTCCCTCATGGACTTCTGGTTCCTTTGTCCAAAAATCAATCTCGCGCGGTGGGATGGGCAACTCTGCGATGGAGACACATCGCCGTGGGAATGCCTGAAGTGCTCGCTGGCTCCGTCCCTCGCGTACCGATGGACTGATGCTATTCTTCCTGAGCGGTCTCTGCAGGCGGCAATGACCACCCTGAGCAAGAAGCCCTCGCTGGCGCGTGTGCGGGGCTTGCGCGGGCTGGCCTTGAACATGTTCGAGCGTAAGTCGTATCTGGCGAGTGTTCTGAACATGGTCGATTGTGCGACTATAGCGACACCCTTCGGTGCCAGTCTCTTCCGGGACGCGTTACCCCAGAATCTCCTCCGGTTGACGCCTTACGGGCACGACCTGAGTTGGCTTTCCGGCCATACGCACAAGACGTGGTCCCAGGAATTGCGATTCGGGTTCATCGGGTCGCTTTGCGAGGCTAAGGGCCCGCACCTTTTGATCGAAGCGTTCCGCCGGATTCCGAGAACAAGCGCCGTAAGGCTGTTTATTTACGGGGAGTTTCCGAAGGATAGGTACGGGGAGAAATTGCTCGAACTCGCATCCACCGACCAGCGCATCCACTTTTGCGGGCGCTACGCGCACGAGCGAAGTGCCGAAGTCTATCCTTCTTTGGACGTCCTCGTCATCCCATCCCTCTGGTACGACTTCCCACTGGTTGCCCACGAAGCCTTGGCGTCCAGGACCGTCGTTGTGGCGACAAACCTCATGGGATTGAACGAGATCATCCAAGACGAGGTGAACGGTCTGCTTTTCGAGCGCGATAATGTGGACGCTCTGGCGGCGCAATTGAGACGTTTGACCGATTCGCCGGAACTCCTGGCAAGGCTTCGAGATGCGGACAGGAAGGTGCGAAGCATCGAAGATGTAGTGACCGAGTTCGAGGAAATCTATTCCCGGTTGCGGGAAGGTCTGCCCTGTCAGTGCTCCAAGCAGATTGCACGTGAGACCCCTGATCTGGATGAAAGGATGCGTATGAACCACGAATCTTATCCTTGCCCCACGACGCCTTCCAGCGCCCCTGCTCACGACGTTTCGATCATCATGGTGTCCTGGAACGACAAAGAATATCTCAAGCCTTGCCTGGATTCCATTTACGGCGCCGGTCTGCGCCATAGCGTCGAAGTGGTTGTCGTCGACAACGGTTCCGCCGATGGTAGCCAAGCCATGCTGCGGGAACAATTCCCAGGGGTCCGCCTGATTCAGAACGAAGCCAATTTGGGGCTCAGCCGGGCGAGTAATCAGGGGATTGCCGCCAGCCGGGGCCGTTATTTACTGCTGCTGAATAACGACACCGTGGTTGACGGACGCTCCCTCGACAAGATGGTCGATTTCCTGGATACTCATCCGGATGCGGCGGTAGTCGGGGGACGCCTGCTGAATCCTGACAGATCTTTGCAGGCAGGTTACAACCGATTCTCGACACTTAAAGAAGAGTTTCTGGTTGCCACGCGGCTCGGGCGATTGGTGTCGGAAATCTATCCATCGCAAGTTGAGGAACGCCAAGCCACGGTAGTGGACTGGCTTGGTTCCGCTTGTCTGCTCTTGCGCCGGGAGGCTTTGCACCAGGTCGGTCTTCTTGACGAGGATTACTTTATCTACGGCGACGAGGTAGATTTACAGTACCGGTTCCGAAACGCTGGTTGGAGCGTCTACTTCCTTCCCTCCGCTCACACCGTCCACTTTGGCGGACGAAGTATGGACCGCTGGCGAAGGCGAAGGATGGTCTATAGGGGGAAGATGCTGTTTTATAGGAAGAACTACGGCTTGGCGAGAACTGCGATGTTGCGTCTGATGCTGGGAAGTCTTTCCCTGGTGAAGATGCTTCCCTGGTGCACAGCGCTGGCCATACCATCGTGGCGACGCCGTGCAACCATGGAGCTGCGGTCCAACCTGGACGTCCTGCGTTTGTGTCTCACCCTGACGTGAACCGGCCTTGGTCGAATCGCTAGTGCACCGCTCGACAGGCACCTCCCTGGCATGATCGGCCCCTCACGCCTGGATGGGGATTCCTTCGATCGCCAGTTTCCGCATCTTGTACAGAAGCGCTTTGTAATCGATGTTGAGAAGCTGTGCGGCTTGCTTGCGGTTCCATCGCGTCTCGTGCAACGCGGCGAGAATCGCTTCTGTTTCCGCTTCCATTCTTGCTTGGTCAAGTTGCTCGAGGATTCCGGCTTGGATTTTCGCGGGGGGCGGAGCCGCCTCTGGCGGCTCGACGTCGCCCGGCTGCCGGCTGGCCATTTGCCGTCGGGAGGCAAACGAAACCGGCGGAGCCGATGCGGCGGCCCGGATGTGGTTCGTTGCGCTGGCGCCCAGTTCCGCGACCAGCATCCTGTGATTCCGGACCACGATGAACTTTCTCATCAAGTTCTCAAGCTCGCGAACATTCCCCGGCCAGCTATGAGCCAGCAAAGCCTGCTGAAGCTCGGGAGGAATCTCCTGCACTGTCTGTCCGGCCGGGGTATGGCGACGCAGAAGAAACTCCGCCAAGGGTACGATTTCGTCTTTGCGCTCGCGGAGCGCGGGCACCCGCAGCACGACCACAGCCAGACGGTAGTATAGGTCCTCCCTAAAACGCCCCTCCTGCATAGCGCGGTACAAGTCGCAATGTGTGGCGGCCAGCACCCTCACATTGACGCGCACCCGCTCGGTCCCTCCCAACCGCTCGAATTCCTGGTCCTGGAGGACGTGCAGTAGCTTGGCCTGCAGTTTGCAGTCCATGTCCCCAATCTCGTCCAGCAGGATCGTCCCTCCATCGGCCATCTCGAACCGTCCGGGCTTGTTCTTTAGGGCCCCCGTAAAGGCCCCGCGCTCGTAGCCGAACAACTCGCTCTCGACCAACTCTGACGGCAAGGCCGCGCAGTTCAGCTTGAGAAACGGCTTAGCCGCGCGAGAGGAGCGGGCGTGAATCCGCCGCGCCACCACCTCTTTGCCTACGCCCGTTTCTCCCTCGATCAGGACCGGCACGTCCGAAGCGCTGATCTGGCGCAACAGCAGCTGCACGGTTTGGTCGCACCAAGCCCCATGAAAGTAGCTGTTTTCTAATTGCGCTGCATCCTGTTTCTGCTGCTCTGAAACTCGTCGGCCTGCCAGCGCCCTTTGGATCGCTGAGTCCAGATCGCGGTGGCTGAACGGCTTTAGTAGGTAGTCCGATGCTCCGCACCGCATCGCTTCGACGACCTTGCTGGTGGCCGTCACTCCGGTCAGCATGATGACAGGCAATGAGGGGTTAGTAGTCCGGATCCTCTGCAAGGTCTGAATGCCGTTCAGCTTAGGCATGAGAACGTCAAGCAACACCAGGGTGACTTCGTTGTCCAACTTCTCAAGGCTGGCCAGCGCTTCCTCGCCGTCCGCGGCCGATTCAACCGAGTACCCCTCGCAGCCCAGCATCATCTCGAGCTGATGCCGGTTTTCCGGATCGTCGTCCACCACCAGAATCGTGCCTCTTGTCTCCTCCGTCATTAGCATGTCCTCGAATGGCAATCTGCTCGCAGCCCAGGATTCTCGGGTGGCAAGTAGGGCAGCAGCACAGTGAATGTGGCGCCCTTCTCATCCGAGTGCGCGAAAACACGGCCCTTATGTGCTCCCATGATCAGGGAACAGATGGGCAATCCCAGACCGCCTCCCCTATGGCCCTCCACGTCGGCGCACGAAGTGTACTCCTCAAATATGGCTGCCAGTTGTCCGGCTGGGATGCCAGGACCGGTGTCGGCCACTTCCAGCCGGTACGCATTGACCCGGGCCGAGGTTGACTTTCGGCGCTCGATGGCTGGCGCGCAGTATTCAACGGCGGGATTGCGTCTGTCCCAGAACGTGGGGTACCCGCGCACCTGAATGGATCCGCCCCTGGGCGTGAACTTACATGCGTTGTCCAACAGGTTAACCAGAACCCGTCCCAATTGCCCGGAGTCAAACCGCAGGGAACGGTCCGGCGGCTGCAGTTTCGAGCTGATGTGGATGTCCTTTTCCGCGGCTCGTGGAACTACTTCCTGAATGGCCTGCTCTGCGCAAGCCTCTATGTCGGCTTCTTGCAGGTCCGGTTCCGGCTCCACCCATCGGCCAATGCTGAGCTGAAACAGAGTCGAGGTCATCCGGCTCATCCGCCGGATACTCACTTCCATCCGCCGAAGCGCCTCGTCTTGTTCGCTATTCAAGCTGCCGAGCTGGGAACTCAGAAGAAGCTCGCAGTACCCCGCCAGCGCGTTTAGTGGCGACCTGAAATCATGCACCACACGCGCCAGGAAACTCGTTCGATCCTGCTCATACTCCTGAAGGCGAAGGCTCGCTTGCAACAGGCTCTGGGTGATCCAGTTTCCATTCCCACGCCGCGAGCCGTTTCGCGCGACCAGCAGTTCGAGAACCGGCCGCAGCGTGACTGAATGCAGTGGTTTCAAGAGGACGACCAGCGGTCTTCCTTGCTGCCGTTCCAACACGTCGTTTACATCTGCCCGGTCGATCAGGAATATGTGCTGACCCTCTATTGCGGATGTCCGCCCCCACTCCCCGGCGCCGGAATCGCAATCCCAGACGTACACATCCGCCACCGGTGGGGGCAGAAACGGTTCCGATATACTGAGGCGCCATTCTGTCCCGGGACAACTCTCCAGCGTTTTGCGGAAGAGCTCGGCGCTCACTTGGTCGGCCGTCATTAAGGCGATTCTCGTCATGAGACTCATTTACCCTGCGGGTCTTCCTCCGGCCCAAACCAACCCTGGCTGCTTTCGAGAAACTCAGCGCCCATAAGGTAATGTTTCTCCGCGGAGCGGGCCCACCGGATTCGGGCTTTCACTCGTGTCGGCCCGAGACCGGAAACACGCAGATCGATGAGGAATTGGCAAATCTGGTCCTCGGCCATGGAAATGTTCGCCTCGAAACCGAATCCTCCGAACGAGATGTCTCGAAGCGTGCACTGAGTTCCTTCCAGCAGAGCTTCGGGTTCACACAACTTCACATCGCAATTCATTGGATTGGTCGCGTATCGCCGATACCTTCGCCGATCTCGGGATGGTTCCACTGACCTGCCCAGTGAGGAAGACGGTCCCCCTCTTGTCCTTTTCACAGAATAGTCGGCAAGCGGGCTATCGCCAAGGAGGGGATTTACCCCCACATGGGGGGTAGTACCAACCACTCGGGGCTAACGACTTCCGTCGGCCACGGAAGGGAAGCCTTGCCTAGAGCGGGCGTACACCGCGGCCGCGAGCCGGTCGTGTACTCCGATCTTGTTGTAAAGGCTTCGGATGTGCCACCTTGTGGTCTCACAACTGATGAACAGCCGGTCAGCGATCTCCTGGTTGCGGAAACCCTGTCCTATCAAAGTCAGAATTTCGCGTTCTCGGCTCGTGAGCCGGCTGCCGGAAACCGGCAGCAGGGACCGGATGATTCTCGAGAGCACCTTGCGACTCACCCAATACTCTCCGTCGGCCACAGCACGTATCGCCTGGAGTAGGATAGCTTGTGGCGCACCCTCCGGTAGGAAGCCTGCGCAACCCGTCAGGAGCAGCCTTTCGACCGTTGCCTCCGGTTCTCCGGAACGAAGCTCAACCAGGGCCCTCACGTCCCCTCTCACATCCAACAAAGCGTTCAACTCGAGAGGACTCGCCGATTCCACCGTCGCCTGGTCGATTAGGAGGACCGCAGGGGCAAGCCTCCGGCACTCTTGAAGTATCGTGGAAAACGATCCTGAAGTGCGGAAAACAGCCGTTACACCGGGCCGCTTTGCCAGGAGAGCCGTCACTCCCTCGCCATCAACGCATGCCCCTCCAAGAACCAGTGAATACGTCACCCCTGGCCGCTGAGGGCTCAGTTCAGCTTTGTCGTTCCCAGCGTAATTGCTCGACGGCATAGCACCTCACTCTCAAGTCGGCCCCGGCGATTTGAGAAGCGTTCGTAAACTAGTAATTCGTACTTCTATCGGCGGCTTGCAACACGGATTATACCCCTGCTCGCCGCCCTCATGGTCGCCCAGAGCAGATTTTGTGAGTACCAGTACTGTCTGGCCTACCTTGAGAAGTCCGGTTTCGTTAATGAGGTGGCCGCTGGGGCCGGGAACTGCTGGATCGGTGATTAATCCCAGCAGCATCTTTCCGTCCCTCCTCTTCATGTGCCGATAATCTTGCCTTCCTAGCCCCGCCTGTGCGACAGGACCGGCGTACGACCGATCCGCATTACGATGCCTGTGAACTACCGCCGCGTCAGCCGATTGTCGGAGGGTGCCAAAGCAGAAGTGCTTAAGCTGGTTGTTCCGCCGGCCTGACAGCGCAGCCAACCGGTCCCGCAAACCGATCACTGACCGGTCACGGTTGCTTGAGCTTCCGTAGCCCGAATGGCCCTCTCAGGTCCTCCAAACGATAGGCGATCGTGTCGAGCCACACGTGCATTTCAGTGAAGGGGCGATGCGAACTTCTATCAATAGGTCGGTTGGCGTTGATGGGGTCTGGGATTCTTGAGCAATGGGGTACGTTAATCTTTCGCACTTCCGTTGCTCTTTCACGGGTCCTCTCCCTTAGCTTGACGGGAGAACGCTTCGTCCACTTCCAACTGAAGCGCGACACGGCAACCTTTAGCAGCGGAAGGAGTTCGAGTCCCTGGACGCCATGCCAGCTTCCAGCGGTAAAGTTTTCGGGTCTTGGCTCAACGAAGTCATATTCTCTACAGGAGCGATACAATACATCGGTCAGGTTAAGCTCAGCATGCTGCCCAACGTGAGCATCGTCATTCCGGCTTACAAAGCCGCTGCGTGGATAGAGGCCACACTGCAGGGTGTCGTACAACAGACCTACCCCTCCGAGAAGATGGAAATCATCTTCGTGGATGACGCATCTCCTGACGACGATGCGAGTGTGGCCGAAGCTTATCTGCTGGGGATGCGACGTACGCGAGCCTGCGCGCCGACCTGGGATACGCGCAGAGTTATGCCAGGCGCATGAACCTGCGCGCCATGACGCCGCAGCGTTCCTTGAGTTCGACCGGCTATCTGCTGGCGAGTCCGGACGCCGCGGCGGCAGAGTATCTGGCCTATGCGCCATCCGGAGCGAGTTTCACCGTGAACTTGACGAAGAGTGCAGGTGGCTTTGCGGTGGAGTGGCTCAACCCCGAAACGGGGTCGGTCTTCTATGGGGATCCCGCTACAGGGGGTCGAGTGCAGACCTTCACGGCTCCGTTCTCAGGTGATGCCGTACTCTACCTGCACCACGCGCCGCTGCCACGATCTACGCCGTGGCCGATGACACCGCCGCATTCACGATGACGGTAGATAGCGCGAATTTCCTCTCCGGTTCGGTTATCGGCTGGAACGGGTCTCCAACGGGATACTACCAAGAAACCGGAGAGAGAGTTCTCGGATTGTAGCGGCTGCACAACATCTACTGGCGATTGGGGAAGTACACGCCGTTCTGCATGCCCTCGCGTATTAGCGGCCTCCTGCATGTACTTCACCATCAACTGCTCGCCTACCTTGCCCGGTTCGGCGGGATCTTTATCCTCGCGGAATTCCGCCTCTCCCCAACCTGCCCGCGCCAGGCGTCCCGGAAAATCATGACCATCCCCGCCGTTTCCAGATCCTTGCGGGTTTGCAGTTTCTCGCGGAAGTTCACCCGCAGGGCGCTATGAATAACGAGGCCAAGGGTCAGCTAGGCCGTTTTCAGTTCAGGTAGGTGCAAACCATACTTGAACCACCACTTGGCCGAGCACCCCAGAAAGGTGCGCACCTGGCTGGGGGACAGCACAACTTCCGCTTCGGTCGCGATCACGTTCTTCCGCACTGCTCGATTGCCTACCGGAACCAAGTCCGTGACTCCGGGAGCGGGAAGCTTGGGAGCAGCCCCAAACAGATCCCCCGGCCGTCCGCGGTGCTCCAGCACTGCGTCCAAGTCGTGGTGGATCTGGACCAGTTCTTCGAGATGAAAGCGGCCGAAGAACTGGGGGGGTGAGCCGACAGACGGTACTGCTCAGGACCTCATCTAGCTCCCCCGCCGCCCACCTCACCCGTCTGCGCTACTGCGCCTCTAACGTCCCCGCCTACCGGTCCGGATCCACAGCGTACCCCAATGGCGCAACTGCGTGCGAACGTCCTTGGTGCCGGTGAACCAGTCCTCGTGATGGAAGTTCGCGAAGTTGCCGCGGCCTTTTTCCTTCTCGTCCAGGTCGCCGAGAGCGATGTTGAGGCCCATTGGACGGTCACCCATCCGGATTGAGTAGAATCGTCCAGGCTCCACTTCCAGGCAGGGATCGAAAGCCACGCTCCATTCGATGATGTACCCCTTTCCGCCCGACTTGGGCCTGGCGGCGGCAACCTGCGCCCCGCTGCGGATCCATTGCTGGTAGGTTCGCCAGGCCTTTTCGCTATTTCGCGGTTCTCCCTCCAGTAGTCCGCCAATTCCGATTCCTCCCAGCCGTGACTTGGTCAGGTTGCAGACCATCTGCCAGGAGGCTCCGTTCCCCGCGGCGCCTTCCGAACCTCGCCAGCGGTTCGAGGCGTTGATCAACAATTCCATCTCGTCACCGAACCACGGGTATCCTTCACGAGTTAACTCGTGCGCTTTGGGATTCTCCTCCGGCAGCCAGCGCGGCGTATCTATTCCGTACAGGACGTCGTCCGTCACGTCGAAGGCCAAGTAAAGTCGCCTATCATCGTGCTTCACCCAACCGCATAAGGACAGGTCCCGCGGATCAGTAGTGGGCGTGAAGGTCGGAATCCAATCGGCGACGCCGCGAAACGATGTCGCGTCGTCCCATTCACCGGGCGAGAGAATGGCGTCTATCCTCGGGGTTGTGCCACGCCACGCTTCAAGAGTGCGCGGATCTTCCCCGGCGAGCGCTACTGAAACAAGTACCGGCAAAATGAGCAGCCAATGGATCTTCATGCCGGTACCGTCATCATGTCATGCTACATGAGTACCGAGTCTGCGACCAGCCTAGGGCGTTTAACTGGCGGCTTTCACATGGCACTTTTTGGCACAGTTGCCTTTGCTCTCGAAAGCCGGCCCAGCGGCATTGTGGCAGGCACCGCAAGAGATCTTCTTGGCTTCCGCCGGTTTGTGCACCCCCACTTTATAGTTCAAGGGCCCTTTAGCCTGAGGCCAGAGCTTCGGGTGGCAGGTCTTGCAGTCCTCCTTCGCACGCTTCACATGCGCCGCATGGTTGAAAGTGACGTTTCCATTCTTGGCCGCGAAAACCATCTTTTGGGGCGCCGCTTTCTTCTCCTGGGCGAACGTCCCGGGTATGCTCGTGGCCAGTACAAATAGGATCGGGGTTAGAAGGTATCGCATGGCTGGTACGTAGTATAACCGGAACTCACATGTTTTCATCCGCGACGTGAGGGTCCGCCCCTCCATTTCCGGTGCCGGTTCCCTGTACAGTAGCACTATGCTCTCCCGTCGGGATCTGCTGGCGGGCTTATCCGCCGCCACCGCTGCCGCCTCCGGCGCACCGGAAACGAGAAAGTCCGCGCGCAATCAGTCCTCCACGGGCGCTCCGTCGAATCTCCTCTGTGAGTACCTCGTCAACGCGCTCGGCATAGATGAACTCGAGCCGCGGCTGAGTTGGGAGATCTCCCCTGCCAGTCAAAGCACCCGCGCCGTCCGCCAAACCGCGTATCAGATCCTGGTGGCGACAGCGCCGGAATTGCTCGCCGCGCCGAAGCCCGATCTTTGGGATAGCGGGCGCGTGGAGTCCGGCCAGTCAGTGCAGGTGGTCTATGCGGGCAAGCCGCTGCGCTCGCGGACGCGCTGCCATTGGAAGGTCCGCATCTGGGACCAGGACGGCAGGATGTCCCCATGGAGCGAGCCGGCGCTCTGGACCATGGGCTTGCTCAACCCGGAAGACTGGAGCGGCACCTGGATCGGGCTCGACGAATCCGCGGAAAAGCCCGCGCCTTGGTTGCCCGGTGCGCAGTGGATCTGGTATCCCGAGGGCAATCCGCGTATCCATGCCGCTGCCGGCGTGTGCCATTTCCGGCGAGAGTTCGAACTGCCGAAAGGACGTTCCATCGCCGCGGCCGAGCTCTATCTGTTGGCGGACAGCCAGTGCTCCGCCAAGGTGAACGGGAAATTTGCCGGCGAAGGCGGCCCCGTGCGCACCACCGACTGCTGGAAGAAGCCGCTGCCGCTGGACGTGCGCGCCCTGCTCCATGCCGGCGCGAACGTCCTCACCGTCTTGGCCGAGAACACCGCCGCCGCGAAGCCGAACCCCGCGGGCCTCATCGGGCTCCTGCACGTCAAATACGAAGATGGCCTTGATTGGACGCTGGTCACGGACCGTCAGTGGCGAGTCTCCCGAGCTGCCGAGAGGCCTCCAGAACTCTCCGCCATGGAACTGGGGCCCTTCGGTATTGCCCCCTGGAACAAGGTGAATCCGGAGGAGTACACGACGCTTCCCGCCCGAATGCTGCGGCGCGAATTCGAGATCCCTCGGCGGCTGTTGCGAGCAACTGCCTATGTCTGCGGCTTGGGATACTTCGACTTCTACCTCAACGGGCAGCGCGTCGGTGACCAGGTCATGGCGCCGGTGATGAGCGACTACCAGAGGAAGATTCACTACCTCACTTTCGACGTCACCAGTTACTTGCGGCCGGGCCGCAACGCCGCCGGGCTGGTGCTCGGTAACGGACCATTCTTCGCCTACCGCAGACTTGTACCGGCGCCCTTCCGCACCTTCGGCTACCCCAAGGCGCTCCTGAACATCCGTCTCGAATACGACGACGGGTACTTCGACGAGATCGCCAGCGACCCCGATTGGAAGCTCACCACGGATGGCCCTCTGCGCGCCAACAACGAATACGACGGAGAGATTTACGACGCACGGCGCGAACAGGCTGGCTGGTCGGAGCCGGGCTTCGACGACGCGGCCTGGCGCCGCGTGCAGCTAGTCGATGCACCTGGCGGCACACTGCGCGCGCAGATGATGGAACCTCAGCGCGTTACCCAGACCCTCCGCCCCGTCGCCATCACCGAACCTCGGCCGGGGCTCTTCGTGGTGGATTTCGGTCAGACTTTCAACGGCTGGATCCGCTTGAAGGTGTCTGGGCCGCAAGGAACCGAGGTCCGGTTGCGCCGCGCCGGGCTGCTGCGTCCCGACGGGACCGTACGCGAGGTGGATTCCCGCTCCGCCCTCATGACCGACGTTTACATCCTCAGCGGCAAAGGCGAGGAAACCTGGACGGCCCGTTTCACGAGCCAGGGCGGGCGCTACGTGCAGGTCGCCGGTTTTCCCGGCCGCCCGTCGCCGGAAGACTTCGAGGGCCTCGTGGTGCACACTGATATGCCCGTCGCCGGAGCGTTCGAGTGCTCCAATAAACTGATCACGCGGCTTTACAACGTGATGCGCTGGAGCCAGCGCATCGAAGCGCGAGGCATACCATTGGATTGCTCCAGCCGCGACGAACGCATGCCCTGGATCTCGGAGCACCACGGCCTGGACGGCCACGGCTATCCTTTCCGCGCCGCGGCCATGTACGCCAATTGGCTCGAGGATTTGCGCATCTCGCAGCGGCCCAACGGCAGCATTTCCAACGTGTCGCCCTCCTTCTGGACTTTCGGGAGCGGGGTGGTCTGGCCATCCACCCTCGTTTATCTGCCGCACTGGCTCTACCTCTTTTATGGCGATCGCCGGGCCATGGAGCGTAGCTACCCTTCCATGAAGCGGCTGGTCCGCTATATCAGTGAGACGTACCTGAAGCCGGATGGAACCATCGATTTCAACGACCACGGCGACTGGCTGGATACTTCTACCATGGACGGTGGCGAACCGGCATCCGGCGCCACGCCGCCGCCCCTCATCTCCTCGGCGTTTTTCTACTTTTACTGCACGATTCTCGAACGCAGCGCCCGCCTGCTGGGCCGCCGCGCCGACGCCGAGGCCTTCGCGACTATTGGTGCAAGAGTCCGGGATGGATTCAATCGCCGGTTCTTCGATCCCTCCGCCAACGCTTACACAGGCCGCACGCAGACTTCCTACGTCCTGCCGCTGGCCTTCGGACTCGTCCCTCCGGAACGGCGCGCCGAGGTCGCTCAGAACCTGGCCGGCGACGTCCTGATGAAGCACAACGGGCACACCACCTGCGGCTTCATGGGCGTGCAGTGGATCCTGACGGTTCTCAGCGAAACCGGTCATCACGACGCCGCGATGAGCATCATGACGCGAACAACGCGGCCAAGTTGGGGTTACATGGTGTCCAAAGGCGCCACCACCATGTGGGAGCGCTGGGACCACGATACCGCCGACGCCGCCATGACGGGCGAAAGTCAGTACTTCCTGGGCGCCGACATCGTGGGATGGCTGTTCCGCTCACTCGCCGGCATCAGCTCCGATCCCGTCCATCCCGGCTTCCAGCACATCATCCTGCAGCCGCGTCCCGCCAAGGACCTGAAGTGGGTGAAAGCTTCTTTTCGCTCACTCTACGGCTTGATCGTAAGTGAGTGGAGCGTTGCCGGCGGCCGCTTCGCGTGGAAGATTACAGTGCCGGCAAATTGCACGGCGACCGCATTTGTGCCCGCCGCGGATCCCGGCGCCGTCACGGAAGGCGGCACGCCCGTGGCCCATACCCAAGGCGTGCGTTTCGTCCGTTCCGAACCCGGCGTGGCTATTTACGAACTGGCTTCCGGAACGTACAACTTCGTGTCGAACCAATGAGAACAGGCCTGCCTCTGGTCACACCCTGTTACGCCGTCCTGGACGAAGTTGAGCGCATGACGGCGTTCTTGGCGCTGAATCCGGCACCGCCGCCATGGCGGCGAAGGTGGTCCCGGCGCTCTAGCGGGAAAGCAGAGAGGCCGCTAAGGGCAACAGACCAAACGCCATGGCGGGGATACGGCGTTGTTGCATGCCGCGGATTTCAGTTAGAATGGGAGTTTCGTTTTCGCGCCACCGTCGATCTCCTGAAACCACAGCAGCGTGAGCGACGTCCAGTGAAGGCGCAGTGTGGAAAGGAACTACGGCTTGATGATATCCCGCGGGCCGGCCGGCCTCAGCGTTGTGTCCGTGTGCCTCTTGTGTCTCTCCGGTATCTTTGCCGCGGCCCAGACTGCGCCTTCCCAGTCCGCGCAAGCGCCTCCGCCTGCGCAAACGCAACAACCCCCGCAGCAGAAAAAGGCGCCAAGTCCTTTTGAATCCGTTCCCCGCGTGGAAGAGCCCAAGCCGGAGCAACCCGCTCCCCAGCCCGCCGCCAAACCTAAGCTTGAGAAGCCGGGCGCGGCCCCGCAAGCGCCACAGCCGGCAGCGGCTGAGAACGTGGTCGAGGCCATCGAATTCCGCGGCAACCGCCGAGTGTTGCAGGACACTTTGCGCGCGCTCGTATTCACCAAGAAGGGCGACAAGTACGACGAGGAAGGTCTGCGGCGCGATTTCATGGCGTTGTGGAATACCGGACGCTTCGACGACCTGCGTCTGGAAACCGAGCCGGGAACCTCCGGCATCGTCGTGCGTTTCGTCGTGACCGAGCGCCGTGTAGTGCGCACGATCAAGTACGAAGGCATCAAATCCGTCACAGTTTCGGAAATCCTGGACCGTTTCAAGGAGCGCAAGGTCGGGCTCACAGTTGAGTCGCAGTACGAGGATGCCAAGGTGCAGCGCGCCCGTACGGTGTTGCAGGAGTTCCTTGGCGAGCGCGGCCGCCAGTACGCCGTAGTGATTCCGGAATTGCGGCAGATTCCGCCGTCGTCGATCGAGCTGGTCTTCAAGGTGACCGAGGGCCCGAAAGTCAAAGTCGGGGACATTTCCTTCACTGGGAACCAGGTGTTCGGCGGACGTGCCGTGCGGCGCGCAATGAAGAACCTGCGGCCCATCGGAGTGCCCTATTCCATCCTGCTTGAGAACATGTTCGCCAAGGCGTACGACATCAACAAGCTGGAAGAGGATAAGGAGCGCATTCGCATCTACTACCAGGAGCGCGGCTATTTCATGGCCCGTGCGCTCGACCATAAGGTGGAAGTGCGGGACATTGGCGGCGGTAAGTTCCGCTTCCCGCTGTTCTACATGAACAAGCCCGGCAAGCGCGCCGATATCCAAGTCGGTATCGAAGAAGGCCGTCAGTACAAGCTCAACAAGGTCAACTTCGTCGGGGTGAAGCTCTTCAAGACGCCCGAAACCCTGATGATGCCGTTGTTCCAAATGAAGCCCGGCGATGTCTTCTCCACGGCCAAGCTCAAGAAGGGCATGGAGAACATGCGCAAGCTTTACGGCCAATTCGGCTACATCGACTTCGTGCCCGAGCCGTCGCCGGAGCCGTTGCCGAACTCCGACAAGATCGATCTCACGTTCACCGTCGACGAAGGCAAACAGTTCTTCGTGCGCCGCATCGACTTCTCGGGAAACACAACGACGCGCGACAAGGTAATTCGCCGCGAGCTGATGATTGACGAAGGTCAGATGTTCAACACCAGCTTGTGGGATTTGAGCATCCTGCGTTTGAACCAGCTCGGCTACTTCGAAGTGTTGAAGGAGAATGAGGCCGCCGACATCAAGCGCGATACGCGCACCAATACCGTCGACATCACCTTGAAGGTGAAAGAGCGCGGCAAGAACACCATCGGCCTGCAGGGCGGCGTAAGCGGCATCGCGGGCAGCTTTATCGGCTTCAATTACGCTACCAACAACTTCCTGGGCCTGGGCGAAACCCTGAGCCTGGATACACAACTTGGCGACCGCATCCGGAACGTCACGCTAGGCTTCACCGAACCGTATTTCCTGGACAAGGCCCTTCAGGTCGGCGCCACGGTGTACATGCAGCGTTACAACTTCGATTACGGCCGCGAAGTTTCGCTGTTGTCTGGCCGCAACCTGATCCCGCTGTATGAATCGCTCGGCAAGGACAACCTGCTCAACTACGTGCAGAACGGGCACGGTTTCACGGTGTTCGCCAGCTATCCGTTGCGCCGCACGTTCGCGCGCTTGGGGCTCACCTACGGCCTCGACATCTCGAACATCCGGACGCTATCCACGGCGTCCAAGCAGTATTTTGAATACACCAACTTCCAGAACTTGGGCGGCCCGAATTCGTTGACCGGCATTCGCACCAGCCGGGTCATCCCATCCTACACGTACAACACCATCGATCACCCCATCACGCCCTCGCGCGGCAAGAGCATCTTTTTCTCGATGTCGTTTGCGGGCAGCGTGCTGGGCGGCAATGTGAACATGATCGAGCCGACCTTCGAGTTCAAGACGTTCCGCCCGGCCCTGAAGAAAGGGCACGTGATCGGCTTCCGATTCCTGGGTCGCTACCTGAGCGGCTACGGCGGCAAGATGGCCCCGCCTTACAACCGCTTTTACATGGGCGGTGAGAACGACGTTCGCGGGTTCGACATTTGGACTATCAGCCCGATCGCGTTTGTCGCGAGCGAGGGAACCGTCAACGTCTTGAATGCCGACGGGTCTGCCCGTTTGCAGAAGATCATCGTGGATGGCAAGGCGCAGTGGTCGCCGGTCACGCAGAACATTCCGGTCTATCAGCTCATCAGCGCCGGCGGCGATACCCAGGGTATAGCGAATTTCGAGTACCGGATTCCCATCGCGGGGCCGGTGACGCTGGCTGCGTTCTATGACGCGGGTTTGAATAAGGTGGTCAACACGAAGCAACTCACCATGAATGCGACGCGTGTGGGAGAATTGAACGGCATTTATCCGCAGGCCGGTTTCGACGGGAAAGCCCTCATCGCGCCGGGTACGCAGGACTTGCGCATGTCCACGGGTCTTGAGCTTCAGGTAATGATGCCGGTTGTCAATGCGCCGTTCCGGATTTACTGGGCCTACAACCCCAAGGTGGTCCGGACCTGGTTGCAGACGCCCATCGTGGCCGACCGGAGCATGTTCCCCAATAACGCGACCTTCCTGAATTCGGTTGCGACATGGGGTGCGGCATACCCGTTCTATGAACAGCGCAAGACCTTCCGGTTTACGATCGGCAGGACGTTCTAGCTGCCATGATGGCAATCCGGTGTGTTAACATCTAGAATTACTTCAGGGAGTGTAAGTCGTGAATAAACAGCTACTTTGGTTGCCAGTGGTCGCGTTCGGCGCGACGGTTGCCGCACTCGGACAGGCTCAGCCGAGCAAGGTCGGCGTCATCAATATCCAGAGCGCCATCATCAGCACCAAGGACGGTCAAAAGGCCGCCGCGGATCTGGCGGCGAAGTACGAGCCGAGGCGGAAGAGCATCGAAACCCGTTCGGGAGAGATCGGATCGCTTAAGGAGCGCCTCAGTAAGGGCGCCAACACCATGAGCGAGGACGCCAAGCAGGGGCTGGTGCGGGAGATCGACACAAAGACGCGGTCCTTGCAGCGCGACACCGAGGACGCCCAGACCGAATTCGACCAGGAACAGAACAAGGTGCTCCAGGAACTCGGCCAGAAGATGATGGCCGTGATCGACAAGTACGCCCGCGACAACGGGTTCACGCTGATCCTGGATGTCGGCGCGCCTCAGAACCCGGTGCTGTACGCTTCCAATAACATCGACATCACCAACGAGATCGTGGCGCTTTACGACAAGAACGCTCCTACCGCCGCCCCGGCCGCCAGCCGTCCGGCTGCCGCGCCAGCCGCGCGTCCGGCACCAACCCGGCCCGCCACCAAGAAATAGCGGCTTCCGATAAGGTAGAATCGCGCAAGGACGTCCACGCGTTGCGTATGGATGTTCTTACGCGATTTTGTTTTTGAGGAGCCGATCCATGTTGCTGACAGATCCTTTCTCCCGCCGCCTGTTTCTGCAGTCCTCTGCCGCTGCTTCCGCTGGACACGCTTTTGCGCAGGAAAAGAAGCTGCGCCTGGGCGTGATAGGCACCGGCGGGCGCGGCCAGTACCTGATGAAAGAACTGAATAAGACGGGGCAGGTGGAGTGGGTCGCCCTGTGCGACGTGTACAACGTGCGCCGCGACCAGGCGGCCACCATCGCGGGCGTGCCTGTGAAGTTGTACAACGATCACCGCCAGGTGCTCGATCACAAAGAGATCGATGCCGTCATCATCGCTACGCCGGATCACTGGCACACGCCGATCGCCCTGGACGCGATGAATGCCGGCAAGGACGTTTACGTTGAGAAGCCTGCCTTTCACCGTCCCGAGGAAGGCATGGCGCTGGTGAAAACCGCGCGCGCGACTAAGCGCATTTTCACCGCAGGCACGCAGGGTCGCACGATGCCGCAGTTCGCCGACGCCAAGAAGACGTACATCGATACCGGCATCATGGGGAAAGTGGCCGTGGCGCGCACCTGGTACACCTCCAACAGCGGCTACATGGACCGCAAGATCCCTTCCGGTTTCGAGCAGAAGCCTGACGGCCTGGATTGGAACCGCTGGCTGGGACCAGGGCCCAAGATCGCCTGGACCCCGCAGGTCTACTTCAGCCCTTACCGCTGGTACCACTACGACGGCGGCCCCATCATGGGCATCGCGATTCATGTGGTCGATTCCGCGCATCACTGGCTGAACCTCGCCAGGCCGCTCTCGGCGGTGGCCGGCGGAGGGATCTACTTTTACAAGGACGGCCGCGACACGCCGGACACTGTGAGTTTCATCCTCGAATATCCGCAGGAGCTGATCGTCACGTTTCTGGCGGAATCGCTCACCTGCCCGGACATCAAGACTTCGGCCGGAGTGGAACTGCGCGGCACCGGGGGAACACTGATGGCGGAGCGCTACGTGCGCGACATCGCATGGGAGTTCGTTCCCAACAAGCGTTACACCCCGGCGCCCGCCGCGAAGGGGCCCGGCCCGCAGGCCTGGGCGCAGTGGAATCTGATTAACTGGCTCGAATGCATCCGCACGCGCCAGAAGTCCGTGGCGAACGAGGAAGTCGCCTATTACTCGACCATGGCTTGCGCGATGGCTTCCATGGCTTACCGTTCCGGCTCCAAGGTATTCTGGAACGACGCCTGGAACCTGCCGGCGTAAGCGGAGCACACCGCACTGGAGGGCATTATGAACCGGCGTGAATTCATCGGCGGCGCGATGGCTGCGAAAGCTGCTATGGCGCGCCCGGCTTACGATCCGTCCAAGATCCCGAGTTACAACCCCAAAATGGAGTACCGCCGCCTGGGCAAGACCGGCATGCACGTGTCGGCCGTGTGCATGGGGGGCCACTGGAAACGCGTCGCCACCATGCTCGGCGGCGGTTTCTCGGGTGAAGGCTACTCGAAGGCCGATAACGTCAACGTCAACAATCCGGCCTTTCTGAAGAACCGCGACGAAGTGATTACGCGCTGCCTGCAGTCGGGCATCAACTACATCGACGCCTGCGCGGGCCCGGAAGTGCTCGCCTACAGCAAGGTCCTGAAAGGACGGCGCGACAAGATCTACTTCGGCTACTCCTGGAGCGTGCGTGAATCGCGCTTCGGACCCTTCCGCGCTGCCGACGCCCTGATCAAGGGCCTTGAAGAAGGTTTGCGCGAATCGGGCATCGAGTACGTGGACCTGTGGCGCATCACGCTGCCCGAACAGATGGTAGACGACTTAGGTGAATTGCAGGCTATCGAGAGCGGCGCCATGAAGGCCATGGAGCAGGCCAAGCGCCGCGGCCTGGCGCGCCACACTGGCGTGTCCAGCCACAACCGCGTCTGGCTCAAGTCCATGATCGAGACGTATCCCGACGTTATGGAGGTGGTGCTCTTCCCGTATACGGCCAACAGCAAGCAGTTGCCCGACGACAGCGTTTTTGACGCGGTGAAGCAGCACGACGTGGGCGTGCTCGGCATCAAGCCGTTCGCTAACAACACGCTCTTTGCCGGCGACTCTGCTTACAACAATCCGCACCGGGAAGAGGACGACAAGCGGGCGCGTCTGGCCATCCGCTACATCCTCTCAAATCCACGGATCACGGCCCCCATCCCGGGCCTCATAAGCGCATATCAAGTGGACAACGTGGTGCGAGCGGTTCAGGAGCGCCGCCGTCTGGATCTCAAGGAGAGGGCCGAACTGGACCAGGCCGGCCGTGAGATGTGGGCCAAACTGACGCCCGATTACCAGTGGCTGCGCGACTGGGAGTACGTGTAGCCGTCCGGGAGTTCGTGTGATTCGTTTCGGAATACTTGTGTGTCTTGTCGCGGCGGCCCTCTCGGCGGCCAGCCCTTTCTGCAACGATTGCGCCGT
>JAJFUV010000092.1 GCA_021372245.1 Terriglobales bacterium
CAGGATGTGGCGCACCTTCACGCGCTCGGGCGTGCGGAAGCTGTCTTTATTGGCTTCGTAGTCGCGGCGCAACTCTGCCTCAGGCACGGAGATCGTGGCGGCAATTTTGTCTTCCTCGACCACCAGCATCTGGAAAGCACGCTGTTCCTTGATCCTGAAATTGGCTGCGTTCTCCTGGAAGTACTGCTGGATTTCGGCGGGCGAAGCGGTGACCTGGGGCCGGAACTTGGCCGGGTCCACCGAGACGTACTCGATCTTCGCCGCCTCGTTCTTCATCTTGTAAGCGCGTTCGACTTCTTCGTTGGTGACCACCACGCCTTCCGCCACCAGATTCTTCATCTTGGTGAGGAGCATCTCGTTGGCGACGTTGCTCTCGAATTCGGGGATGGTGAAATTCATCTGCGCCAGATAGGCCGCATAGGCTTCACGGCCGACGAACTTGCCGTCCTGGTAAAGCATGGGAGCGAAGGATCGGATAGCGCGGGCGACATCCGCCTCGGAGACCTGCAAACCCAGGCGCTTGGCCTCATAGACCACGGCCCGAGTCGTGATCTCGCTATCGACGAGTTCGGGCACCAGAAGGGCCACCATGTTTTGTGGAATCTGGCCGCCGCGCAGTGCGTTCTGCACTCTGGTCTGTAAGTCGCGGGCGGAGAGCACTTCTCCACCGACTTCGGCGACGATTTGGTCGTTCTTATCGCCACCAGATGAGCCGAAGCCCGGGATCAACGTGACCACCATCGAGATGGCCACCAACATGAGCACAGCGCCGAGCACTATACGCACAGCCTTGGCGCGGCTGCGAAAAAGATCAAACATGCCTACCTGTCTCCTAGAGAGGACGAAGTCCTTTTCAATAGTATAGCGAATGCCCCACGGACGTCACGAACACGCAACATCGCGAAGCAAGGTCTGAGAGATTTTTGTTCGCGCTACAATTGGGCCGATGATTGCTCGACGTGCGTTCCTTCCCCTGGCGTTGGCCGGTGTACGCGCCTGGTCCAAGCCTGCCCAATTGAAGATCACCGACCTGCGCTGCGCCGTTATTGAGCGCGCGCCCATGCGCTGCATCCTCATCCGCATCGACACCAACCAGGGGATTTCGGGTCTAGGTGAAGTCCGCGACGGTGGCAGCCCCACGTACGCGCTCATGCTCAAGAGCCGCCTGCTCGGTGAGAATCCCTGCGACATAGACCGGCTCTTCCGCAAGATCAAGCAGTTCGGGCATCACGGCCGGCAAGGCGGCGGCGTGTGCGCCGTCGAGATGGCGCTGTGGGACCTCGCCGGCAAGGCCTACAATGTTCCGGTCTGGCAGATGCTGGGCGGCAAGTTCCGCGATACGATCCGCTGCTACTCCGACACCACCGAGTCACACGATCCCGCAGTTTACGCCGCGCGCCTGAAGAAGCGCATCGAGCAGGGCTTCACATTCCTCAAAATGGACCTGGGCATCGACCTGGTCGAGAAGATCCCGGGCGCCGTCACCCGGCCGCTCGGTTACTCGCAAAGCCAGGCCGGCATGACCATGCATCCTTTCACCGGCATTGAGCTCACCGAAAAGGGCATCGCGCTCATGGCCGAATACGTGGGTCGCATACGCGAAACGATCGGCATGGACGTCCCCCTGGCCGCCGACCATTTCGGCCACATCGGCGTGAACTCGTCCATCCGCCTTGGCAAGGCGCTCGAAAAGTACAATCTCGCGTGGCTCGAAGACATGGTGCCGTGGCAGTACACCGCGCTGTGGAAGCAGATCACCGACCAGGTGAACCTGCCCACCTGCACGGGCGAGGACATCTATCTGAAAGAACCCTTCGCCGAACTGTGTCGAGCGCACGCGGTGGACATCATCCACCCCGACCTCATGACCTCGGGCGGAATTCTGGAGACCAAGAAAATTGGCGACACGGCCCAGGAGTACGGCGTCGCCATGGCCATGCATTTCGCCGGATCGCCGGTGGCCTGCATGGCGAACGTACACTGTGCCGCGGCCACGGAGAACGTTCTGGTACTGGAAAACCACTCCGTGGATATCCCCTGGTGGAGCGACCTGGTGAACGGCGTTGCGAAGCCCATACTGCAGCGCGGCTCTATCCCGGTGCCGGACTCGCCGGGCCTCGGCATCACGCTGAACGAAGAGGCCTTGAAGCAGCACGTTGGCGGGGGCGGCTTCTTCGAACCCACGCCGCAGTGGGACAAGGAGCGCTCCTGGGACCGTCTCTGGAGCTGATCCGCCATGCTCGCGCTTCTGCTATTCAGCCTTGCGGCGCTGGAACCGCTGCTCGACAACCTCTTCGTCTACCGCGACGCGGCCAACGTCTACGTCATCCGTTCGGGCGACCGCGCGGTCTTGATCGACCTGGCAAGCGGCGATGTGCTGGACAAACTCGGCTCCATCGGCGTGCGCCATGTGGACGCAATCTATCTCACACACCGCGACCGCGATCAATGGTTCGGATTTCGAAAAGCCAGTGCGCGAGGAATTCCGATCCATGCTCTCGGCGAACCGGTCTCCGATTACTGGCGCAAGTTCTTCCCCGCCCCGCATGGCTCCATTGTGTACTCCGTCGTCGTGCCCGACGAAAACAGTGCGTCTTTCGACGTCGCGCCGGGCGCGAAGATCCAGACCACCGCGGGTGCGCTAAGCGTGGTCGCCACGCCGGGCCACACGCGCGACCAAGTGGCTTACCTGGCCAATATCGGTGGCAAGAAGGTCCTCTTTTCGGGCGACGCCATTTACGCCCGCGGCAAGGTGTGGCAGGGCTACCAGCTCGATTGGGACCACTGGCGCGGGCACGGCTACGAGGCTGCGGCGGCATCGCTCATCAAGCTGCGCGACCTGAATGCGGCAGTGTTGGCGCCGTCGCACGGGGAGCCGCAAACGCAGGGCATCGAGGAGACGCTCGCCATCACCGCGGGCCGCTTGTGGCGCGCAGCGGAGCTGAAGAACTTCGACCTCTATGCTCTGACACGCACGCCGCCGCTAGCACCATCCTCACCGCTCAAGCGCCTGGAGACCGTGCGGGTAGGCAAGAAGCTTCTCGAACGCCTCAGCCCGCATCTCTGGCTGACCGGCAATAACTACTTTCTTCTCGACGATTCGGGCGCCTGCTTCGCCGTGGACAACAACCTGGATCCTGCCGAGTGGCAACCCATCCTCGAACGCATCGGCGCGCGCAGCATCGAAAAGATCTGGATCACGCACCTGCACGTGGACCACGTTCTGCGCTTGCCGGAGTTGAAGGCGCGCTACGGTCTCGAAATCATCACAGAGAAGCCGCTCGCGGACCTGCTCGAACACCCCACGGCATACTGGCATCCTTTTTCGTACTTCGACGGCGTGAAGCCTGACCGTGTTCTTTCCGACGGCGAAGAGTTCACCTGGCGCGGTTACCGCATGTGCGCTTACCACGCGCCGGGGCAGACCTGGTTCCATGAGTTTCTCGAAACCACCGTTGACGGCCGCCGCGCCGTGTTTGCCGGAGACACTTTCCAGGGCTTGGGATTGTGGGATCTCGCCAACGGGACAGGCGGCTGGAGCGGTTTCAACCGGGGCTTTCCCGCCTACCACGCTTTGTCCGCACGCCTGATGCGGAAGATCGCACCGGAATGGGTGCTGGCCGCGCACGAGCGTCCATTCGAATTCCGCGCCGAAGAATGGGACCTGCGCGCGAGATGGGCCGAGGACGCCGCGCGCACGTTGGATGAACTGTCTCCTACCGGCCGCCATCAGTTCGACTTCAATCCCCACCTGGTGAGCGTGTACCCGCTCGTCAGCCAGTGGAGCGCCGAAGGGCAGAAGCTGGAGCTGCGCGTTGCGAATCCGCTCGATGCGCCGCTGGAAGTCCGCTGGAGCGGGCCAGTGAGTGGAACCATGAAGGTCGCCCCAGGAACCACGGCCGCTTCGCCGCTTGCGATCCGCATCCCTCAACCGGCACCTGGTTCGCGCACGGCAGTAACCATCGACATCACGCTCCAAGACAGATATTTAGGACCGGCCGTGTTTTTCCTGATCGACAACAAGTGAGAATCGACATGACACGAATCGTCGCATTGATCGCCACACTCGTCTTTTCCATGGCCCTGATGGCGCAGAATTTCACCGACGTTAAGCCCAGCCCGCAGCAGGTGGCCTGGCAGGATCTCGAAATCGGCGCCCTGATTCACTTCGGACCGAACAGCTTCATGGACCGGGAGTGGGGCGACGGCACCGCCGACCCATCCGTGTTCAATCCCACGCAATTCGACGCCGCGCAGTGGGTGGCGGCGGCGAAGGCCGCCGGAGCTCGCTACCTGGTCCTGGTGGCGAAACATCACGATGGATTCTGCCTGTTCCCGTCACGCGCGACGAAGTACAGTGTCGCGTCAAGCCCCTGGCGCGGCGGCAAGGGTGATTTGGTGCGCGAGGTCGAGCGCGCCGCGAGAGCCCAGGGCTTGAAGTTTGGCGTGTACCTGTCGCCCTGGGATCGCCACGAACCTTCTTATAGGGACAGCAAGGCGTACGACAAGTTCTATGCGAGTCAGGTTGCGGAACTCGCCCAACGCTACGGCGAGTTGACCGAGTTCTGGGTGGACGGCGCGGGCAGCGAAGGGCACGTCTACGATTGGGACCGCTACATTTGCACGCTTCGCGATTTCCAGCCGAACACCTTGTTTTTCAGTGGCGCGGGGTTCCTGAAGGAAGGCCACATACGCTGGTGCGGCAACGAGGACGGCTTCACTGAACCGGACAACTGGAATGTGGTGGACGTAGCCGGCGTGAAGCGCTGGCGTCCGCAGGAGTGCGACACGCCGCTGCGCAAGGGAGGTTGGTTCTGGCATCCCAACTCCGAACAGAAGCTTAAATCGCTGGATGCGCTTGTGGACCTCTACCATCGCTCGGTGGGCTATGGGGCGCAGCTCATGCTGGGTCTGGCGCCGGACGATCGCGGTCTCATGCCGGAAGCCGACGTGGCACGGCTGCGCGAGTTCGGAGACGCCATCCGGCGCATGTACTCGAACAATCTGGCGAGCAAGGGGACCATGGACCCCGGGCGCATGTCCGTCACATTCCGGCAACCGGTGAGCTTCGACAGCGTGGTGACCATGGAGGACCTCTATTACGGCCAGCACGTGCACCGGTACGAGATCCAGGCCCTGGTGAGTGGAAAATGGAAGACCCTGGCTGCGGCGCGCACTATCGGACACAAGAAGATCGACCGTTTTGCGCCGG
>JAJFUV010000110.1 GCA_021372245.1 Terriglobales bacterium
GGCGCTGGACATTTCACCGGCACAATGAACCTTTCCAGGAAAGGAGCAGAGTGCCGGCCAGGAGAGTGTCCATGCGGAAACTACGGGAGGCCATGCGCCTCCGATTCGAATTACATCTGGGCTACCAGCAGATCGGCCGAAGCTGCGCGATCGGGGTGAGCACGGTCTGCAAGTACTTGCAGCGAGCCGAGGCGGCGGGCATCGGTTGGCCGCTGCCGGAAGGCTGGGATGAGGCGCGGCTGGAAGCGGCTCTGTTTCCCCGAGCGGCCGCCCCAGCGAAGGAGCGGCCGGCGGCCCGCCCACGGCCGGACTTCGCTTCGGTTCATGAACAACTGCGGCAGCACCGGCACGTCACGTTGCAGTTGCTGTGGGAGGAATACCGGCAGGCGAATCCGGAGGGCTACCGCTATTCTCGTTTCTGCGAACTGTACCAGCGATGGCGCTCGAAGCTCGACGTGGTGCTGCGGCAGGAGCACAAAGCGGGCGAAAAGATGTTCGTCGATTGGGCGGGATCGACGATTCCGGTATACGACCCGCACACGGGCGTTGCGTGGCAAGCCCCTGTGTTTGTGGCCGCGCTCGGAGCCAGCAGTTACACCTGGGCCGAGGCCACGCGCGATCAGCAGATGGAAGCCTGGCTGCGCGCTCACGTTCATGCCTTCGAATACTTCGGCGGGATTGCGGCGCTCGCAATTCCCGACAACGCCAGGACAGGAGTCACCAAGGCGCATCGTTACGACCCGGATCTGAACCCGACCTATTACAACTTCGCGCTGCACTGCGGTTTCGGCATCGTGCCTGCGCGGCCGTACAAACCCAGGGACAAAGCCAAGGTCGAAAACGCCGTGCAAGTGGCTCAGCGTTGGATCGTGGCGGCCCTTCGTCATCACAAGTTCTTCTCGCTGGAAGAGTTGAACGCGGCCATCCGCGAGTTGCTGGACAAACTGAATCACCGGCCCTTCCGCAAGAAGGACGGATCGCGCGCGACGGCTTGGGAAGCCATCGACAAACCGGCGTTGAAGCCGCTGCCGCTGGAGCCATTCGATCTGAGCGAGTGGTCGCGCGCCCGCGTCAACATCGACTATCACGTGGCCTTCGACGCGAACCTCTACAGCGTGCCCTACAATCTGGTGCATGAACTGGTCGAGATCCGTTCCACGCCCACCACGGTTGAGATCCTGCACCAGGGGGCGCGCGTGGCTTCGCACCTGCGCAGCCGTGGACGCGGGCAACTCATCACCAATGACGAGCACCGGCCCAAGAGTCACCGCGTCCACCTGGAATGGACGCCCTCGCGCATGGTGCAGTGGGCCGGAACCATCGGCCCCAATACGGCGCGGCTGTTCGAACGGATCATGAATGACAAGCCGCACCCGGAGATGGGTTATCGAGGCTGCCTGGGCATCATCCGTTTGGCGGACAAATACTCGCCGCAGCGTGTGGAGGCCGCCTCCGAGCGCGCGCTGCTGACCGGCGCGTGCCGCTACAAAAGCGTCGAGTCGATCTTGCGGAACTCGCTCGACCAGGCGCCGCCGTCGTTCCCGCCCCTGGCCTGCACGCCGCCGCACGACAACATCCGCGGGTCCGAATACTTCGAATAGGAGAGCGCCATGCTACAGGAACCAATGATGGAGAAACTAACGGCCATGCGGCTGCTCGGCATGGTGGACGCGCTGAAGGCCCAGGAGCAAGACATGGCGGCGCGCGAACTGAGCTTTCTGGAACGACTGGGCTTGCTGGTGGATCAGCAATGGACTTGGCGCGAGAACCAGGCCCTGGCGCGCCGCCTATATGCCGCCAAGCTGAAAGGCGCCGCCGTGGAGGACATCGATTATCGTGCAGCGCGGGGACTCGACAAGAGCGTGATTCGCGCTCTGGCGCAGAAGTCGGCCTGGGTGGGCAATCACGAGAACATCTTCGTACTCGGGCCCACCGGAGTCGGCAAGAGCTTCGTGGCCTGCGCCCTGGCGCAAAAGGCCTGCCGCGACGGCCACTCCGCGCTCTACCTGCGCGCCGCCGCGCTATTCCGCGATCTGGCCATGGCGCGCGCGGATGGCAGCCTTCGCAACTATCTGGCGCGCTTGAGTCGCATCGACGTGCTGGTGGTCGACGACTGGGCCATGGCGCCGCTCGCCGAAAGCGAACGCCGTGACTTCTGGGAAATCTGCGAAGACCGTTATCAGACCCGCTCGACGATCTTGACGTCGCAGTTGCCGGTGGCTCGCTGGCACGAACAGATCGGCGATCCGACCGCCGCCGATGGCATCCTGGACCGCCTGGTTCACAACGCCCATCGCATTGAAATGCGCGGCGATTCCATGCGCAAGAAACGTAGCGGCGCGCAGCCGTCGAGCTAACGCTCGCCGGGATTCTGTGTGCCGAGGCGGGGAAAAGGGCTGCCGCCCCTTTCCCCGGGCCCCTTTCTCCGCTTGCGGGCCCGCGCCTCCGCTGCGCTCCGGACAGGTTTTTCTTGACGAAGCCGAACACTTACGACAAAATCGATATGCCAGCGTCGCTACGCTCCGAAAACCGTTCGCTTTCGGCCCGGAATGCCGTTCGCGTTCCCTTCGGAATCAGCGTTCACCTTCGCCGGAATCCCCAGTACGTCACCGGGTACACCGCTTCCTCCACTTTTCCGCGTGCGATGCCGTTCCAGGCCACGCACGCTGGGTTTTATGACGTGTATTTGGCCGCGCTGGCGCAGGACGGAACTCTGACATTCGGAACCTATCTGGGGGGGGAGCGGGGCGGACAGCGGATCGGCGGTGGCGGTGAGCGGATCAGGCGCGGTCTTGGTGGCGGGGCAGTCGCTCTCCGGAAATTTTCCAATTAGCAACGCATTCCAGCCGCTGAACCCGGACAACTATGGCGGCTTCCTGACGAAATTCCAGGTCAGCGCGCGGCCAGTGGTGCAGTCGGTCGCGCCTGCAAGCGGCAGCGGGGTAACGCAGACCTTTTCTTTTGTCATTAGCGACCCCGATGGGGCGACGGATCTCACCTGGACCCAGGTGATCCTGAATTCCAGCCTCTCGCTGCAGAAT
>JAJFUV010000130.1 GCA_021372245.1 Terriglobales bacterium
ACCGGTCGCTGTCGCGTCCAGGGTTCCGCCAACATCGATCGTGAGTGCGGCTGAAAGATCCGGCATTAAGTGGTCATCGTGTCTTTCGAACCGGAAAATAGCATCAAACGTCTTCAGCGGAGTGCCCAACGCGGCAGTAGCGGCTGGACTCGCAGATTCGAGCCGTGCTCTCAGGACAGCCCCGGGATACGCATCGAGCCGAACCTCAGCTCTGCATCCAGGGGCCAACGCGACAATATCCGGCTCGTCGACGAAGGCCCTGACGCGCATTTCTGCCGGATCAAAGACCCTTAGCAACCGCTGTCCACCCCAAAGCTGGTCACCCTCCTGCGGGTGACCCAGAGTCCCGGTGCGCCAGACTGACTCGAGAGCGACGATCCCCGCCATAGGAGCCCGCACCAGAAGCCGTTCGGCGTTCGCCTGCGCTCGTTCCCATCGGAGCTTCTCGCGATCCCGTTGGAGTTCCAGAACACGCAAAGAGGCCATCTCTGCCTCTGCTCGAAGCGCATCGGCCTTCTTCAGGCTCGCGACACGCTCCGTGGCGTCCTTAAGTCGGACTTCATTTTTGAGACGATCGATCTCGCTGAGTGTCTCGGCAATCTTGAGCTTCAATTGCGCCTTGTCCAGGTCCGCCTGGGCCTGCTGGATGTCGGCTATACGCTGCCGGGCGGTGCTGTTGTTCTCAGCGCGCCGCTGCTCGACCTGGTGAACGAGGTCCTGGTATTTCGCTTTTGCTTCGCGTGCGGCGTCCAGTTCACCGGTCCGGTCAAACTCGGCGAGTTGGTCGTCGACGCCAACGCGAGTTCCGTTCGTGACGATGCGAGTGAGAGTGATGCGGCCGCTACTACCGGCAATTCTCGGAACCTGCACCGAGAACACCTTGACCGCCTCCACTTTCCCGGTCGCCCGGACAATCCGGCGAGACTCCCGACCGGTTGGCGCTGGAGTCGCATCTGCATGCAGGCTCGCTGGCGACGGAGCCGGCCGCTCGCGTTTGCATCCGTCAAGACTACATAAAAGGAAGCCGAATGTGAGGACAAAGGCAATTAGACGCGGTACTGTGACGGGCGACCTAGCTCCCATTACAAATCTCCAATGCTCACTTAGACGTAAACAGACGCAATCTGTTCCAAAGGAGGTTGCGGGACCTGTAGGCTGGCCCCCGTTCCACCATCCTCAGGCCATGCCGTGAGGGACCGTCAGACCACCAACCCAATTGTACTCATGGCTCTGGATGCTATCACCCCTTGACTTGCGCACCGGTTCGATACAGGATGGAAGCGAAGAAACGCAACACCAGGAGGAAGTCCATGACTGGCGCTTCTCCTAACCTCATCCTGCTCTTGATCATCTGGGCGGGAATCACGGTCGTGTTCATCGGCCTGCTGATCTGGAAAAATTTCACCGGAGTGCTTGAGGAGGACCAGCTCTTTCTGGATCCTGTGGCACAGGAACAAGAGAAAGAGCAGAGGCGGCTCATAACGAAAGTCCAGCGAATTACCGCGTGGGCGAAAGGGTTCGGCGTAGCCTCAGTTGCCCTCTTGCTGATAATTGCGGGCATCTGGATGTACCAG
>JAJFUV010000136.1 GCA_021372245.1 Terriglobales bacterium
ACGAGAGGAATGGGACCAGCGTCGCGCGGTGATGCGTCAGCGCTTCCTCGAAATGATCGGCGGACTGCCGGAGGAACGGACGCCGCTGAACCTGCGCAAGACCGGCACGCTCGACCGCGGCTCCTATCGGGTGGAAAAGATCATCTTTGAGAGCCAGCCGGGGGTCTACGTCACCGGAAACCTGTACGTCCCGCAGACCGGCTCCGGGCCCTATCCGGCAGTACTTCAGCCGACCGGCCACAGCACCACCGCAAAGAACAGGGCCTTCTACCAGACGCTGGCCATCGGCCTGACAAAACAGGGCTTCGTAGTGCTCACCTATGACCCCATCGGGCAGGGCGAGCGGCGGCTGTTTTTCGACCGGGACCTCGAAGATTCGAAGGTCGGCTCGACGACAGTGGAGCACACCATGGTGGGCATACGCTGCGTGCTCGGTGGCGAGAGCATGGCACGTACGATGATCTGGGACGGCATGCGAGCGGTCGATGTGCTGGCAGCAATGCCGCAAGTAGATCGCGAACGGATCGGTGTCACCGGCTGCTCGGGCGGCGGAACGCTCACCGTCTATTTGGCAGCGCTCGATGGCCGCCTTAAGGCGGCGGCGCCTTCCTGCTATGTAACCTCCTGGGAGGACCAGCTAAAGGGGACCGGACCGCAGGACGCCGAGCAACAGTTCCCGCTCCAACTGGCGAACGGCTTCGACCATGGTGACCTGGTGGCCCTGGCAGCGCCCATCCCCTACCTGATTGGCTCGACGGACCAGGATTTCTTCCCGCTGGAAGGCGCACGGAAGACCTTTGAGGCGGCTAGGGCCGTGTGGAAGCTCTATGGGGCTGAGAACAAGATCAGTTGGTTCCACGAGCCCGGCCCGCACGGTGTCTACAAGGCAGGCCGTGAGAGCATTTACGGCTGGATGCGGCAGTGGCTTCGAGGCGAGCAACCGGCGCCTGTCAGCGAACCGGAGATCGTTCCCGAGTATGAGGAAGATTTGAACTGCACATCGACCGGACAGGTGACGACGTCACTTGGAGGCGAGGGCCTGAGTGCGCAACTCGCGCGGAGGTTTGCGGGCCGCGTGCCACAGCGTCCGGCGTTGCGCACGGATGCGGATCTGAACGCGCTCCGCGAACAGATGCGCGAACGGGTGCTCAAGATGACCCGTTTCCAGCCGTCCACAGTCAGGCTGGACGTGCAGGAGGAAGGCGAACAATTCTCGTTCCTCAGCGACGAGGGTTTGCGCGTCCCGGCTACGCTGAAGCCTTCGGCTGGAGAATCTCAGCGTGCCCGCCTGGCAATCTACGTCAGCCAGAAGGGCGGTCGCAGCGAGACGCGAGAGCTAGAAGCGTTGAGCAAGCTGGGCTACCGCGTGCTGGCGATCGACGTTTCGGGGACCGGCGCACTGTATTCCAAATGGGCCACCTATTCCGAGTCGTGGTTTGGCCAGGACAAGACGACGTGGTTGGCGTTCATGCTGGGGCACACAGTGGTCGGGCTCGAGATCCGGGACATCCTCCGCGCTGTCGAGGCGCTTCATGAAAAGGGCTTAATGCCGGCCGAGGGTCTCACCGGCATCGGGCGCGGCACGGCGGCAATAGCACTATTGCACGCGGCGCTCATCGAACCGCGAATCACGCGCCTGGTGCTGGAAGATATGCCCGGTTCCTATCGTGCGATTGC
>JAJFUV010000155.1 GCA_021372245.1 Terriglobales bacterium
GGATCGGGCTTTGGCTGTGATGACGAAGCGGTCAAGCTGCGGGTAGCGTACACGTGCGACTGAGAGGGGGATGTTGACCTGGCGGTCCAGCCCGTTTTCTCCGAAAAAGCCGCCCTTGGCCTTTTCGAACACTCCGATCACTCTGTACTCGGCGCCGTCCACTAGAATGGCGCGCTCCAGCGCCCGGCCATCGGGGAACAGCGCTTCGGCGATGTTGGCACCGATGACGGCCACGCGCGCCCCGCGGCGCTCCTCCTCGGCGGTGTATACACGTCCCATGCGCATCTCGCGCGGGGAGATGGCCGTCATGTTGGCTGTGGATCCCGCGAAGAAGAAGTTGTCGGTCTCGTAACCAGAGACGCGTATCACCATCGAACTCCGCTCCACGGTGGTCGGGATGTAGAGGGTGATCCCGGCCTCTTCGACCGAGGGGCAGAGACGCTGAATGATCGTGGCGTACTCGGGCTCGATCGGCTTGCGGCGCTGTTCCTTGGGCGGGACGCGGGGGGCATTAGGATCGCCGCTTGTTTTCGCGACAAAGACGTTGTTCGGCCCCAGTTCCTCGAAGAAGGTCACGATGCCCTTGCGCAATCCCGTGAGCAGGCTCGCCACCGTGACTACAGTGGTGATGCCGATGACGATCCCCAACACCGTGAGCAGGGAACGGAACCTGTGCGTCCACACCGCCGAGGTCGCCATCCGCACGTTTTCGCCGAAGGTCAGCCGCATGACTCACTCCGCCCTCAGGGCCGCCACGGGATCGAGTTTTGAAGCCCGCGAGGCAGGATACCAGCCGCTGGCAATGCCGACGGCGCTCGAAACGAGCACTGCCAGCATCACATAGAACGGCGTAATGCGCATGCTGATGTCGAAGGCTCGCGAGAGCACTTCCGTCATGGCTGCCCCCAGACCCACCCCGACGATGCCGCCCACCATGGACATCAGCACGCTCTCCAGCAGGAACTGCAGCATCACATCGAAACGGCGTGCGCCCAGCGACTTTCGCACGCCGATTTCATGCGTCCGCTCGGTGACGCTCACCAGCATGATGTTCATGATCACGATGCCTCCCACCACCAGTGAGATACAGGTCACGGGCACCACTACCGCCGAAATCATGCTCAGAATCTGATCGATCATCGTCCGTACGGCGTCCGGTGTGACCACTTCGAAGGTGTCGGCCTTGTTGGGAGGCGTTTTGAAGCGCGCGCGCAGGGCCACGCGCGTGATGTCGATCGCCTCGTCCATCTTCATGCCGGCTTCCGGCCGTGGCCGCGCGAACACGGCGATGGACTGGCCGGTGCCGAACATGCGTGTGAACACAGTGTAGGGGATGTAGATCTGGTTATCCTGGCTTCGCCCGAAGGCCGATCCCAGCTTCTCTTGCTCGCCCAACACCAGAAAGTCGATGCCGCGGATCTTGATTGTGCGCCCCACCGCCGAGGAGGCCGGGAACAGCGCCGTGCGTGCGTCGTACCCAATCACGCATACCGCCTGCCGCGTGCGCTCCTCCTCCGGCGTAAAGAAGCGCCCGTCCACGAGCGTGACATCTCGAATTTCCGGAAGATTGGCGCCCGCGCCCAGCACCACGGCGTCTTCATACTTCAGTCCGGCCTGGCGAACTTCTTCCGGGCGTTGCCGGTACGGACTGTACAGGATCCGGTCGCCGGTCAACGCCTGCAAATACTGATAATCCTCGGCTCTCAGCCGCTTATTCCGGCGGAGTTTTTGGAGATACTCGCGCATATTGCCGGCCGTGCCGACCTGCGCGACCAGGTAGCTCTCGCTGCCGAAGATCTTCGACGTGCTTTGTTCGGCGTACAAGCCCAGGCCTTCGATGGCCGCGCCCACCATCACCACGCTGCCCACGCCGATAATGATTCCCAGCAGAGTCAGGAAACTTCGCAGCTTGCGGGCGCGAATCGAGTCCACGGCCAGTCGATAGGCGTTCGCCAGCGTACAGAGCGACCTCTCGAACCCAGAGTGAGAAGCTCCCATACCTCTCTCTATCATCCTCTAGGGATGCTTCCGGGGCAACTGTTTCGGCGGTTCAAACAAACGCTCCCTTCAGTCGCGGTTCTGAAGCGTTGCACTAAAGTGTAGGGGCGTACTAAGCCACGCGAAGCAAGCGGTGGTAAGGCCTTTTGCTTCAATGCCGTCTTCCGAGAGTGTCTGTGCCGCTGGGCGGCTTCCTAACAAGGGATTTGTTTCTCTGCTTATTCCTGCGAACGAGGTAGTGGTGAGGGTCGCTCGGCAAGAGGGCCGGTGAGGCTTCAGTGCGCACGATTTGTCTTAACTTGACGGCTGAGGGAGCCCTTCAGACTCCGGCGAACTCTGGCCTGCTCGGTAATTCCCTCTTCCCTGCTCAACGTATCGGAGCCGAACGCCCTTTTCACTCGAAGAATATAGGCCACTCGTGCGTCAGGCTGGATCTCTCCCACGGAAATCACCATGGGCCGCAAGTTCAACCATCCAAAGGTCCACTACTGGAATTACGCCTTTCGTGTAGCAGTTTTGTTTCATGGATTCATGCTCCGGTATTAAATCCATCTACGATTGTCAAATTACCGCCTTGAAGTGATGAGTGCGGTGTCCGTATTAAGCTCTGAACTGATATCCAGTTGCACAAAAGCGGTACGCCTTTGTGTGTATCTGCGAAATAAAGTGTTGACAAAACCAAAAGAGGGGATTAAGATTCTGTCATCAACAAACCTCGTCCAGTGCCGGTAAGCGATTCGTGAAAGTCAAGAGACTGCTAAATCTCGAAGAGTAAGTTCGATAGTTCATAGCGATCGTAGGCCGGGAAGGAGATCTATGCGGATCCTGAGAATTGTTGCTTTGTGCGCCGTGATCAGTGCAGTTTTGAGCGCAGGGCAGTCGGCAGGAGTGAGCGAGAACAGCATCCCGGGGACATATACGACGGTTTGGGTTCCGGGAACGGCAGGTATCGAGATCGACGGCGACCTGTCGGACTGGACCGCCATTGGCGTCACATCTGCTGCGATTGAGTATGTGACAACAAATATCGTGTCGTCCGACGGCCGCACCTCCGGCCAGACATCGGCTTACGTGCAGTGCTTTGCGGATTCAGATTATGTCTACGTTGGCGTGACGGTGAGAGACGACCACCCCGTCTTCGGACGGCAGGGGTTTGGCCGCGCGTGGCGCGACGATGCGGTAGGAATATCATTTTACGGCGGCATCTCGCTTCGCCATCTTGTCGACCAGAAGTATCAGGGGAGTGATGGACAAATCATTGTGTCGGCCGACCAGCGGGGCGGGACGCTCATCGAAGGTGGTGTGCCGATGAATGACAGGACGGTGAGTCCCGGACTGCTGCAGTTTCCACGACTTTGGCGAGCCTTAGGCGCTAAGGCCGCGCTGAGAAGGCAGTCGGGTGGATACACCGTGGAGGTCGGCATTCCGGTGGAAATCATGCAATGGGTGCCCGGAATGCGGCCCGACTACCTGAAGATGAACGTGCGGGTATTCGACAGTGATGGAGGGCCTTCTTTTGCCCGTTCGGTGAGTTGGTCAAATGATCCTTACAATACCAGTTCCCGTTCGAACGAGTTCTACAAGAAAATCCGCTTCACCGATGTGGCAGGGCCTGGGCAACCGCGGCTTCTCGAACCACCTACAGCCAACCGGAGAAACACAGTCCTTGCCGCCCTTGGTAACACGGCCAGAGGCGACACACTTAGAGCCGTATCCTCGCTGGAAGCATTGCCTCGAGAACCATGGATGCTACCCATTCTGGCCGGGGTCAGACAGGCAGGCGGGGACTGGGATGCAAGCGTGCCGATTCTCAACGAAATAATCGAAAGAGAAGGGGCGCAGTCGGTGCTTATCTGGGCGCGAGAGAGGCTGGCTACCGCTTACCGGCGCATGGGCGACGTCGGAGCCGCGGTGGCGCAGTACGAAAGGCTGGCGAGTATGGATAGCCCAGACGCCCATGAGGTCGGCGTGTCGGGGCTAGCCGAGTGTGAAAGTTCCCTTCACGGCGACCTTGCGGCGGTTCAGGTTTACCGTGCTTTCCTTGTAAAGTCAGGCGGCTTCAATGGACGGTTGACTTCCGAACTTGGGCAACTGTTGGCTCGCATAGGCAAATACGAAGAGGCAGTGGCGGCCTATCGGCAGGTGGTCGATGCGGCAGGCACGACGGCAGGAGAACAATCACACGCCCTACTGCGCATTCAGCAATTGCAAGACGAGGGCAAAGCGCCGGGCGACGCGGTCGAGACTGCATGGCGAATTCAACGGATTTCATCCGACAGCGATCCAAGCCGCCAGGCCAGCGTCCGGCTCCTCGTCAGCACCGTCAATCGCCGTAGCGGCGCCGCCAAGACGAAAGGTACAGGTCCGTCCTCAACCCTCCAGCAAGTGCTAAGCGAGAAGAGAACTCCTTTCCCGGCGCGACAATTGCTGGATCTTGGCAACCTCTTTGCGGCGGAAGGGCGCCTCGATGACGCAGTGGCGGCATTCAACAAGGTGTTAACGATCGAGCAAGCCCCTCAATCCGACCGAGGCATTGCTCTGCTGCGCATGCAAGAGACGCTGGCTGCCCAAGGCAAGGGAGATCTATCGATCGAGGCTGGGCTTCGCCTGCAAACGTCGTTCGACGACCAGATGGAGACACGGCTTCGCAGTCTCAACCTCCTCAAAGGCTCTTGCAAACTGATGCGTGCAGGCGAGGCTCGATCGAGCGCCACACGCGCCTACGAAGACGCGGCGAAGCGGTTTGCGAACGACCTCAGGCGCTGGATGAAGAGCGGGGACTCCTCTTCTCAGCAACCGTACTTCCTGCTGAAGTTGTTCACTGTCGCCGATCCCGACATTGCAGCGACGGCGGAGCAAGACATGCTGTTGCGCTGAGCCCACGCCGGACCTAGCGACGATTGGGATAAATCGAAATCTCACGAAACGGAGGACACGATGACCGGAAAGCGTTGCTTGCTGTATGCGGCATTATTCGCCATTTCCGCGGCCGGGAGAGCGGCGGCTGAGAATGGTCGTGCCAACCCGCAGAGTCAGAATGCGGCGGTTACACCCTTTCACATCTACAAGCATTTCTTCGCCAGCGTAGTGACGCTAAAGGCTAAAGCCGAGGAACTGGCACGCCAAGGAAACGGGACTACAAGGCTGCGCTCGATCTATCGGGACCGCGCGCAACTGAGCCAAGTCCAAGCGGATCAATTAGAGGCAGTTGCCGTGCAATGTGAGAGCGAACTGCAGCGTCAGAACACCAGGGCGCGTGAAATCATTCTTGCCAGCAGGGCTAAGTATCCCGGTGGCCGCCTGGTGGTGGGCGAGCAACTGCCCCCGCCGCCTGTCGAACTGTTGGAGTTGCAGAAGGGTAAGGAGGAGATCGTTCTCCGGGCGCGGGAACGGTTGCGGCAGGCGTTCGGCGACCAGGAGTTCGCCCGCTTGGAGCAATTCCTAGCTGCCAATGTCGCCCCGAGAATCCAAGTGTTCTCGTTAGACTCGGTCGTGAAAGTGTTGCGGTCCCAAAGACTTTCTGGATCGATCGTACACCCCAACAATAGCTCAGTACGGTGACGTGGAGATGATCACCAGGGAGGGCACTTCGATGAGATACAACACTCTGTACCTAACAATCGCCATTCTATGCTCTATGATCTGCCTGCCTCATCCAGGGTTGGCGGAGATGACGGGCTGGTCCGAACTGTACTACGACGATAGCACGAACCAGGTGATAGCCGACTACTGGACCGATCTTGACTACTCCTCGAGTTATTATTACGACCTGCAGGTGCAGGGTTATCTGTTTGAAACGAGCGGGCGCGGCTTTTTGAGTGACACTGGTTTAGGTTTCATGAGTACGGGGCCAGTTAGCGTGGGCACGCAGGCCACCGCCATAGCTGGACAGACGTACTTGGCGCACGGGAATCATAAACTTAAGGTCTACTTCCGATATGTCGACATTGATCCAGACTGCGACATGTGGTGCTCCTATTACTATGATAGCGACGGGTACAGCCTAGTCGCCGTCGGGGAGACGTACCCACCACCATACATCACCACTGCGGTGTGGTGGCCGGCGGGCTGCATTGTTTATCGTACGGGAGAGCAGATAGAGGAGGGGTCATCCAATACTGAAAAGACAATTCCGAGTGTCAGCGTCAATGCGGGTCCAAACTCAATCTTGGCGCACGCTTCAGGGGCGGACGCACCAGCGAGCACCTTTGTCACCATAACCGCGGCCGGCTCACCTTCAGGTGGAAACTTTACTTGGACTACTTCTAGCCAGAAAGTCACGTTGTCCAACGCGAACTCCCCCACTGTCACCGTAACTTCACAGCCGGATCAGTACAGTACATCAGTTGGTGACGTGCCAATTCAAGTAGTATATACTTTCAATGGTGAACCGAGCAAACCTGCGACAACTACCATTACCGTGCTTAAACCCGTCAGCCTTTCTCGCTCGCAAAGCGATGCAAACGGTACACACACCTGCGTGGCCGGCGAGGGCAGCTCCAATTGCACCCAGAGCTACTACGAAGACACTCCAATTGGGCGAACGTATTCTTCCTATTTGCTAACGGTCCGCTACCGGACAAACAGTAACATTGCAGGAATGACGATTCCTTACAACATGCATTTTGAAGAAAGCTACGTGAATGCTCCGGCAGGTACGATTACTGGGACTGCGGTCACGGCAGAGCTCCGCGATGACTTCTACTACTGCTCGCAAGTATGCCGACAGGGCGGATCGGAGCAGGTGACCGGCACACAGACAATCAACGCGAATGGTTTCCCGGTAGCCACGAAGAACATTATATGGACGTGCACGGGTGCCATCGTACCGTGACAGACAATAATGGGAGTGATGAGGCGCATCCATGACACGTAGTGTGTTGTTCGGATATCTGTTGATCGCAACCTGCTTATATGCTGCAGGTGAGCACGGCGCGCGCCCCCGGGCGCTGGACGCGAGAATACCGCAACTGGGGGTTGTCGGCCAACCTTTCGAGGTTGTCCTTCGGGAGCTGGTGCGCCGCGCGGAGGGGCGGTTCGTGATTGGTTTGGAGGTGGCGGCGAAGCCAGCCGATAGCAAAGCGGCCAATCTAAGCTTCAGCTTAGAAGACGTTAACGTGGAGCAGGTGTTGGTGGCAATGTGTTCGCTGGACCCACGGTACACGTACGCGGAGAATCAGCCGGGTGTGATTGAAGTCCGTCCGGTGAATGAGCCGCCGGTGTTGCGGGAATTGCTGGAGTTGCGCATCGACCATCTAGACCTCCAGACGAAGCAATGGTTTTCGAACCTGTTCATCCGGTTCCCCGAATTTGTTCCGGATCTAGGTAAGTACTTGTATAACAAAGCGACCGAGTGGGCTAGACGCACTGGCAAAGCACTACCCGGGAGCCCGGGTTCCATCCTTGGAGGAGACGTGATTCCGCCGGAGGTTTCGATTCATCTCGAGAATACCACTGTTCGTGGCGTGCTAAACTCGCTCAGCGCCTATACGCTGGAACACTCGACAAAAGACAGAGGAGACGGAATCCCCCTGTCCGCTAAGGGATGGCGCGTGGAATTCGTTCCCGACCCGCAGGCCCCCACAGGCCTTGGCGGATACGTCAAATGGTCTGCCTTTCCCTAATCGGCCTAGTGCAGTGAGGTCACGCCAAGAACTGCGTCCGTTGGTCAGCGATTAGGAGGCGGACACTCAACGTCCAAGTGCCCAGTCCACCTTACTCCGGCTGCGCATCGCTGAAATGAGTATCTGAGCTTGGCGACTATGAAACAACCTCTAAAGCCGCTCCGCTTAATCGCGGCTCTCAAGGTTCGAGTTGATCCGGAAGTACTCACCGGCCATGATGGCCACCACTACTCGCGCTCCGCGGCGCACTACACTAGCATGTTAGGTGCGCATCTGCGGATATGCCGGACGCTGCCCCATCCGAATACGGTCGCTGGAGCGCGGGGGAAGGTTCGCCTGCAATCGAGTATTCGTGCGTGGTGCTGGATGACATCCGGGTGCTCGTAGTGGAAGGTTTGCACCGGCTTAGCCGGGGCGGCATCGAATTGGGCGGCGTTTTGTACGGAACGCGCTCGGGCCGGCTGCTGCGGATTGAAGCTCAGCGTCCCATCGAATGCGAGCACGCTCACGGGCCGTCTTTTACGCTCTCGGATAACGACGTTGCCGCGATGGAGCGCCAACTCGCCGCGCCCGGACCTGTCCCTGGGCTGGCGCCCGTGGGCTGGTATCACTCCCACACCCGGAACGGCATCAATTTGTCTGAAGAAGACCTGAAAATTCACAACAGGTTCTTCCCCCATCCCTGGCAGGTCGCCCTCGTACTGCACCCGGAGAAGTTCGGGCCAGTCACAGCCGGTTTCTTCTTGCGTGAGGCGGACGGTTCGATACGCGTGGAGTCGAGCTACCAGGAGTTTGAGGTCCTGCCCCCGGACGCCCGGGGGCCCGTCGTCGTCGTGCCTGCGGCCCCGGCCGCTTCGCCTCCCGAGCCATCCTCCCAGCCCAAATCGCCGATTCCCATGCCGGGCCGGACGCCGGGTGTCGAACCTACCCGCGGGCTTCCGCCGCGGATCCTGGAACCGTCCGGGGAAGTATCGAGGACCGATCCGGAAAAACTCGGCGCGTTTCTCGAACGGCTGGAGCCAAGGCGCAGCCGCGTGACGCTTTGGACCGTCGCGGCTCTGCTTTGCGTGGCAGCCTTCTTCCTGGGGCTGGCCGTCCGCCCGTTCTGGCTGGCACAACGTGCGCCGCAGACGATGTCGCTCAGGGCGTTCGACCAGGGCACGCAGTTGCGCATCGAGTGGGACGGCTCCGCGGCGCCGGTGCGCCAGGCGCGGAGCGGGATGCTCGTAATCGTCGACGGCGGCGACACGACCAACATCGCGCTCGACCACGAACATCTCATCTCCGGTGGCATCAGTTACGCGCGCCGCTCCTCGGACGTAGACATACGGTTGAACGTGGCCGGCCACGGCCGCACCGTGCAGGAAGTCACGCGGTTCGTGGCTCCGCCGGCGCAAACTCAAGACAGAGGAGCCCAGTGAGCGTGGACGGACACGAATCCAGGCAGGAAGGCTTTGCGAAGTGGGCCGCCGATTTCGAGTACCTGCGCGGGCAGTTTTGTGAAACTCTGCGCGGCGACGGCGATGGCGAACTCGCGGACTTTCTGGGGGCCTGCTTCCGCGAGGAGGCCGGAGGCGCGGGACCGCTGTCGGCGCGGCACTGCCAGGCGCTCAGCATCGCGTTCCAACTCCTCAACATTGTCGAAGAGAATACGGCCAACCAGTACCGCCGGCGCGCTGAGGATCCCCGTCGCAGGGAAGGGGAGCGCGGGCTGTGGCTCTATAATCTCGGCGACCTCGTCGAGCGAGGCTTCGATGAAGCGGCCGTGCGCCGCGTGCTGGAACAGGTCTCCGTGGAACCGGTGCTGACTGCGCATCCCACCGAGGCCAAGCGCGCCACCGTGCTGGAGCACCACCGCACCATCTACCTGATGCTGGTCGAGCGCGACTCGCGGCACTTCACCGACGTCGAAATCTCCATCTACGAGCACCGGTTGAAGGCTGCGCTCGAGCGCCTGTGGCGCACCGGCGAGATCATCCTGGAACGGCCGGACGTTACAAGCGAGTTCCGCAACACGCTTTATTACCTGGAGCACGTGTTTCCAAGCGTTGTCGAATTGCTCGACCAGCGGTTTCAACACATCTGGCGGACGACGTTTCACAGTGCGCCGCCGCGGTTGCCGCAGTTGCGCTTCGGAAGCTGGGTGGGAGGGGACCGCGACGGTCATCCTTTCGTCACCAGTGAAGTGACCAGCCGCGGCTTGCGCCGCCTGCGCCAGGGCGCACTCGATAGCATCGAGGATCGCCTGAAGCGGTTGGGCGCCCGCCTGAGCCTTGCCGAACCGGAGAACGGCGGAGTGCCGGATCTGACGAGGCGCCTGAACGAGATGTCCGGCAACCTCGGTGAGGCCGGCCGCGACGCCCTGGCCCGTAATACGGGCGAGCCCTGGCGGCAGTTGGTGAACCTCATGCGTGCGCGACTGGAGCGGGTGAACGGCGGCGCGGGCGCTCCCGGCGGATACCGCTCGCCAGGCGAATTGCTCGAAGACCTCGAAGTGCTCGAAAAGTCCTTGCGCGAGGCGGGCGCCAGAGAGGTCGCCGACATGGACGTGCGCCCGCTGGCAGCGCAGGTGCGCGTGTTCGGCTTCCACTTGGCCACTCTGGATATCCGCCAGAACAGCGCCTACCACGACCGGGCGGTGGAAGGGTTGCTGCGCGCCGCGGCGTTCCCGCGCTGGAACTATTCCGAATGGAGCGAGGAAGAACGGCTCGCCTTTCTCAACCGCGAACTTCAGACCCCGCGCCCGTTCACTGGCCCGCACATGCAACTCACGAATGAAGCTGGGCATGCGGTGGAGTTGTTCCGCGCCCTGCGCGCGCACCTGGACAGGTACTCGGCCGAAGGAGTCGGGCCGCTTATCGTGAGCCAGACGCGCGGCGTGGCGGACCTGCTGGCCGTCTACCTTCTCATGCGGGAAGCCGGCCTGCTTGTGGAAGTGCCTGGTGGCCTCGCGGCGGAGATCCCCGTCACCCCACTATTCGAGACCATCCACGACCTGGAGCGCAGCGAGGGAATCGTCGCGGGCTTCCTCGATCACGACGTGACGCGGCGCACCTTCGAGCAT
>JAJFUV010000161.1 GCA_021372245.1 Terriglobales bacterium
TTGACCGTGAAAACCTATCCGAAGTCCGCAATCATTTTTGAGAAGAACCGAAAGTACATCACGGGAGGCGTCGTATCGGTCAATCGCGCGACGCAGCCCGAGATCGCGTTCGTGCGCGCGCAGGGCGCTTACCTATACGACGCCGATGGAGACCGGTTTATCGACTACCATGCCGGTTTCGCGCCGCACTTCCTGGGGCACAACGATCCCTATGTGAACGGGGCCGTCTCCAAGGCGCTGGCCGAAGGCTGGAGCCTGTACGGTACGGGCACCACCGGGCCCGAAGGCCGCCTGGCGGAACTGGTCTGCACGAACATCCCGTGGATTGAGGCCGTCCAGTTCCTGAACAGCGGTAGCGAAGCCACCTCGCAGGCGATCCGCTTGGCTCGTGGTGCGACCGGGCGCGACCACATCATTGTGATGCAAGGCGGCTACAACGGCTGGCACAACGATGTGGCGTGTAACTTGATGACGCCGCTGAACGTCCTGGGCCCGCGCGTTTCGCCCGGCGAGTACCCGTTTCTTCCCATTAGCGCCGGCATCCCGGATTCGCACAAGCCGCTGGTGCACCCGATCAACTTTAACGACCTGGATTCGGTGCGCTGGGTTTGCGAACGCTATCCGGTCGCCTGCCTCATCACCGAGCCGATCCTGCAGAACATCGGACTGGTACACCCGAAGCCAGGTTACCTCGCCGGACTGCGCAAGCTCGCCGACGAGTTCGGATTCGTGCTCATCTTCGATGAAGTGAAAACCGGCTTCCGTCACGCGCTCGGCGGATACGCTCAGATCTCGGGCGTGCGTCCGGACCTGGCCGTATACGGCAAGGCCATCGCCAACGGCTACCCCATCGCGGCCCTCGGCGGCAAGAAGGCTCTGATGGATTACTTCGTCCATCCGGATGCCGCCAAGCGTGTGCTGCTCGCCGGGACCTACAACGCGCATCCGGTGCCGACCGCGGCTTCCATCGCCACTATCGAGCGGCTGCTCGAAGATGGCGGCGCGGTGTATCGCCATGTCGAGAAGCTCGGCGCGCGCATGGAAGCCGGCATCAATGCCATCACGAGTGAAATGGGCCTCGCGACGAAGCTGGTGCGGCAGGGTTCCGCGTACTGCCTGTATTTCATGGATCACGCGCCGGTGGATTGGCACGATCTCGCGTCGCACCACGACTTCGCCCTCGACACCCGCTTGAGGCAGGAAATGATCGAGCGCGGCGTGTACTACTTCCCGACGCCAACTAAACAATGCTCGATCTCGGCGGCGCACACCGAAGCTGACATCGACCAGACGCTGGAAGCCCTCCGCGGGGCGCTGAAGGCGGCTGCTTGCGCGTCTTAGAACGCGGCGTCCTGAATGCCGCCGAGCCGGGCACGGCTCGGGCCGTTTGCACCTTTCCCGCGCTGGCGGTTGTCTCAAATGATCAACTGCTGGCGACTTACCGTACAGGCTCGGACAAAGACTGCGCCGACGAAACAGTTGAGCTTCGGCGCTCTTCCGATGACGGCCGGACGTGGTCCGCACCTTGCCGTCCTTTTTCGCGCATCGTCGAAGGCCGGGAGGGTTCGCTGCGCGTCGTTTACTTGACGCCGCTGGGCGGCGGGCGCCTCCTCGCCTGCGGGTTGTGGATCGACCGCCAGGCGTTTCCCGGCATGCCGCTGTTCAACCCGGAGACGGAGGGCTGCCTGCCGATGAAAATCGTGCTGGCGGATTCGTTCGATGACGGCGCTGCGTGGTCTGATTGGCGTGCGGTACCCATGACGGCTGATGTGGGCCCGCCCAGCCTCACCAATCCCGTGCTGCGCATGGCAAGCGGACGCCTGGCCATCAGCATTGAAAGCAACAAGCCCTACCTCGACCGCTCCACATGGCGGCAGAAAGTGGTGTACGTGTTCTCGGACGACGGTGGGGCAACGTGGTCGGAGCCGAGCCTGGTCTGCCGCGACCCCTCGGCGCGGATTTTCAATTGGGATCAGCGCACCGCGGTGGCACCGGACGGGCGCATCGTGAGCTTCAGTTGGACCTACGATCGCCAAACGCAGTCCTACCGCAACATCCACCGCCGCATCAGCGTTGACGAAGGCGCCAGTTGGAGCGATCCCGAAGACCTGGGTATCGCCGACCAGCCGTCGCGCCCCGCCATCCTGACTGACGGACGAGTGGTGCTGGTCTGGGTGGATCGCTTTGGCTCGCGTTCCATCCGCGCGAGATTGGCCAAATCAATCCAGGGCGCGTTCGAAGCGGGGTCTGAAGTCGTAATCCACGAGGTCTCCGCGGCACCCGCGGCCGTAGGCTCGACGGCCGAAGCGCTCGCCGATATGCAGACGTGGAGCTACGGCCTGCCATTCGCCGAAGGGCTTCCCGATGGGGATGTGATGGTGGTGTATTACGCCGGCGCACCGGATGCGATGGACATCCGGTGGGCACGCCTTGGACTCTGAGGACCCCTTTTCAGCGTTTCCGCACGCAAGCCGCGGCGGCGAGTGCCGTAGCCAAGCCGAAGGCAAAGCTGGCGGCGAAGCCAAAGTGATCCGTCAGCCATCCGTGCATTACGGGTGCGAATCCCGAGACGGGAGTGGCGAGCATCAGCGCGGCCAGTACCCGCGGGCCGGAGGCAAGCGACGTGAGCGCAAGCGCGTAGTTCGGGAAGTAAACGCCCCCGAGTTCACCGCCGCCCAGCCATCCGAATGCCCCCAGAAAGGCCGTGCCGGGCACAAGCCAAGCCCACAGCATCCCTGCGGCGAACAGGCCTGACGTCGCCTGCGATGCCGTGCGCAACCCGTAGCGCAGGGCCAGCCAGCCCAGCCCGTACCCTGCCAGGGCCTTGGCGCTGAAGCGAATCGCCATGATGAGCCCGGAGAAGTCTTTGGGATCGCGTCCCATGGCTTCCCGCGTGTAAAGCGAAACATTGGCCACCGATCCCAGCGTGCAACTCCACAGCAGGAACGCCAGCCACAGCAGCCAGAGAGTGCGATTTGACAGATATTCGGCGAATAGCCCGGAGAGAAACCGCCGGATCGGCGGGCGCGGCTCGTCGGCCACGGGCAGCAGGTCGTATCGCGTGCTCAACACGGCGACGACCACCGTCGCTAGAAAGCCGAATGCGTAAATGCCCGCGAAGTCGTAAGGGAAGGGCAGCCATCGGAAGCCGGGATTCAGGACGTATTGCGCAGCGAGAGAGCCTGCCACCGCCGCAAGCGGCCCCATGGAGTAAGTCAACTTCAATGCGCGCGCCCGGCCCTCCAGGCTGGTCCCGCGATTCAGGCATTGATACAGATACAGCATGCCGACGCTCCACACCAGGCCGAGCAGTAGGCCCTGCATGGTGACGACGCCGATGCGGACGCTCGCCGGGAAGGGAATCATCAATACGGCCACTACCATCCCCTGGAGAAGCGCGGCCACGCTCGCTGTCCACACCAGGACGGTCCTTTCCAGGCGATGCGGTATCAGCCAGGTAGCGAGCAGTGGTGAAAACTGTCCCAGTTGATACGCCGCAAGCGGCATATTCGCCACTGTGGCGCTGGCGCCGAGTTTGTCGCACAAGGCCGCCTGCACCACCCCCACGTACACGACGGGCGCGGCCAGGTAGAGCATCATGTATGTGAATAGAAAGACACGGCCGTTGAGACCGTCCATGGTGGGCGTGGCCGCAGGATTCATAGTCGGGTTAATCCGCCCAGCCAGGGTGCGCGTCGAGGATCCGGCGGCATTCCTCGTAGACTTCCTCTGAGAAACAGTCGTATGGCGAGAGCAGCCTCAGAGGCATGGGGACGCCGCCCAAGCGCTTGAGGACCTTGTCGTAAGCGCCATCCATCATGGGACGTCGCCGCATGGGCGCCAGGACCGCTTCGGCCACACGGACGTATTCAGCGTGCAGGCGGAAGAGTTTCTCCACCTGCCCCGTCCGCCCGTATTCGAACAACTCCTTCGTCTTCGCCGGCATCATGGGACCGAGGGAACTCAACATGGAACACTCGCCCTGCATACAGCCGGCCGGATACATGTACTCGCTCAGGAAATGCTGCATCTCCGGGGCCAGTCTCAGCAATTCGCTGGTCTCGCGGATGGTGAGGCCGGTGTTCTTCGTAGCGGCGAGGTTCGGCACTTCGCCCGCGATACGGCGGTAGTCGGCTGGAGCCAGCACGCGTTTCGTGCGGCCTAGGTTGTAGTGGAGAAAGCGCGCATCCGGGAAGGTGCCGCACACGTCGCGGAAAAACCGCAGCACCTCGCTGTCATTCAACGCGCCCCACGAGGGCAGGGAAATCTGAAACATCCGAAAGCCTGCGTCGTAAGCCAGCGTGAGTCTTTCGAGGATGACCGCCGTGGACAGGCCGATGGCGCCCACCTGGGGGAATACGCCGTCGCCGCGCGTCTCCTCACGGAACAGCGCGAGGACGTCGCGGTATCGCGCGGCGTCGACCGCGTAGCCTTCGCCGGCGGTCCCGAACACATAGAGGTCGCGGAAGCCCAGGGCCAGCACATGGCGCACCTCAGCGCGGAAAACGTCTTCGAGCAACCGCTCTTTCTCGTCCCAAGGGACTTCGCAACTGACGAGGATGGCCTGGTGGTAGCGCAAGACGGTCTCCTATATGGGCCAGTTGCCGGGATTCAACCAGCGCTCGTCGTCCACTCGGACGGAGTGAATACGGCTGACCAGATCGCCGCTGAGCGCTCCCCGGGTAGCGTAGCCGACGGCGGCTTCCATCTCCTCCACGCGTGCGGTCCCCACCAGCGTCGTATGTACGGCCGGGTGGGCCAGCACGTAACGATACGCAAGCTCGGGCAAACTCGCCACTTCGTTCGAAGCCATGCCGTTCATCGTTTCCACGGCACGCTTGAGCGAGGCCATGGAATCGGGCAGATCGCGATAGCGGTGCGTGAGCGCGCCCTTGAGCAGCACGGAGCGCACCACGATGCCCACATCCTGCGCGGCAGCCTCTTTCAGGACGCGGTCTTCAGGGCGCCGGTCGAGAACGCTGTAGGCGATCTGCAGGCAATCGTAGCCGGTGGCTATGGCCTCCAGCGCCCCCCGCTCGCCGTAAACGCTTGCTCCGGCGAACCGGATATGGCCTCGCTCGCGCTCGCTTTGGAGCGCTTCCCAAACGGGACCGGCATCCAGCGTGTCGGTAGGGCCTGCGTGCACCAGCATGACGTCGATTGTGTCCGTCCTCAGCGCACGGAGGCTCTCTTCCACCGACTTGGTCACACGCGCACGCAGCGCATCGGGCGCAAGATTTTCCTTCGAAAAGCAGGACACCTTCGATGCCAGCACATACTCGCCGCGCCGGCCTGCGATGGCACGGCCGATAACCTCCTCGCTGGTCCCGTAAGCACGGGCCGTATCGATGAAGTTGATGCCAGCGTCCAGGGCGCGGTTGAGCAAAACAGCGGCGGCCGATTCGTCCGGACGCGCGTCGTCGCCTACCGGCCGTATGCCGTAATCCAACCCCAATTCCACAGTGCCGAGAGAAATCTCCGAAACCATCAATCCAGTGCGGCCGAGCCGTCGTTTCTCCATCTGTGATTTTCCTTTGCGCCGTTCAGTAGCGGCCGAATTCTTCCACCAGATCTCGCATCAGGCGAATGCGGTGTTCGGGTGCCCCGGGAGGCACCTGGTCGCCCGCGGCGGCGATCAGCCGGGCACTGCGCTTCCTAAGTTCGAGCCAGGCGAGCACCGCGTGCCGGAAATCGTCGTCGGACGCCGGTTCGATCCATAGGGGTGGCGGCACGCCGCCGGACAGGATCAGGGCCGGTCCGGCCTCCTCCCGGCATTGCTGGGTGGTGAGATCGCCCATGGGCGCCGGTGTGACGGCGTCTAAGCAGTCGGCGCCGAGCGAGGCGAAATAGCGCAGCAAGCCGCGCAAGCGTCCGTCCACGTGCACGGCGGCGAATTTCCCCGCTTTGTGCAATCTTCCGAATGCCTCCCGGTAGAATTTGGCCGACCACTTTTCCACGAAGCGCGGCGACTGGATGTCGCTCGAGAAATTATCACCCATCAGAATGACTTCTGCCGGACTCTGGCAAACTAGATCAATCAGCTTGAGGAGGTTCGTGTTGATCTCATCGATGACCTCGGCCAGCACGGCGGGTATGTCGGCCACGGCGAACAGAGTCTGCTCGACGCCCATCCAGTAATTCAGCAACTGCCCCATCGCGCTGTAGCCGATGGAGAGATACGGCACGCCGATCCCGTCCACAGCCTCGCGCCAGCAGGTATAGCGCTCCCAGGCCGGATGGTATTGCGCGCGGCTCAGCGCATAGGCCAGCACTCGCAGATCCTGCTCGCTGCGAACACCCCACTCAGAGATCCCCCACGAATAACTCTCTTCGTTCCACAACCTCTTGCGGCGGATCGCGCCGAGCGGCGTTCCGATGGTCCATGTCAACTCCGGTCCGCGCTCGGTTTCCTGACGGAAAACGGCTGAACGCACTTCCGGCGGATAAGAGACATCGAAATACGAGATCCGATTCGGGATGGCGAAACCCGCGCCAAACTTGCGATGGCAGGCGAGAAGGTCGTCCTCCACGCCGTGCACGGTCACCGACAGGTCGAAAGGCACCTTGTAGCTTTGGTAGAACCAGTGCGAGAGGTCCAAGTAGAAGGGCACGCGGTCGGGTGTCTCGCCCCGGTACACGGTGAGCAATCTGTCTCGTTCGGTCATGCGTTCGTCCCCTATTTCACCATAAGCGCCCACCGTTCATGAGAGAATACGAATAGGAAGATTTTCGTGCGCGTACGTGCTAAGGTTTCTGAGAAGACTTTCCTAGTCCGGCTGTTGTGGAATCCCGTCGGTAAGTTTCTGCTGGTTTTCGGGGTGTGCGCGGTCAGCCTGTCGGCCCTGACGGCTGCGTGGCTGTATATGAAGTACGCGCGGATGATCGACGAGAAACTGCGCGGAGGCCCGTTCACCTCTACCTCGATGATCTTCGCGGCGCCCCGCGCAGTCACGGTGGGTGACGACACTTCCCCCGAGGAAATCGCGGGGCAGCTACGGGCGAGCGGCTATACCCAAGCGCGTGACAACCGCCTGGGCTGGTACCACGTGCGTCCTGATGGAATCGAGGTGTTTCCTGGACCCGAATCCTACTTCGAGCAGGAAGCCGGTGTCATCAAGTTCAACGGCACGCGCGTGGCACAGATCATCTCCCTGCGCGACAATACCGAGCGCACGCAGTACCTGCTCGAACCCGAGCTGATCACCAACTTGTTCGATCGCAACCGCGAGAAACGCCGCCTGGTTCGCTACGAGGATGTTCCCAAGGTGCTGGTGAATGCAATTATTTCCGCCGAAGATAAGCGGTTCTTCATCCACTCCGGTTTCGATCCCATCCGCATCATAAAGACGGTCTACACGGACATTGAACGTCGGCGCCGCTACGGCGCTTCCACTCTCAGCATGCAGTTGGCGCGAGGCCTGGTGCTCTCCCAGGAGAAAACCTGGAAGAGGAAGGCCGCCGAGGCGCTGGTCACCATGCATCTCGAAGCCAGGCTCACCAAGGAAGAGATCTTCGGATTCTATGTCAACCAGGTGAATCTTGGCCGTCGAGGCAGTTTCGACATTTGTGGCTTCGGACAGGCCGCCCGAGCCTATTTCGGCAAGGACCTCAAGGATCTCACCTTGCCCGAGGCGGCCACGTTGGCCGGCCTGATCCAACGGCCCAGCTACACGAATCCTATCCGCTGGCCAGAGCGGGCCCGCGCGCGTCGCAACATAGTGCTGAGCCTGATGCGTGAGAACGGCTACATCACCGACCAGGAGTACGAAGAGGCGGCGCAATCGCCTCTGCAGTTGGCTCCAGGCGGCATCGAATCCACGGACGCCCCCTATTTCGTGGATCTCGTCAACGACAATCTTCAGGAACAGTTCCAGGACCTCGATTTTCAAACGCACTCTTTCCATGTCTACACGACGCTCGACATGAATCTGCAGCGCGAGGCCGCCGTCGCCGTGCAAGTTCGTCTCAAGGAGGTGGACGAGGCCATCAACCGGCGGCGCAAGCGCACCAAACAGACAATCCCGGATCCACAGGTCGCCCTTGTCGCCCTGGATGCGGAAACCGGGGAGGTCAAGGCGCTCGTGGGCGGGCGTAATTACGGCATGAGCCAGTTGAATCGTGTGCTGGCCAAGCGGCAGCCGGGCAGTTCGTTCAAGCCTTTTGTTTACGCGGCCGCCCTGAATACGGCCCTGGAAGGCGGCTCCAAAGTGTTCACCCCGCTCACCACCGTGTCCGATGAGCCCACCACGTTCTGGTTCGACGGCAAGCCTTATGAACCCTCGAATTTCGGAGACGAGTACAGCGGGACCATTACGTTGCGGCAGGCCATCGCCAAATCCAAGAACGTCCCCACGGTGAAGATCGCCGAGGAAGTGGGCTACGACACCGTGGTCTCTCTGGCTCGCCGAGCCGGGATGAACCTGCACATCAGGCCGACACCCGCCGTGGCGCTGGGCGCTTATGAAGTGACGCCGGTCGAAATCGCCGGCGCCTATACGATTTTCCCGAATCGCGGAGTTTACCATAAGCCGAACTGGATAAAGATCATCCGCGATGAGCAGGGGAAGACCATCTTTACGTCGAAGCCCGAGAGCCATGCCGTGCTCGACCCGCGGGTGGCCTACATGATGGTTAGCCTGATGGAGGAAGTTCTGCGCAGCGGAACCGGCGCGGGCGTTCGCTCGCGCGGTTTCAATCTGCCGGCCGCGGGAAAGACCGGCACAAGCCACGACGGGTGGTTCGCCGGTTTCACGTCGAAGCTGATCTGTGTTGTGTGGGTGGGCTTTGACGACAACCGGGAGTTGGACCTGGAAGGCGCTCATTCCGCCCTTCCGATCTGGACCGAGTTCATGAAGCGCGCGCACCAATACCGCGAATATCGCGGGGTGCGAGGATTTTCGGCGCCGGATGGAGTGGTCAGCGTCGAGGTGGATCCCGCCACGGGCGAACTTGCTTCACCGGCCTGCCCCGGCGTGCGAACCGAGGTGTTCATCGCCGGTACGCAACCGGTGGCGGTATGCCATCTGCACGGCGCGGGACGCGCCGGCTCGACGCTGGTTGCAGGCTGGGATGCCGGCGCGACCACCCCGGCGGCCGACACCGGCGCCGCGCCCGGCCCTGCGACGTCCGCCGACGCGAAGCAGCCTTCGCACCCCCACAGGATAGTGAAGCAACCACCGGCGGCTCCCGCGCAAGTCCAGGCCCAGGCGCCTCCTCAGCCGGCGAAGAAAGGCATCTTCCGAAGGTTGTTGGATGTGTTTAAATGAGACTGGTCTCCCAGGAGGGCAACCATGCTCACGGCCGGTCTGCTGCTCGCTCATGCACTCCTCGCACAGCCTGCTCCGGCTCCGCCGGTTCGTACGGTGGGACCCGAAGTGCGCGGCGACATCATGATGGCCCACAAGAAGTACAGGGAAGCCATTGAAGCCTATCGCGAAGCTCCGCAGGATTCCGCCGTTATCGCCAACAAGATGGGAATCGCCTATCACCAGTTGACCGAACTCGGCAATTCCAAGCGCTATTACGAGCGCGCCATCAAGCTCAATCCCAAGTACGCCGAAGCCATCAACAACCTGGGCACGGTTTACTACGCAAGGCGCAGCTACCGTAAGGCCATCGGTCATTACAAGAAGGCACTTGAATTTTCGCCGAATTCCGCGTCGATATACAGCAACCTCGGTACCGCCTACTTCGCCCGGCGCAAGTACGAGGACGCCGCGCAAGCATGGACCAAGGCCCTCTCCCTCGATGCCGAGGTGTTTGAGCACCGCAGTTCGCAAGGCGTTCTGCTGCAGGAACGCACCGTCGGCGAACGCGCCAAGTTCCACTACCACATCGCCAAACTCTATGCCAAGGCCGGTCTCAATGAACGGGCATTACTCTATATGCGCAAGTCCATCGAAGAGGGATTCAAGGAAAAGAAGAAGTTTCTCGAAGACGAAGAGTTCGCCGCTTTGCGGGAGTTGCCCGAGTTCAAGCAGATCCTGGCCATGGAGCCACGTGTCCAGTAGAATCGCCCTGGCGGCGATCCTGCTCTGTATCGTAACCGGTTGTTCGCGGTCCAGCCGCCACCCCGAGCGAATGGCCGTATTCCCGTTCGAAAACCTGAGCGGGGATCCCTCGCTCGATTGGGCATCCCGAGCCTCTGCCGAATACCTTGTGGAGTCGTTGGCCGGCTCGAAGAGCGTCTACCCACTCTTGGTGGCCTCGAACGACGAGCTATGGAGCGCGCGCGCCACGCGGACCCTCCGCGGCTATTTTTCGGTGGTGAATGGGCGTCTTACTCTGACCGCCCAACTTGAAGACACCGCTCGCTCGCGGAAGGTAGGCATCTACGAGGCGAGCGGTCTTGCGCCGGCAGGTGTGCTGCCGCTTGCCGGAGAGTTGATCCGGCGGATTGACACGGGCGCCACGCCTGCGCGGATGAACAATCCGGAAGCGTGGAAAGCTTACGAGTCGGCCTTGGCGCAGAAGCCGGAAGAAGCTGTTTTGTCGCTGGAAAAGGCGCTCGAAATCGATCCGGATTTTGTACCAGCGACCCTGTCGCTCGCCCGGCTCCGGGCCTCGGCGGGTGATCGTAGTGCGGCCGTCAGGACTATAGATAACGCGCTGTCCCGCCGGGCTCAGTTGAGCGAGATCCAAGCGGCCAAGCTCGACTTCGCCGCCTCCTCGCTTCGCGGCGATCCGCTCACCCGTTTCCGCGCGGTATCGCGGCTGGCGACACTGATTCCGGCGGATTCGGATCTGGCACGGGAATCCGCCGAGGCTGCTACCACCGCGCACGACCTCCGCGCTGCATCTAGCTGGTACGAACGCGGCGTGCAACTGGAACCCTCCAATGGGATTCTTTGGAATCAACTGGGCTATGCGCGGTCGTACCTGAAGGACCTGGATGGCGCCGTGGAGGCGATCGAACGTTACCGGCGGCTGGCGCCCACCAGTGCAAATCCGGAAGACTCGCTCGGTGACGTGCATTTCTACCTGGGGCGTTTCTCCAGCGCCGAGCAGCATTACCTTGCCGCCTACGGTAAGGATCCTAAGTTTCTCGCTGGTGGAACGCTCTTCAAAGCGGCTCAGGCCCGCCTGATGTTGCGGGACACTGCCGCTGCCAGCGCGCTCTTTGAGCGATACGCCGCCGCGCGGCGCGAAGCCCATGACCCGGCCATCGAGTTCACGCGCGCGCAATGGGAATACCTGGTTGGGAACCGGCAGCAGGCCATCGCACGAATGACGCCATTCGCTAAGTCCTTTCCTCGCGGTATATTGCAGCTAGTGGTTTGGTATCTCGATATGGGACAGCGGGATGCGGCGCGGGCCATGGCACAGGCCTCTCGCCCGGCTGCCTCCCCGCAGGATGCGGAGCTGTTCGCCATGGCGCGATTCCTGTCGGAGCCTCCGGCATCGTCGAGCGAATGGGCGTTGCGCGCCGAACAGGCATTTCCGTCGGCCGGTGAGGCCGCAGTGAAGAAATACGCGCTCGCTTACGCCCTGTTGTTCGCCAAGGAGTACGACGCGGCGGCGCTGATGTTGAAACAGATCGTGGAGCGAACCGTTCCCGGATCCAGCGATAACGCCCCGGTGCTGTATGGATGGGCGCTTGTCGAAACCGGACATGTCCGTGAGGCACGGGGATTCCTCGATGTGTTTCCGCTTCCGCTGCCGAACGGATTTTCGCCGTTCGCCTGCTTGAACTTCCCCCGGCAGTTGGACCTGCTCAGCCGCCCATGAAAGGGCGCTAGTTCTCCAAGCCGTCGTAACAGTGACGGTCGAATGTGGTGCCCAGCGCTGTATTGTATAGACTCGCCAGTCCCAGGCCCGCGCGCAGGTCTTCCTCGAAATCGTGTAATTCTTTTAATTGCGCGGCCAGCGCCGGTTGGCGCGAACCTCCCGTGGTTTCCAGGAACTTCTGGTATCCGCCGTCCACCAGCGCAGCAATCTGGCCCTGTGTTTCGATGCCCGCGTGTAGGATAGCGTCTTCGACCACCACCGCTGCGCAGTGCCCTCGCCGGAGACGGGCGCGGCCGGCTTCCAGCCGCTCAACGGCGAATCCCAGGCTCTTGAGTGCATTCAGCCGCTGTTCAAACGTTGGCACCGGAGGCCGCTTTCTGCGGAAGAACATGCTTCTACTATAATGCCAGAGTGCTTTATCTACTTTCGCTCGACGAAGGTACCACCAGCGCGCGCGCCGCGCTCTACGACGGCGAGGGCCGGCGCCTGGCCATGGAGACTTCGCCGATTCAGTGCTTCTATCCGCACGACGGTTGGGTGGAACAGGACGCCGGCAGCATCTGGCACGCGCAACTGGACGCAGCCCTCCGCGTGCTGGCGGCCTCCGGTGTCAGTGCCGCGGAAGTGGCGGCCATCGGCATCACCAACCAGCGGGAAACGACCATCGTGTGGGACCGTTCGAGCGGAAGGCCCATTGCTCCGGCCATTGTCTGGCAGTGCCGGCGCACGGCCGGGGAATGCCGGCGCATCGCCGATTCCCCCTCGGCGGAGCGTATCACGGCGCTCACCGGACTGGTGGTGGACGCGTACTTCTCGGCGAGCAAGATCCGCTGGATCCTCGATCACACGCCGGGAGCCCGTGAGCGCGGGCGCGCAGGCGAACTGATGTTCGGCAATGTGGACACCTGGCTGATCTGGAACCTCACCGGCGGTCGCGTCCATGTCACCGATCCGACTAACGCTTCCCGCACCATGCTGATGAACCTGGAGAGCGGGGATTGGGATGCCGAACTGCTGGAACTGTTCGATGTTCCGCGCGCCATGCTGCCCGCCATCGTGCCGTCCTGCGGCGTCCTGGGAGAGTCCGAGCCTTCCTTGTTCGGTGCGCCGATCGCCATCGCAGGCGTGGCGGGCGATCAACAGGCAGCCCTGGTGGGCCAGGCGGCGTTCCGGCCGGGCCTGTCGAAAAACACGTATGGTACGGGGTGTTTCGCTCTCATGCACACCGGCGGCCGGGCTCCCAAGTCCCGCAGCCGTCTGCTGGGCACCCGGGCCGCGTCCCCCGGCGACGCGCCGCAATTCGCCATCGAAGGCAGCATTTTCGTGGGCGGCGCCGCTGTGCAGTGGTTGCGTGACCAGCTTGGCCTCGTGGTCACCGCCGCGGAAACCGAAGCCGTGGCCGGTACCGTCCCCGACACGGGGGGCGTCTACCTGGTGCCGGCTTTCGTCGGTTTGGGCGCCCCGCATTGGAATTCCGACGCCCGTGGCCTGCTCTGCGGGATGACCCGCTCCACTTCCCGCGCCCACGTGGTGCGGGCCGCGCTGGAGAGTATCGCCTATCAGACCGTGGATCTGGTCCGTGCCATGGAGGCCGACACCGGTAAGCGGTTGAGCGAACTTCGGGTCGACGGCGGGGCGGCCAACAACGATTTCCTCATGCAGTTCCAGGCCGATGTTCTGGATTGCCCCATTGTGCGGCCGGCCGATGCCGAAACCACCGCTTTGGGGGCCGCCTACCTGGCGGGCCTGGCCACCGGCGCGTGGAAATCCGTCTCCGAACTGGAATCCTTCTGGCAGGTGCAGCGCGTTTTCGAACCTCGGATGCCCGCTTCGCGCCGCGAGGCACTGTTGGACGGCTGGCGCGGTGCGCTTCGGCGGGCCCTATATCCCGTCTAGGGAATTTCACCGACTGCTCATAAAGGGAAACGGCTGAAAAGCCGATATGGAACGGTGAGGAATGACGCGGACCTGTGCCCTTCCTGAATAGCTCCGCGCGGCACCGATGGCGTTCAACGTAAATTCACGTCTATGGACTTGGCTTACGGTCCCTCCGGCGCTATTCGCCGTTGTCCTGGCCGTGTCGTTACTCGGCCCTGACCAGCGCCAGTCCATGCTGGTGGTTTGTACGTGCATGCTGGGCCTTTCCCCTGTTCTCCTGTTCCATGTCTACCGGCGCGACGTAAGGCAACGGCAGGAGGCGGAAGCGGCGTTACGGGAGAGCGAGGAGCGGTACCGGCGGCTGGTAGAACTGAACCCCAGCGCCATCGCCGTGGAAGCCGAGGGCAAGATCCGGTACATCAATTGCGCCGGGATGAAGCTGTTGGGCGCCGGTTCCCCGGAGGAGGTTCTGGGCAAGCCCCTGGATGCCTTTGTGCATAGTGGAACGCGGGAAGCCTTGCGGGGCCTGTTGGAGCGCAGCCGCACGGTAAGCCTGCAGGCACCGCTTGCGGATAGCAAGTTCCTGCGCTTGGACGGGAGCCCGGTGGACGTGGACGTCTCCACCATACCCTTTACCTACGACGGCAAGCCGGCGGTGCAGGTAATCCTCCACGACCTGAGCGACCGGAAGCAGACGGCCGCCCGCCTCCGCAATTCGGAGCTGCGTTACAAGCGGTTATTCGACAACGTGCTGGAAGGCGTTTACCGGAGCACGTCGGACGGGAGAATTATTTCGGCCAATAAGGCTTTGGCCGACATCCTGGGTTTCGCTTCCGAGGAGGAACTGGCCGCGGTGGACGTGGGCCGCATGCTTTATGCGGATCCTCTCGAGCGCAGGATCAATCTGGAGCGGCTGGAACGGGAGGGAATGCTTCGCAATGCGGAACTTACGCTGCGTCGCCACGATGGAACGCTGATCACGGTTCTGGACAACTGCCGCGTGGTGCGGGATGAGCAGGGGCGCGTCCTGCACTACGAAGGCACGCTGACCGACATCACGGACCGTAAGAACGCCGAGCAGCAATTAGTGCGCCGCGCTGAGGAACTGGAGGAAACGCGCCGTCAGCTCATCGCGCAGTCCAAGGAACTCATTCGGGCTCGCGACGAAGCGCTGCAAGCCGCCCGTTCGAAGTCGGAGTTCCTGGGCAATATCAGCCACGAGGTTCGCACGCCCATGAATGCGATCGTCGGCATGACCCGGCTGCTGATGGATACCCCGCTCGACAGCCGGCAGCGCGACAGCGCCACGTGCATTCTGGAGGCGGCGGATTACTTGCTTGAGGTGCTCGACGACATTCTGGACCTGTCATGCATGGAATCGGGCAGGGAGTCTCTGGCTGAGCAGAGCTTCCCCTTGCGCGCCACCGTGCAGGATGTAATGCGTTCGCTCGCCAAGGAGGCCGAGACGAAAGGGCTGGACCTGGCGTGTCTGGTCCAGAACACGGTACCCGATGCGTTCTATGGCGATCAAGCGCGATTACGGCGGGTGCTGTTGCATGTCGTCGGCAATGCCATCAAGTTCACAGATCATGGGCAGGTGCTGGTACAGGCCGCCCAGATGGAAGCCGGGGGAGACGAAGTCACCGTGCGCTTCGAGGTGAGCGACAGCGGCATTGGGATTCCTGCCGAGGCCCTAGGCAGGATTTTTGAACCATTCTCCCAAGTGGACGGTTCGGCCTCCCGCCGTTACGGCGGCACAGGTCTGGGTTTGGCGCTTTCCAAGAAGCTGGTCGAGCGGATGGGCGGCGTCATCGGTGTCAGCAGCCGGGAGGGCGAGGGCTCCGTGTTCTGGTTCACATTGCGGCTGCGGACCGCGCCCCAAGCCGCCAAAGCGCCTCAGGTTGTCCACCCATCGACGCCGGCGGCAACGCCCACCACGACGGGTTCCCGGCGAGTCCTGCTGGCCGAAGACAACCCGGTCAATCAGCGGGTGGCGAAGTTCCTGCTCGAGAAGTTGGGCTACCGCGTGGATATAGCGGCCAGCGGTATCGAGGTCCTCGAAAAGATGTCCGGGCAGCCTTTCGACTGCGTGCTCATGGACTGCCAGATGCCGGAAATGGACGGCTTCGCCGCCACCTCCGAGATCCGGAAGCGCGAGGGCGGGTCCAAGCACACCCCCATCGTCGCCATGACGGCTCACGCTATGCAGGGCGACCGTCAGCGCTGCATCGAATCCGGCATGGACGAGTATCTGACCAAGCCCGTCAGCATCGAAGGGCTCAAACAGGCACTGGAAAAGGCGTCGGCCGCACGGGTCTCCTGAACCTCAGCCCCGCTCAGTGTACACTGAGACCGAGGAGGGATATCCATCATGCTCGGAAACGACAAAGTCATCGCTCAACTGAACGCCGCCCTCGAGAGTGAATTGGGCGCTATCTGCCAGTACATTTTGCATTCGGAAATGTGCCACAACTGGGGCTACCACAAGCTGGGAAGTTATATCAAGAAACAGGCTATTGACGAGATGAAGCACGCCGAGGGATTGGTGGAACGCATTCTCTTCCTCGAAGGTGAGCCGAAGCTGGCTGTGGTACCGCCCATCCACTTGGGCATGAATGTGCAGGCGCAGTTGGAGAACGACCTGGCCGGCGAAACGACCGCCGTCAAGAGCTACAACGAAGCCGTGGCTGTCTGCAGCGCCGCCGGCGACAACGGCACGCGCGAGCTCTTCGAGAAGATGGTGAAGGACGAGGAACAGCACGCCGATTTTCTGGAAGCCCAGCTCGGGATGGTCAAGGACATGGGCATGGCGAATTACCTGGCCCTGCAGATGGACGGGGCTGCGGGCTGAGCCTCACGCCCTCGGGCGATCGGAGCTCGCCCTTCGAAACGTGGTCCTAATTGCATCGCCTCCGGCGCGTTTACTGCACGGCGATGTACGAGATCTTCGACGTCCTGCTGCCGATCGAAACGGTCATGGGTTGATTACCCGAAGTGAGGCCGCCCGGAATAGTTGCGTTGATCTGATATAGCCCGGCGAAGCCAGGCGCGAGGCCGCTCCAGGCTACCGTGGCGACTTTGCCGCCGATGGTGACAACCGGTTTGTCGGTGGTTTCCGCCAACGGGCTGAAGGGCGCGGGTTCGCCACTGGCCGGTTGATTCGTTACCGGACCCAAGCCGTTCGCGTACAACATGACGACTTTCCCGCTGCTGGTCGGATTGGACGTTGAGATCACTTTATAGTCGAGGTCCAAGGCTGCCACGGCGCCGGAGCCGATTTCGAAGAAGGCGGGCGAATAGTCGGCCAGCGGGATCGTAACCACGCCGCCGTTGACATAGTCGTAAATCACTTTCACGCTAGCCTGGGTCTGGCCCCGCAATTCCCACGGTACCTGGAGATTCACCTGCGTAGGACTGATGTATGTGAGACGTCCCGGCACGCTGATGCCCGCCGAGGGCACATCGAAACTCACCATCAGGTAGTCCTGAATCATGGGCAGGATGGTTGTGGTCGGGTAATTCGTGGTTCTGGCCAAGGCCGTTCCGAAAATACTTATGTACGAGCCCGGAGCGATGGGATCGCTGGCCTGGAAGCTGGCCCCGTTCAACACCCCGCCGGTGGCTATGGTGGGCGGCCTCAGGGCCGAACCGGAAAAGGTCGTACTCAGTCCGCCCGCCCTCGCGATAACAGAACAACTGGCCGGGAACGCAGGCATGATGGGTACGGCGTACGCGATTCCAAACGAGTCGGTGACCGAACTGCCTGCCTGCAACGTCGCGCCGCCCACTGGGGCGAAGGAAACAGGGGCGTTGGCGACAGCGACCCCATTGGCATCAATCAACCGGAAGGCAACGACGCCTCCATAGATGTTCCCGCCCAACGGACCTTCAAAGTAGCTATTGGCCAGGGGGACCATGTTAGCCGCCACTCCGCTGCCCACCAGGAACAGGTAAGGCGCCTTCAACGTAAGGCCGGAGCCGGTGAGTACGATGTTGCCCGAATAAGATCCCGCGACCGGCAATGTCCCGCTAAGCGTCACGTTGAGCTTGGCGGTAGAGCCCGGCGTGACGTTGAGGGACTGCGGAGTTGCCGCCACCTGGGCTGTTGAACTCGACGTCTCCGTCACGATCGATACGGCAAGTGTGACCGTGGACGATCCGGTGTTCATCACATCGACTGTGATCGTAGACGGGAGAGCTGTTGATGTGATCGCGCCGAAGGAGATCGAGGACGGGTTTAGGGTGACAGCCGCCGCCGCAGCCGCCCCGGCGTCCAACTTCCCCGCGCCGAGCGAACGGATGTCCGCGGCGGTGCCGTACTCGCTCAAGCTCACATCATGCGTAGTAGCGTTGACCAGCGCCGAACGAACCTGGGCGGGCGTAAAACCGGGGTGCAACTGCTTCACGGCCGCTGCGGCGCCAGCAACCATTGGTGTTGAAAAGCTGGTTCCGCCCGCCACGACGTAGCCGTCGGAACTGTACATTTCCGACAACGGATCGTAGCTCTGGGTAGCCATGTACATGTCCGAGCCGGTGGCGACCAGATCAGGTTTGATGGCCGACGTCCCGGTGGCAGGCCCCAGTGAACTGTATCCGGAGAGGAGATTGGGGCTCGAATAGTCGTGCTCGACCCCCGCCGGGTTAAGCGTCACCAGATGGTTCGGATTGGCGGCGATGAATTGCTTCAGTGCTGTTCCGTCGGCGAGCGAAATCATGGCCGCGGGCAACGAGTAACTGGACAGGCCGCCCGGGTTGATCATCGCCGTATCGTCCGCCATGTAGAAGATCACGCCCATGGCGCCGGCCGCGTAAGCGTTGGACATCTTATCCGCGAAATAGCACGTGCCGCGCTGGATGAGAGCGAACGTGCCGTCCAGGGAATGAGCGGGCAGCGACGCGCAAGCCAGCCCGTCGTTGCCGAGGCTGGTCACATCCCGCATCGGCAGACTCACCGCTCCGAGGGTCGCCGAGGAGTCGCCGGTCAGCGCCGCGATGGCCTTCAGCGAAGAAGGCGCGTCCGAGCCGGGGACGGTTACCAGCGGCGTGAAGGTGTGGGAGTTCGTCGTGGCGCCGACGGCGATCACCGACGGTGCAAAGGCCGGCGATGCGACGGTACCGAATGTCGGATAGGTGCTGGTATCTCCCGAGTCGCCTTCGTTGCCGGCGGCCGCGACGATAATCAGGCCTTTCGCGGCGGCGTTTTCAAAAGTCTGCGCCATCAGGTCGCACGGCACGCCGTCCGGGTTGCCACACACCGCGCCCTTATCCAGCGGGCCGCTGAAAGCCGGAGCGCCGGTCGAAAACGACACGATATCCATCCCATCGTTGAATGCGTCGTTCAGCGCATTGATGATCGCTTCGTCGGTGGTCCCGTCGTTGACGTAGGGCGAGCCGTAAATCTTGTAGTTCCCCAGATACGCTTTGGGCGCCATGCCCGACGCAGTGACAGTACCGCCGTTGGATGTGCCCGCGGCTACCGAGGCGGCGGCCGTACCATGGCCCATCCGGTCCCGCGCGGAATAATCGTCGGGGCGCGAATCGGCGGCCGGATCGCTGCTCGATCCCGCGGCAACCAGTTTGACGTAGCTCCGCGCCACAATCACCTTGTTGTTCGTATAAGCGCAATCCCCTGGGCTGCAGAACGGATAGCCCCCCGCGGGCATGGCGAGCGAACTGTCCTGAAACGCCGGGTGGTTCTGGTCGATACCCGTATCGAGGATGGCAATCTTCACGCCCTTGCCGGCGTTGTCCTGCCCGCCGCTGAGCGACCAGGCACCCGGTGCGTTCACCAGTTGCGTGGCGCGGTTCAGTTTGCGCTTGTAAATGCGAACCGGCACCACGGCCTTCACACCCGGCAGGCTCTGGAGTTCTGCCACGCGCGACTTCGGCGCTGCAACGAACACCGCGTTCGCGAGCGTAGAGACGCGGCTGGTCGCCGTGATACCCCTGCCGGCCAGTTCGCGCACGAGCGATTGCTGGCGCGCTTCAACCTGC
>JAJFUV010000178.1 GCA_021372245.1 Terriglobales bacterium
TCGGCGACGTCGTAGTGATTCATGCGCAGCACGAGGCCGAAGCGGCCGCGCAGCGGGGCGCTCACCAGGCCCTGTCGTGTGGTGGCGCCGATGGTGGTGAAGCGTGGCAGCGGCAGCGAGTGCGTGCGCGCGCCCGGCCCCGCGCCTACCAGGATGTCCACCCGGAAATCTTCCAGCGCCGAGTAGAGCATCTCCTCCACGTCCGGCATCAGGCGATGAATTTCGTCGATGAAGAACACCTGCCGGCCTCGGATGTTGCTCAGGATGCCCGTCAGGTCGAGCTTCTTCATCAGGATGGGACCCGAGGTCTGCTCGAAGCCCACTTCCAGTTCGTTGGCGATAATGTTGGCCAGCGTGGTTTTGCCCAAGCCCGGCGGGCCGTACAACAGCACGTGGTCCATGGCTTCGCCGCGCTGCCGGGCCGCCTCGATGGCGATGCCGAGGTTCTCCTTCAGCTTGGTCTGGCCGGTGAACTCCGCCAGCCGCTGCGGTCGCAGCGTGCTTTCGAATTGCCGGTCGTCGTCCTGCGCCGCCGGCGAGATGATCCCCTTGTCGCGCATCTCTTACATGAGGTTACCGCACCAACTCCAGGGCGCGCCGGAACAGCGGCTCGAATTCCGCCGCCGCGCCGCCCGCCTTCGCCTTTCGTACGGCGGCTTCGGCGGCCGGACGGGCGCAACCCAGGTTGACCAGCGCCGAAAGGACGTCCGCTTCCACCGCGCTGAACGCTTCGGCGGCGGGCTTGGCCGCCACGGCGGCGCCGGGGCCGAGGTCGGCCAGCTTGTCGCGCAATTCCAGCACCATGCGCTCGGCTGTCTTCTTGCCCACGCCGGGGATGCGCACCAGCATATCCACCTGGCCTGTGCGGATGGCGCCGATCAGCTCCGGCGTCGGTAATCCCGAAAGCACCGTGACGGCCAGCTTGGGCCCGATGCCGCTCACCGTGATGAGCCGCTCGAACATGGTCTTCTCTTCGCGCGTCAGGAATCCGAAAAGGGCGATGGCGTCCTCGCGCACGTGCGTGAATATGCGTAGGCGCACTTCAGCGCCGGCGTCGGGCAGCGCGGAGAACGTCGAGATGGGCACGGTGACGTCATAACCGACGCCGCCGGTCTCGACAATCACCTGGTTGGGGTGCTTTTCGAGCAAGGTTCCCTTCAAATGGGCAATCATAGGAGGCGTAGATTATTGTACATGGCGCGGAGGCGTTTCTTCGTCAATTCGATTCACGATTCCCGGGCGGAACTGGCGGGCGAGGACGCTCTGCACCTGGCGCGAGTGCTGCGCGCCGCCCCCGGCGAGCGCTATGAGATTTCGGACAACGTGAGCGTTTATCTGGCCGAGATCGAAAGCGCGCGCAAGGATCGCGTGGTGTTTCGCGTGCTGGAGCCTGTGGAGAGCGCGCCACCGCCGGTCGAAGTGACGCTGCTTGCGGCGCTTTTCAAGTTCGACCGGTTCGAGTGGATGGTGGAGAAGGTCACCGAACTCGGCGTGGCGCGCATCGTGCCCGTGGTGGCCGAGCGCAGCGAGCGCAGGTTGGACAAAGCGGCCGTGAAGCGCGTCGAGCGCTGGCGCCGCATCGCGGTCGAAGCCAGCCAGCAATCCCGTCGCGCACGCCTGCCCGAAATCATGGACGCCGAGCCTTTCGAGCGCGCCGTCGCAAAGGCTTACGCGCAACGGTTCCTGCTCGATGAAGCGCCCGGCGGCGCGCCGTTGGCCACGGCCGTGCGGGACGAAGAAGTGGCGATGCTCTGCGGGCCGGAGGGCGGCTGGACCAGCGCCGAACGCCAACGCGCCCTCGAAGCCGGCTGGCAGCCGGTGACGCTCGGCCCCACTATCCTACGGGCGGAAACCGCCGCCATGGCCGCCCTCGCGGTGGTTTTGAACGAAGGGCTGACGCGAATCGAACGTCCCGCCCGGCGATAGGTCCTCTTACATCTTCGAAACTGTATTCCCGTAAGAATTCGCCACCCAGACGTTAGCGCCGTCAAACGCCATGCCTCTGGGACCTGATCCACTGGGGTAAACGCCTACGATTACCCCGTCGCTGGCCCGCAGCTTCGTTATGTTGCTGGTGGTGCCGCTGCACACCCAGACGTGGACTCCATCGAAGGTGATCCCCTGCAGACCGCTAATGCCAGTGGAATACGTGCCCATGATGCTTCCGTCACTGGCTCGCAACTTCCTGACGGTGCCGTCGCCAAAGTGCGCCAGCCACATATTGGTCCCATCGAACGCGATCGCCGTTGGAGACGGGCCGGTAGAGTACGTACCGACAGACGTCCCATCGCTGGCCCGGAGCTTGGTTACGCCCCCGATACTCACTACCCATATATTTGTGCCGTCGAAAGCCAGAGCGGAGGGAGATGTTCCCACAGGGTAGGTACCCAATGTGCTTCCATTGCTGATCTGCAGCTTGGTCACCGTCCCGCCCACGCTATTCGCTACCCATATATTTGTGCCGTCGAAGGCCAGAGCGATGGGAGATGTTCCCACAGGGTAGGTGCCCAGCGTGCTTCCATCGCTGGCCCGCAGCTTGGTCACGTTGTTGGAGCTTTGGTTTGCAACCCATATATTTGCTCCATCGAAGGCCAGGGCAAACGGCGCGGTGCCCGTGACGTACGTTCCCACAACCGCACCGTCACTTGCCCGCAACTTCATGACGTTGTTCTGACTCGAGTTTGCCACCCAAATATGTGTCCCATCGAACGCGAGTGCTACCGGGTATGTGCCGACAGAGAAGCTCGCTGTCTGATTGGCCGCATACCACCGCAATAAGGCGATCGACATGGTGCTCGGTCCCGTGGGTCCGGCCGGCCCTTCCGCGCCCGGTGCTCCCGGTGCGCCAACCGGTCCAGGCGGGCCGTGCGGACCTTCGGGGCCCGTGTAGCCGATCGGCCCCTGCAACCCCTGCGGCCCCGCCGCGCCCTGTTGCGCGAGCAGTCCCCAAAACGCCGGACTGATGTCGGGTTGGTGGCCCGTGTTCGCCGCGCTCAGGCTGATGTAGCTCGAACCAATGTAGAAAACGGCATCGCCGGCTGAGTACGTGGTGCCGCTCGAATAGTTGCCGAGGAACGTTACGGGCGGTCCTTGTTCACCCACGGGCCCGGCGGGTCCTTGCGGCCCCGGAAGTCCTGGTGCGCCGGTAGCTCCTGCCGGTCCCGCGGGGCCGATGGCACCGGCAGGCCCTTGCGCCCCTTGCGCCCCGGTCTCGCCCTGGCGCGCGACCAGCCCCCACTGTGCCGAGTTTGTGTCCGGCTGGTTTGCCGTGTTGGAGTCGATCAGGCTGGTGTAGCTGGAACCGTTGTATGAAACCGTGTCACCGGTGTTATAGGTGGTGCCGCTCCGCCACGTGCCGGCGTACGTCATTGAACCTGCGGCGTAGTATCCGTACAGGTCGATCACCAGGTCCGTGTCGTCGGTTGCGAGCACCTGAATCGCGCCGCTGGCACTGGCTGGAACCACAGCGGTATTCCCGAGGATGCCGCCCTGCGGGGCATTCAGCACCACCGTCCCCGGCCACGCCACGCCGTCCTGCCAGGCCGCGAACCAGCCCACTCCCTTACCGGCCGGAGTGATGACCGTGAAATGCGCCGAATATGCCGCCGCGGAGGGAACGCCGCAGCCGGCGGCGGGAACCGGAATCGTGCGCGCCTGGCCGGCGGCCAACGCCGGCGGACCAAACGGCCCGGACTTGCCTTGCCCCGCCCGTGTATCCACCAGCCGGCAGGGTGTAATCGGAACGAAACTCAGCGGTTTCGCACCGGATGCGGTTTGTTGGGCCAGGCCGGCCCAGTCCAGTAGTGGAATCAGACACAGGATCAATGCGGCACGTCTGGCAATATTAGGAGCTTGAGTTGTGGGATTTATCATGAGCATGGGCACGGCCACCTATCAAACGCGGAATGCCTCTGAGGCACAGCAAGCGCTTTTCAGACGAATTACGAGTTTATCACTGCTTGCGCCATTAATTGATTGCGGCCCGACAATGCGTCTCGGCGAGGCGCGTCATTGCCGCGTAAATGGGGTAAACAACATGGGGATCAGCCCGCGTATTCCCCTATTGTTCACGAGGCGCCCCCGGCAAATAGATTAGCTTGAGGGAAAGAGGGAGAGACGGGTTGGCTTTCTCCCGGAGATCGTGCATCTGGTCGCTCCACTCAAGACTATGGCCACAACGCCCGTCGCGTTCACTCCTGGCGCCGCCTCCGCGCTATCTTAGCCAAGATGGAGGAAAGCGTGAGAGCACCAAGTCGGCGGACGTTTCTGAGAGCATCCGGCGCCGCTGTCGCCACAGCGGGGGCAAGCGCCCGCCCCAGTGCGGCGTCCGTTGTCGCGCAGCGCATCTTCAGGAACGCCTCTCCGGCCGCACGGACACCGCAGGCGGAGTTCGCGGCCCCCGCGGATCCGACAAAAGGCTTCACGGTCAGGTTGACGGTGGACTTCAGCGAGTTACCCAGCGGGAAGACCATTCTCGACATACCCAATGTGCTCAGCGTCCACCTTCGTCAACATGATCCGCTCGACCGCAGGCGCCAGAACTATCCGGCGTTCAAGATGCGCGACGGCTCGGTGCCGGTGCTCGAAGCGAATGTCGTGCTCCACTCCGCAGAGCATCCGGACTGGAACAACATGACCATCGGCATACCGCTCGCAATGCTAAGAAGGCCCCTGGGCGAGCACGACGTGATCCTCAATTTCTCAGGCGTGCGCTGGACCATGTATGTCGACGGCGAGTTGCTCGATAACGACTTCCCGTTTGGGTATCCGCAATGGGCGAGTAGAAACACGTGGAAGCTGGATCCGGCGTACGTCAAGAAAGCGGCGATTTACTTCCCCGCCATCAAGATCGAAACGAGCCACGCGGAAAGGCGTATCACCTCGCCCATCCAATACTGGCTCCCTCCGGGACATAACAACTGGGTGGGCGATGTCGCGACTTTGTTTCACGAAGGCCGCTATCACGTGTTCTATCTGTATGACCGGCGTCATCACCAGAGCAAGTTTGGGAAAGGCGCGCATTACTTCGAACACCTCTCCACAAGGGACTTCAAGACCTGGAGCGAACACGACGCCGCAACACCACTCGACGAACAGTGGGAATGCATCGGGACGGGCGCGCCGTTCGTTTTTCGAGGCAAGCTCTGCATCAGCTACGGTCTTCATACCGGACGAATCTATCCCAACGAAAAGACAACGTGGCCCGCGCAATGGGAGTACCTGCGGAAAAACGGACGCACGGGCACGTTCCGGCGCGCCGCGACGCCAGGCATTCCCGCGGGCGCGACTTACTCCGTCAGCCTGGACGGCGTCTCGCAGTTCCGGAAATCCCATATCATGTTTCACCCCTGCCAGAACCCCAGCGTCTATACGGACCCTGAGGGGAGACTGCGAATGCTGGCGAATGCCGGCTCAAAGGGGATTTGGGAATCCGAGTCGGTCGACGGCGGCTGGCGCTGCATCAATCCGGCTTTCCCGCCCGGGGGCGACTGCACATTCTTCTTCCGATGGGGCAATTTCGATTACATCATCGGCGGCTTCACGGGACTTTGGTCAAAGCCCGCCGGTGCGCCGGACTCGGCCTACGAAGATGTCGTCCGGAAAGGACTCGACTTCTACGATGGCTCGAATGTCCCCTCGATCGCCGGGATCGGAGGCGGCCGCTTTCTCATGGCGGCGTGGATTCCCATCCGCGGTTGGGGTGGCAATCTGGTCATACGCGAACTGATTCAATTCCCCGATGGAAGAATCGGTTCGAAGTGGATGAAAGAAATCGCGCCGGAAACCGAGAACTTCAAGGCTGTTGCGGCAAGGATTACAGGAAGGATGGCACTGCCGGCCGGCAGCGAATCGTTCCTGCTGGCCTTTCATGTTCGACCGTCTGAGGCGAAGAAGGGCCGGTTCAGGATTTCGTTCATGCCCGGGAACGGCGATCAGGCTTCCGGTTGCGAATTGCAGATTCGTCTGGATGATCAGCGTGCCCAATTCGGTTCTGCTTCCGCCAATGACTTCGCGTGTGATGAGAAGTCGCTGCGCGAGGGTGGTGCGCCTCAGGGAGCCCGCAATTACGCGATCGAAAACCTTATCGGCGTCGATAAACCTTTCACGGTTCGCGTAATCGTCAAGGGCTCTGCTAAGATTGGCGGTTCTCTTGTAGATGCGGAGGTCGCAGGACAGCGTACGATGATTTCATACCGGCCGGAACTGACCGTGAAGAATCTGGTTTTCCACACCGAGGGTGTGGAACTGACGAATGTTCAGATTGCGGCGCTCAAGAACCGCTCATAAGAGTAAGGAGCACTCCATCCCAGAATGAGCTATTGAGGGACCGTTGCAAACAATCTCGCGGCGTTCCTCTCTAAACGCTGGTTCTGATAGCCCGCACTCTTCAATAGATCAAGCACCTGCTTGTTGATTCGGCATTGGGACTTCTTCAGCGATTCATAGATCCCGCTGATGAGCACAAAGTGTCGGGATCGACTGTTCTGCCGGACAAATTTGCCGTAGCTTTGAAAAAGCCGCGGATCGATAGTCCCACCCTTGGAGAAATCATAGGCGGGCGTATTGTCTACCCCCACGAGGTACCAGGACATCATTCTCTCGATCTGCGGTTCCATTGTGGTCTTGGCCTCGGGAAGAGACGGATGTTCAGCTGCAAACCTTTCCCAGCGGGCAATCTTTCGCCCCAGATCATCCCACGAGACTTGAAGGGCCGCGTCTTCGACAACACGTTGCTGCGATTCCTGAATGCGGAACCGCATGTAGTCGTGATACTCACCGCTCAGCGACGTCGTCAATTCCAGCAGAAAGCAGGCATCCTCCTGCAAGTACCAATCTCCCTCGGAGCTTTTGAAGTCAATGCCGCTCTCGGTGTACTCCTGTAACTCCGCGAGTTCACGCTGGTATTTGGCCTTCAGTTCTGAAGCCACCGGCGTTCTGGACTTCGCCAGGGCGGAAAGGGGATTCCCTTTCGAGCCTGTTTCATCCGCCAGCAGATGAAGGACCCTCTGCAAATCCTTCTTGCGCAGAAAGTCAGCGTCGCATCTCTGCACAACGTTCCCATAGAATGCTAGGAAAGAACGGAAGCCGTCCGCCCGCACCTTTGGTTGAGATGCAGAGAACTTATTGAGGAACTCCTGCCGTGCCGCCAGGATCGATCGCTTCTGGGCCGGATCCAGCGTGCCAAGATAGTTCTCAAATTCCCTGACCGCGGAGTCCGTCTGTGCGTCTCCCGCAATCTGTGCCGCAAACCCGGGTTGGAACCAAACTGGACTCGCGAGACCAAGCCAGAGTACAAAGAGGAACAACAGAATGCTCCGTTCAGGGGGCACTTCCTGCAACCGATCTTGCAGTAGTTTTGGCGCAATCGCCCGGTCGTCCAACCAGGACATCGAAAACGTCATCTCGTCCTCCAGTCGAGCAGCGGTTGGGCGCGGCAAGGATTCTCTCCGAGTCGGACTTTGTCGCTCGACAGTTCCCGCACCCCGTTTGCATGTAGTGGCCAGAAGTTCACCTTGGCCTATAGAAGTCCTCCCCAGGGACCGTTTCTATCGCGGGCTTCTTACCACCCGGTTCAATGACAATTCTGACTGTCACCGAATTGGCGCGGCTGCTATGACAGTCCGGGCTTTCAAACCGGTGACGAGGCAAGATGGCGTCCGCGCCACGTTTCACCTCAACCCAGGCGGACATGAAACCGCCACACATGCCTTGAAGATTGGCGTTCCCCGGCAATGCCCCGAAGGTGACATCGTAGGTACCATCCTCTAACGCACATTGGCCGCCAACGGTCTTGAGCGAATCAATGGAATTCTTGTCCTTCGTCAACGTTATCAGTTTCCAAGGATCCCATTGGCGGGGATTCTTGCTCTTCATCATCTTCTTTCCAGCTTCGTTAGGAGCGCCGGCATAGGTGATAACGATCGCCTTGCCATTGCATTTATAACCCACGAGTTTGTAAAAGAAATCCGCACGCACAGATACACAGGTCAGGCAAACCACAGCAATCACGTTCAGTGGCTTCATTGGAGTCCCCCTCTGTAAACAACTGTCTGGTGTTCATTACGCATTGCTGTGAACCTCTTGCGGCTGCAGCAATGTAACGCATCTTTAGCATGGCCGACATCGAGGCGCGCATCCGCCATTCATACCTACTGACGGCGGCCGTAATACACAAGGGAAAAGCCGTACCCAGGAGGATTCTCATTCACCTGAAAGATGTCTGCATATTTCTTTTTGTGGACGGCGAACAAGTATACGGCATTCCCCTGTTTGAACGGCGTTATGTCGTTGTACTCGCCGGAGATCGGAATTGCTTCGGTTGTGACTTTCGTGAGCTTGAAAGGTTCAGAGTCATGTTCTACCTTCCAGATGACAGCGTGGGCCGCTCCTATCGCGTTTTCGTGAATGCCAAAGATGGACTTGAACAGGAACGTTTCGACATTCAAGCCGACTTCGAGTAGCGCCAACGCCAGGTCCTTCTTTGATGCTGGAGCAGATGGAACCGAGGGCTCGTCAAAGGATGTCCTGCGGCCTTCTGTCGCCGCAAATATATACGGATCGTCTCCAATCTGGAAGGCCCTTACAAAACGGTATCCAACGTGAAAAGGTGCACCTCTTGTAACGAGCTCAAGCCTTACAGGTTGGTCTTTGATTCGCCAGATGTTCGCTCCTGTATCCTCGTGGAGGGCGAACAGGTATGGCTCCTGGCCAACATAGAATATTTCAAAGTTGTATGACTTGATTGCTAAAGTCTGTAGAAGAGTCAGAATCAGTTTATCGGGATTCTTCGGATCCTTGTTAATACTCCATAGGTTGGTGCCTACGCTCTTTGACATTCCCATGGGGCTGTGTTTTCCGAGAAGATAGGGCTTGCCGTTGAGCTGGAATGAAACGAAGTCGAAGTCGAAGTAGTTGGGTGACATTCGTCCCCCTTCCAGAACAAGCTTGAACCCGTACCCATCGTCGTCGATGCGCCAGATGTTCGCATTGTTATCGCCAGAGCCATCGTGGAGGCCGAAGATATAGGGATGACCGTCCAAAGTGAAGGGTCTGACGACACGATATTCGGAGGACATCTTCGCGTTTTGCACGATGGGTGTGAATCCGGCTTTCGGAGGAGTGTTAATGAGACACCAGCTTGCATCGTTGCTGATGTCTGAGTGCCAACCCCTCCTTCCGAAAATGTAGGTCTTGTCGTTGAGATAGAAGGTCGAGAGATATTCGGCGATTATGCGCACATTTCCCACTGCTGCAATCGACGGATTTGAAGGTGCCTCGTCGGAGAAGTGGAATGTCATGCTTGTGCAGGCTCGGTTAAGCGAAGGGTGCCGACGGAGGTTGACCCATCCGGTGATGGTTCTCAATGGGAGATTCGCCGGATTCGTCGTCACGAATTCTTTTCCTTGCTTTCCTCCGAATTGGGGTGACCTGGTGCCTCTGTCGGTAATGAACTGGAGCCGGCTCAGGTAATGTCCCGACGTGTGCCCCACGGCCTTCACGATGTGTTCGCCGGTTGGAACCTGCCATTTGGTGAAGTTTAGTTCAGAATCCCGGTAACCATAAAAGCGCCCTTCCTGGTCACCGTACCCGAGTTGCAGACCGTGGATGTACCCGCCGTGGCTGACCGCCACCCACGTGACGGGTCCCTTGTTGATGATATCGTCCTGATCCCTGAACGCCACGCAGCCAGGATGGATCCATCCCGTGTGAGTGGATTCGGAAGGAGCAGATTGAGCGGCCGAAGCTTGACCACTCATAAAGTTGCCGGCAATGCTCGCAAGAACGAGCGAAACATACAGGATGGAACGAGACACCATGGGATAGCTCCTTTCAGTCGGGACTTACATCAAGGAATCGCTCCACAGGTCAATAATATCCCTAGATGGCGTTTCTTGAACTGGAATTATACGGTTAAGTGTTTAAGGCCGTCTTCGGCCCATCCTGCAGGATTCCTCCGGGAGGGTCCATACACTTCGGTGTAATGTCGCTAAGGATGTCCTGTTACCAGGGCAGCGAAAGACTCGCATTGTTACGAGCGAATTGGCTGCCGGCACCACACGCCTGTCGCCACTGCAAGTAAGGTGGCCACGTGAGCGGGATATACTGTTTCTCTCGTAAGACGACCAGTCGGACCGCTATCATGAAGCGGGCGGAGGGCATATCGCGTGGCAATAGGCGGATCTTCATCTGAGACTGCAAGCCTGGTGACTCGTGTCCATTATCGGGTCGTAGTGATCACTTTACTGGTCAACAGCATCAGTTATATTGACCGCGTCTTCATTTCAGTTGCGGCACCCCAGATCCGCCATGATCTCAGTCTCAGCTCGATACAGTTGGGCTTAGTCTTTGGTGCATTCAGCCTGGCGTATTTTCTCTTTCAGACTCCCTGGGGTTCGCTGGCCGACAGGTATGGTGCGCGCAAGATTGTGGCTGTCGGAATCGCCGGCTGGTCGTTGTTCACCGCCTTGTGCGGCGCAGCGTGGAACATGATCTCGATGCTCGCGTTTCGGTTCGGCTTCGGCGCCTCTGAGGCCGCGGTGTCGCCGGCGGTGGCTTCAGCCTACACGCGCTGGGTTCCGGTTTCCGAACGCGCGACGGCTTTCGCCCTGTTCTTGAGCGGTGGCCGCATCGGCGGAGCCATCACCCCTCCAATAGCTGCCTTCCTCCTCATGCGCGTTGGTTGGCGATGGATGTTCCCCGTCTTCGGTGCCTTGGGAATCCTGGCCGCTGCCGTGTGGTGGGGTTGGTACAAGGACGACCCTGAGAAGCATAAGGGGGTCAGCGCAGGGGAGTTGGAAAAGATCCGTCGTCCCATGCCTTCCGGCGCGGGTGTTTCATCCAGTGATTCCCCCATTCCCTGGTATCGGCTGCTGCGTTCCGGCCCCTTATTGATGCTGCTCGCAATCGCTTTCGCTTCTACCTTGGTGTGGCAATTCTACATCACCTGGTTTCCCACCTATCTGATGGAGGAGCATGGCTTCACACTGAAAGAGGCGGCGGGCTACGCCACGCTCCCCTTATTCTTTGGCGTGGCCGGAAATTGCATCGGTGGATTAGTGGCGGACGCCTTGAGCAGGAAGCTTGGGTTGCGCCATGGTCAGGCTTTGGTGGGGTTCTGTGGCTTGACCGTCTCGGCGCTCCTGCTGTACTTAGGTAGCAGCCTCGCGGAACACCGCCTCGCGGTGATTCTACTTTCCCTGGCAGCCGGCGTCAGCGATATGACCCTGGGTGCCACATGGTCCGCTACGGTGGCGATCGGTAGGCAGTCCCCAGGTCTGGCTGCCGGTCTGTTGAATTCGGCTTCCAACATGGGGGCGATGTTCTCACCCGTCCTGATGGGCTGGGCTTATCAGAACTGGCAAAACTGGAAAATGATCCTGCTGGCTTGTGTTATTTGTGACATCCTCTCCGCAATGCTCTGGGTAGGCATCGGCCTCAAGCGTTCTCGTTCCTGATCTGACATGGTTCTCCGCCCGTCTCACTCGCCCTTTACGCGCACTTCCACCGCTCCCGTGAACGGAGGGACGCTCTCCATCCGCTCGGCGATGCCGCCGTCTTTGTCCGTATAGACCCAGAAGCGCGTCGGAATGTCGGCCTTGCCCGTCAGCCGCACCAGCAATTGATTCCTTTCGCGGTCATAAGCAGCTTGGTCCATGTGGGAATCGAACTGCGCCCGCGCGTAGCGATTCAGGTCGTCGTAGGATATCGGCTCGGGATGGTAGCCCTCGATGTTGTCCCACACGGCCCGCACCAGCTTGGCGAAGTGAGCCGGTTCGTAGCGGTTGATGTTCACCTCATGGGTGAAATAGTAGGCCGGGAACATGCTGTCCATCTCGCGCTTCAGCATGGTAGTGGCGTCGAGTATCATGCCGGAGTCCTCGAAGGTGCCGGTGAAGGGCGGCAGGGAGCACTTACGCAACCAGTCCGAACCCGACTTGATGTCCATCGGCTCCACGTAGTTGTCGAAGAACCAGTGCCGCTCATCGAGGTAATCCATCACCGCCCGCTGCGTGAACATGAGCTGCCCGCTGTGCTCCGACGAAGGCTGGATCTTCCACCAGCCCGGCTCCCGGTACCTCAGATAGGGCGCCGCGTGGAAGCGGTTCAACTGGTGTGCCGCCATGCCGAAATTAGTCCAGCTCACCACGAACTCAATCCCCATCCGGTGCATGTACTCCGCCGTGTTCTGCCCCATTTCCTCCCAGTGAATATTGAGCGACTTGGCCGGCTGGATGTCGTACTTCCGGAAGAAGGCCATGCCGTCTTCGAAGTTCCTGCGCATCGTGATGTCGTCGTAAGGGCGGTCATGGTAGTGGTCCCACCAGTAGAAGATCGCGTCGCGGCGCGCGTGGATCGACACTTGCAGCTTGCCCGCTTTCACAAGCTGCGCCATTTTGCGCCCGCACGCCTCGCCGATCTCGTCCAGGAAAAAGGTGCCGTGCGGCACGATGCCCACCGCATTGATGCCGTCGATGTATGCCCAGTCGCGGTCGCGCCCGCCGAAGCAGTCGTCTATGCGGAAGCTCACCAAAGGTGGCATGCCTTGCATGACGAACGGCTTTCTGGCAGCCCACACGAAACTGCGCCAGACCAGGTCGTCCATGCCGCCGAAGAATCCCAGATGCTGTGGGTCGAGCCACGCATAGGAGGAGAAAACCACGACCCGGCCCTTGCCCTGGCTACCCGCTGTAATCAGTGGCCGGTCGCCCGCGCGCGCCAGCACTTCGAAGCCCGGCCCGGCAGCGCCGCAACCGGCGAGGGGAAGCTCGCCGCGCAGCGGGATCGTTTCACCCTTCTTCTTGCGCGCGGTAATGTAGTGGGCATCGGAAAGGATGGTGACCGGCTCGCCGCCGCCGGTCTTTGCGGCAGTGCAGGAACTCGCGCCGAACCGGCCGTCGAAGCTCACAGCTCCGAGCCCCGCTTCGATCGCTCGCCGCAGCGTGTCCATGTGCTCGATGGAGACCCCTTCGTGCCCCACGATAACCAGGCTCGCGTTGCCGATTTCGTCCGTTAGTGGTCTGGACGCTACATCCCAAACCGTGTGCGGCACATCGAAGTGATCCAGGTAGGGCTGAATGAACTCGGCGAAATCCCGGTAGTTTTCGGCCCGAGAATCCACCAACACAACGGCGCCGATGTTGGCCGCCGCGGCAGCCACTGACAGTATCATACCCAAGATGAGTCCCTTTAAACACGGGGACAGCCCGCGTGTTTCCGTATTGTTCACGCCGCGCCTCCAGCAAATAGATTAGCTTGAGTGGAAGAATCGTGCGTCTGTTCCTGGGTGTCTCGCTTAAGCAGGCCAGTCCCAGCTCTACTTCTTCGGTTGCGAGGGCCGCATCTCCACCCGGCTAACCATCGTGCGCGCGGGCATCCGCAGCACCATGGCGACCACCTCCGCAACGTCTTCCGGCGCGATCATCCAGCTCACGTCGGTCGCGCGTGGCCGGCCGGCACGTTGACCGAAGTCCGTGTTCACGCTGCCCGGCATAATGCATGCCACGCGGACGTTGTCGTAGCGATGGTCGAGCATCAGGGCTTCGCTGAAACCGTTCAAGCCGAACTTGGAGGCATTGTAAGCTGCTCCTCCGCTAAACGCGTTCTTGCCCGCCAGGCTTGAGATGTTCACAATGAACCCGCCGCCGCGCTTCGCAAAGCTTGCCAGGGCTTCATGCGAGCAGTAGTAGGCGGCATTCAAATTCAATTCGATGTTGCGAAGCCACTCCTCTGCCTGCATGTCCGCCACCTTACGGAATACCGCCTCTCCGGCGTTGTTCACGAGAATATCCAGCCCCCCGAGTTTCTTCTCCACCCAACCGAAGAACTCGCGGACATCCTCGATCCGGCGAATGTCTGCCGCACGGCCATGGATGGGCCCCAACGGGGCCATCTCCGCTACGGCCTGTTCCACTGACTCCTGGGAACGCCCGCAAATAGCAACCGTCGCTCCTTCGTGCAGAAGCCTTTCACTGATGGCGCGCCCAATACCACGCGTCCCCCCAGTAACCACAGCTATCTTTCGCTGCAGAGTTTCCATGTCCACCATTATCGTCCCCGCCCGTGATCGAAGCCGGAGTCTCAAGAAAGCGAGGAACCTGTCCGGCGCGCCGCCCATCCCGTTCCCGGCATAACATACTAGTAAGCCAAGCCTCGACTAGGCCTGACTGGGTCAAGGCGTATCGAAAGGAAGACTATGTCCCTTCGTCCCATTAAGCGAATCGCAAAATCCAAACCGACAATCGAAGGTGCGGGCGTTCGCCTGCATCGAGCTTTCGGCTTTGGAAACACGTCTGATTTCGATCCATTTCTGCTTCTCGATGATTTCCGCAACGACAATCCCGAGGACTACCTGGCCGGCTTCCCCTGGCATCCCCACCG
>JAJFUV010000199.1 GCA_021372245.1 Terriglobales bacterium
ACAGTGCCCGTCCGGTAGCCGGCGTCTTGAAGCATGCGCTGGAGGAATACTTCACGCCCGTCGCACGGGGTGTAATTCACACGGTTCTTGTGGCTGTGCGGGTACCGCCCGGTGAAGTAACTCGCGCGCGAAGGGACGCAAACCGGCGCCTGCACAAAGGCGTTCTGAAAATTCACGGAGGCGGCGGCGAGCCGGTCCAGGCTCGGTGTTCGTATGTTTGCGTTCCCATTCGCGCCCAGGCAGTCGAAACGCTGCTGATCGGTCATTATGAACAGGATGTTGGGCCGGCTGGCGGCGGCTGAGAGCGGCGCGGCGACAGCGGCCTGAAGCAGGTCTCGGCGGGTCAGATCCATGGAGTCACCCCCAGACATTTTCCTTCATCGCGCGGCTCTGATTTCCTGGCGGCTGATAAACTAATGTCCGAATGGCCAATCCGGCCGCAGAGAGGCTACCTTGGATCGAACAGAAGTGTCTTCCACACCGCCGGCGACCAGTGTCGCCATCGTAGGCGCGGGCGCGGTGGGCTCCACCATCGCCTACGCCGCCATGCTCAAGGGGTTGGCGCACAAGATCGTGTTGACCGACGTGAACGCGTCGAAAGCCGAGGCCGAAGCCAAGGACCTGATGCACGGTTCAATGTTCGTGCCTTCGGTGGAGGTGACGGCCGGACCGCTGGATGCGTGCGGCGAGGCCGGCATCGTGGTGATCACGGCCGGCGCCAAGCAGAAGCCCGGCCAGACGCGGCTGCAGCTTGCGGGCGCCAACGTGGCGATCTTTCGCGACATGATCCCGCGCATCGCCGCGTGCGCTCCTCATGCGATGATGCTGATCGTTTCCAATCCCGTGGATGTGCTCACCTACGCCGCCCTGAAGATCTCCGGGCTGCCCGCCTCACGGGTGTTCGGCTCCGGGACGGTGCTCGATACCTCGCGGTTCCGCGCGCTGCTCGCCGCTGAATTGGATGTCGCGGTGGCCAATGTGCACGCCTATGTGATCGGCGAACATGGCGACAGCGAGGTGCCGTCGTGGAGCTGCGCGCAGATCGCCAACATCCCGCTGGACGCCTTCAGCACGCCCGGCCGCGGGCCGTTGAGTGAGGCCGAGCGTGAGAAAGTCTTCCACGGCGTGCGCGACGCGGCCGCCGAAGTAATCGCCGCCAAGGGCGCAACGAACTGGGCCGTGGGGCTGGCGGTCTCCCGCATCCTGGAAGCGGTGCAGCGCGATGAGAATGCCGTTCTCACCGTGAGCCGGCTGCTAGAACGGTTTCACGGCTTCGACGACGTGTGCCTGGCCGTGCCGTCCCTGGTCGGCAGTGGCGGCGTGGGCCCCGCGCTGCCCGTGGAACTGAGCGACGAGGAACTCGGCGCCCTACGCCGCTCGGCGGCCATCCTGAAGGACGCCACGCGCGGTTTGGGACTCTGAACGAAAAGTAGTATGGCCTGTCTGCTTGACTCTCGCTGAGATCCCAACGCTGAAACAGAGTTGCGGCAAGCGTGTCCAGAATCGGTGTAGAGATGGCGAAGCCATTCCAGCGGATATTCTCTCCGCCTTGGACTCTGAACAAGACGTGGTTCACGATGTTGTCTCCACCAATAGACCTGTGTTGGCGTGGACTTGACCTGACGGACACGGCCACCGAGGTCCGAGTTGTCGGACGCGAATCCGACATTACATGTGGCCGACCACCTGCAAAGTGAGCTTTCGTCCCAGGGCGCACGCGAGGACCATACGCCCGGATGAGTAGTCTGAAAAAAGGAGGACGATTCGAGACGGGCTGTCCCTGCGGAAGTGCGCGTGCTAACGGACTGGCACTCGCACATGGTGAATAACGTAATCAGCGGGCGGGCGGTACTTAGCTACGTCCGGTTCGCCTCGAACGATGTCGACCAGTTCGTTTCGCCAGGTTCCGGTGCGTGGATCGTCGTTTGCTTCGAGCACGACGATCTTCAGCTCGGGGCAGTACCACCTCTCGTGAACCACGCTCAGTTCCTGATTGTTCAGGCTCACGGTGTAAGCGGTCCGCGTCCCTTCCGCGACTACGCCTTCGAGGGTTCTAGTCCCAAGCTTCTCCGCGGCACTTCCAGGGACCGGCTCAAGTAGGGCACTGAAGGGGTTGGTCGCGGGCGTACCGGGTGCTCCCGTTGGCCAATGGATCACTTTGGCTTCTTTCGAGGTCGAATCCCACTTCGTGTCATCGTTCGCGACCGGGTCGTGAATGCGATACAGCATTTCACTCTTCACGATCGGCTTACCCTTGTCCAAATAGATCCAATGGCGTTCACCAGCACTGTACGTGCGCCCCTGCGAGTCTCGGGCTTCACTGCCGCTCGACTCGGTTTGTCGAGTCGTCCCTTCCGCCAACTTTTCGATGGAGGTGAATCGGCGTCGCGCGGAGTACGGGCGTTCTACAACTCGATCGTCTGCGCAACCGGACCCCTTCGGGGTGTGAATCGCACCCTTCCGCGCTGCCGGGGCTGCTGCCTGGAGCAATATTCCCGCCAGAAGAAGACCTATCAACCAAGCGGTCGACAATATCGACATCTTGGCTCTGATGCTACCGAAGAACAAGCATAGATAGTACCATCCCTCACTACCGCAGGGCCTGTGTGAGCTTACAAGACCAGGTACTTAGATTTGGGCACCGGCGCCTTCGGGAGAGCCCAGCTCGAAGGGAATGACGGCTCGTGAGCGCATAACGCGCAAACCGGCGCTTGGGTGCGTCTGACACTCACGATCCCACCTGACGGCGTCGGCTGCGGGGTCAATTCCGAGCCATCACGGCTAATCCACATTCACCGCGGGATCGGTCAAGCACATTGCCGCCCTAACAAGCCAACCTTGAGGGAACGGCGTTGAAGCCAATGATCCAAGTGCCCGCTTCAGCAGTACTCGATCTCGACTTCCTTGTTCAGGCCGCGCAGAAATTCGGCGATCTGCTCGACGAGGTTTCGGCGAATCGAAATGGAGCGCGGGAGCAGCGGGTTCTGGTAGTGCGGGTTGATGGCCTGGCCCAGCAGGAAATGGATCGAGTCCGCCCGGAGCAGTTCCGTAGCCAGGAGCACGGCGCCGTTACGCTCGCCGGGGAGGCGCCAGAGATCGCCGCCCGCGTTCTTCATGCAATCGAGGGCCGCCGCCATGGTGAGGATGCCTTCGGTGACCAGGTCCACCTCCGGCAGCACCCCGACGGGCGGAAGGTCACTCAGTTCCGTGCTTCGCTCGGTTTTGATGGCGGAGCCCAGGTATGACGCCACGATGCCGCCCGTGGTGCCTCCGCAAACCACCTTGGCGCCCGGGAACGCCAACAGTTGGCGCGCGCGCGTGTCGTCCTCGTCGCGGTTGAGCGGAGGGCCGGTGAACACCATCAGCGAACGGTGCGGACGAAAGTAGACGCCCGCGAAAGTAGCGTCGTTGGCGGACTGGCCGTCGCAAGAAGAGCGATAGCGGTTGATCGTTTCGTGCACCACATAGCGCGCCGAGCCGGGCCGGCGCCGCATCAGGTCCGACAGATGCCCGGCCAGTTCCTCGCGCCCCGCACTTACCAGGCCGCCGCTCGCCACTCCCATGAAATCGCCAGCCTGAAGGGTGCCCTCGCGCATCAGGATTCTCTTGCCCAAGACGGTTTCCGGATGGGCTTCGATCCGGAAGGGCGCGCCGTCCCGGAAGAAGAAGGTTTCCGGGTTATCGTAATTCATTACACGGAACGCGTGATTTTCGTGGTGTACCTCCAGCACGGTGAAAGTCGAGTAGGCCGCGCCGTGCGTTTTCGACACGGGTAGCGTTCCGATGACCGTGGCCACGACATCCTCGATCGGGATGTCCATGCGGAATAAGGTGACGATAATCTCCGCGGTGAGCGTGGCCAGAATGCAGGCTTTCACGCCTCCATCGAAGCCGCTTGACAGGACCACGATGCTGCGGTCGGCCTGGCGCGCCGCGCGCACCACGTCGCCGCACAACTCCTCTCCTCGACGGTTCAGGCTCTCCGAGTAAATATCGACGAACATGCTAGACGAGTCCCGCCTCGATCATCTGCTTCAACTTGAGCAAACTCCCCTTGGTCTCTGCGGTAGCTTCGCCAAGCAGGCCGGCGATCTCCTGCGCTACGCGCATCTGCCGGTCCACCACGCGGTTCACCTCGACGGCGGTTTCCAGTTTCAGGCGCTGGATCTCCTGCCGCTGCCTCCACTCGTCGGTGAGGTTCACGAAGATGGAGGCGGTGATGGATTCGCCTTTGATGGAGAACATCACCTGTCTCACGTAGAGCCCGGCGGCCGGGTATTCCTTCTCGAAGGCGCGCACGGCCTCGCCGGCCTGCTCGAAGTCGGTGGCGTCGCCCAGCACTTCGGCCGCGGGCCGGCCCAGGGCCTTTTCCGGCAATGTCTTGAACATCCGGCAGAAGGCGGGGTTCACCACCCGGATCTTCATGCCGGCGTCCACGGCCAGCAGGCCGTTGGGGTCGTAATCCCACAGCAGTTCCCAGAGGCTCTTGGTCGGCATCAGAAAGGTCTCCTTATTCTATAGTGCCTGCTTTTCCTGGAAACTGTCCTGCCAAATGAGGATGTTGACCGCAACTCCGGCGCTACGATAGGATAAGCGGTTTAGGGCTTCTTACTGCACCTGCTTTGAGCGTCTGCAACGGAACCCCCGGATTCGGACCAGGCTGACATCAGATGGACCAAACTCTTCACGCACTCGGCGTGCTGTTCATTAAAGCACTGCCCACCTTCATTCTGGTGCTCCTGCTGCACTTCTACTTGAAGCGGACGTTCTTCGCGCCGCTTCAACGGGCGCTGAAGGCGCGCGACGAAGCCACCAAGGGCGCCCGCAAACTGGCCGAGACGGCCCTGGCCACGGCCGAGCAGCGCGCCGCTGAATACGACGCCGCGCTTCGGGCCGCCCGCGCCGAACTAGCTCGCGAGCAGGAACAAAAACGCAACCAGTGGCGCGCGGAAAGTGCCGCCTCGATCGAAGAAGCCAGGAAGAACGCTCACGAGACCGTGAAGCAGGCTTGCGAAGAGATCGCCGCCGAAGCCGCCGCCGCCCGCCAGTCGCTGGCCGCCGAAAGCCAGACGCTCGCAGACGGCATCGCCCGGTCGATTCTCGAAAGGAGAGCGAATTGAAGCGCCTCGCTTTTCTCCTCTGCGCCGGGACGGTTTTGACGATGATCCCGGCCGTTCGCGCACAGCAGGGCGAGGGACAGGCGGCCCCGGCCGAACACGCCGAACAGGCCGAACACGGCCCCAGCCGCATCTGGCTCTGGGCGAATTTCTTCATCCTCGCAGGCGGCCTCGGTTACCTGGCCGTCAAGCAGGGCGGTCCGTACTTCAAACAACGCGGTCTGGAGATCCGTAAGGGCATCGAAGACGCCACCAGGATCAAGGCGGACGCCGATGCGCGTGCGGCCTCGATCGAGAAGCGCCTGGCGAACCTGGAAGCCGACATCGCGGAACTTCGCGAGCGCGGTGCCAAGGAGATCGCCGCCGAGGGTGAGCGCATCACGCGTGAGACCCAACAATCGTCCGCCAAAGTCAAGACGGACGCCGAGCAGGAGATCGCCGCCGCAGCCAAGAGCGCGCGCCAGGAAGTGAAGATCTACGCCGCGGATTTGGCGCTTCAGTTGGCCGAAAAGAAGGTCCGCGCGGAATTGACGCCCGAGGTAGACGCCGGGCTGACGCGCGTCTTCGTCGACAACCTGCGCCGGCAGGCCCAGGAAGGGAGGAACTAGCCGCATGGCCCAAGTTGTCGCCTCCCGGTACGCGAAGGCACTGGCGGACCTGGTTGTTCGCCCCGGCTCCGGACTATATCCGGCCACTGTGTCGGCGCAACTCAAGACTTTCAGTGAAACCCTGAAAAGCTCCGCCGACCTCCGCGCCATCCTGCTTTCGCCCGCGGTAGCCACTGTGCGCAAGCACGAGGCGGTGTCGCGGATTCTTTCCGAAGAGCACATTTCGGAACTGGTTCACAATTTTCTGTTTGTCATCATCGGGCACCGCCGCATCTCCATGCTCGACGCTATCGCGGAAGCGTTCCAAGACACCATCGACGAGCGCATGGGCGTAGTGAAGGCCGCCGTTTCGAGCGCCCGGCCGCTGGATGAGAAGCAAAAGTCGGCTGTGGCGGAAGAGTTGGAGCGCCTCACCGGCCAGAAGGTGCGCTGCGAATTCGCGGCCGATCCGGCGCTGGTGGGTGGCGTCGCGGCCAAGATCGGCTCACGGGTTTATGACGGTTCGGTGCGAGGCGAATTGAGCGCCCTGCGCCGGCGGCTGGTGCAGTAGCGCGGGTTACTAGGACAAGGAATATATGGCTCAGATTCGAGCGGACGAGATTACGCGGGTACTCCGCGACGAAATCGAGAATTACGAAAAGGCGATAAACGTTTCCGAGACCGGCAATGTGATCTCGGTGGGCGACGGTATCGCTCGCATCCATGGCCTGGACAAGGTCATGGCCGGCGAGATGATCGAGTTTCCGCACGACGTGGCCGGCCTCGCGCTGAACCTGGAAGAAGACCAGGTGGGCGCCGTGCTGCTCGGAGAGTTCTCGGAGATCAAGGAAGGCGACGAAGTCCGGCGCACCAACCGCATCATGTCGGTGCCGGTGGGCGAAGCGCTGATCGGGCGCGTCGTCGATGCGCTTGGCCGTCCCATCGACGATAAGGGGCCCATCGAGACCAAGGACTTCAGCCCCATCGAGCGCCTGGCGCCCGGCGTGGTGGAACGCCGCCCCGTGAAGGAACCGTTGCAGACCGGTATCAAAGCTGTCGACGGCATGATCCCGATCGGCCGCGGGCAGCGCGAATTGATCATTGGCGACCGCCAGACCGGTAAGACCGCCATCGCCCTGGACACCATCCTGAACCAGAAGGGCGGCGACGTGATTTGCATCTATGTCGCCATCGGCCAGAAGCGTTCCACGGTGGCCCAGGTGGCGAAGACGCTCGAAGAACATGGGGCCATGGATTACACCATCGTCGTGGCCGCCACTGCGTCCGAACCGGCCGCCATGCAGTACCTCGCACCTTACAGCGGCTGCGCCATGGGCGAGTACTTCCGCGACACCAAGCGCCACGCGCTGTGCATTTACGACGACCTTTCCAAGCACGCCGCCGCGTACCGCGAAATCTCCCTGCTGCTGCGGCGCCCGCCAGGACGCGAAGCTTTCCCCGGCGATGTGTTCTATCTCCACAGCCGGTTGCTCGAGCGCGCCGCCAAGCTGAGCGAAGCAAATGGTAATGGTTCGCTCACCGCGTTGCCCATCATTGAGACGCAGGCCGGCGACGTGTCCGCTTACATTCCGACCAACGTGATTTCGATCACCGACGGGCAGATCTACCTGGAGGCCGACCTGTTCAACTCGAACGTGCGCCCGGCCATCAACGTAGGCCTCTCGGTCAGCCGCGTGGGCGGCAGCGCGCAGGTGAAAGCCATGCGGCAGGTGGCCGGCTCGCTCCGCCTGGATCTGGCGCAGTACCGTGAACTGGCCGCGTTCGCCCAGTTCGGCTCCGACCTCGACAAGGCCTCGCAGGCGCAGTTGAATCGCGGCCGTCACCTGGTCGAAATCCTCAAGCAGGGCCAGTACCAGCCGCTGGCGGTCGAAAAGCAGGTGCTTATCATTTTCGCCGGAACCAACGGCTACCTGGACGATCTCCCGGCGGAATCCTGCGCCAAGTTCGAACAGGAGCTATATCGCTTCGTCGAGAACTCCCAGGGCGCCATTCTGAAGGACATCCGCGAGAAGAAGATTCTGGACGACGACTTGCGCTCCCGCATGCACGCCGCGCTCAAGGAGTTCAAAGAGCGCTTCGTCGCAGAGTCCAAGAACTGAGGGGCGGGTAAGCTACTATGCCGAGCCTCATAGACATCCGGCGGCGCATTCGCACGGTGCGCAACACGCAGCAGATCACCAAAGCCATGAAGATGGTGGCGGCGGCCCGGCTGCGTCGCGCGCAGGAGCGCGTGATCGCCGCGCGTCCTTACGCGGGGATGTTCTCGAAGCTGCTCTCCAACGTGGCCGCCGCAGCCGCCAGGGATGAGCGGCTGGCTTCGCATCCGTTGCTGGCGCAGCGCGACGAAAAGCGCATTCAGCTCATCCTCGTCACTTCCGACCGCGGCCTGGCCGGCGCGTTCAACTCGAACCTCATCAAGGCCGCAGTGAAGTTCATCGACGAGCACGAGGGCGCCCGGGTGGAACTGGAACTGCTCGGCCGCAAGGGACGGGACTTCTTCCGCCGCCGCGAAGTCACGGTTACCGGCGAAGTCATTGGCTTGGCCGCGAAGGTGCGTTACGACGATGCGGCTGCCGTCGCCAAGAAAGTGATGGAACGCTTCTCGGCGGGCGAAATCGACTCGGTGTACATCCTTTACAACGAGTTCAAGAGCGTGGTGTCCCAGAAGCTCACCATCGAGCGCGTACTCCCCCTGAGCTTGCCCCAGGGCCAGGAACCGCCCGACTACATTTATGAACAGGATCCCATGGCGCTGCTCGAAACCCTGCTGCCGCGCTATGTCGAGATCGCGGTCTACTCCGCACTGGTGGAATCGACGGCGGCTGAACACGCCGCCCGCATGACGGCCATGGACGCTGCGACATCCAATGCCGCCGAGGTCATCGACAGGCTCACGCTCCATATGAACCGCGTGCGCCAGTCCAGCATTACTAACGAGATTATCGAGGTCGTGAGCGGCGCCGCCGCTCTGGAATAAGGCACAATGGCAACGACGAAATCCCCCATGATCGGCAAAGTGGTCCAGGTAGCCGGACCGGCCGTGGACATTCAGTTTCCCGAAGGGCACATCCCCATCATCTACACGGCGATCCGGATCACCAGCGAAGGCTTCAACACGCCTCAGCCGGTGAACATCATCGCCGAGGTGGCGCAGCACATCGGCGAAGGCCGCGTGCGCACCATCGCGCTGCAGCCCACCGACATGCTGGTGCGCGGCATGAAAGCCGAGAGCCTCGGCCGCCCCGTCACGGTGCCGGTCGGCAAAGAAACGCTCGGGCGCGTGATGAACGTCATCGGCGAGCCGGTGGACCACATGGGGCCCATCACCACGGCCAAGTCGTACCCCATTCACCGCCCCGCGCCCACGTTCGAGGAGCAGTCCACCCAGCAACAGATGTTCGAGACCGGCATCAAGGTCATCGACTTGATCGAGCCTTACCTCCGCGGCGGCAAAATCGGACTGTTCGGCGGCGCGGGCGTCGGCAAGACCGTCATCATCATGGAGCTGATCAACAACATCGCCATGAAGCATGGCGGCATCTCCGTGTTTGCCGGTGTCGGCGAGCGCACCCGCGAGGGCAACGACCTGTGGCTGGACATGCAGGAGTCCGGCGTCATCAATCCTAAGGACTGGAGCAAGTCCAAAGCGGCCCTGATTTACGGGCAGATGACCGAGCCCCCCGGAGCCCGTCTCCGCGTGGCGCTCACCGGCCTGACCGCGGCCGAGTACTTCCGCGATGAAGAAGGCCAGGACGTGCTGCTGTTCATCGACAACATTTTCCGTTTCACGCAGGCCGGTTCGGAAGTGTCGGCCCTGCTCGGACG
>JAJFUV010000252.1 GCA_021372245.1 Terriglobales bacterium
GAGGCCAAGGGATTTAAGACCTTGATTCGACAGGATATCGTGCTCGAAGTGAACCAGCGCGCGCGAATGGATGAAAGCCTGGAAGTGGGCGCGGTGACCGAATCCATCAGTGTGAGCGGCGAACCTCCGTTGCTGCAGACCGATACGACCATCGTAGGTTCGACCATCACGACCAACCGCTTGACCAACACCCCGCTGATCAGCCGCAACTTCATTTCGTTGACGTTGCTGACGGCCGGCGTTACCACCACCGATCCATCGGCGATGAACAACGACAAGCGTACAACCGGTGGCGGCCGTCCTTATGTGAACGGCAACCGTAAGGAAGCCAATAACTTCCTGCTGGACGGGGTCGACAACAACCAGGTGTCCGATAACCTGACGTCGTACCAGCCCAACCTGGAAGCCATCTCCGAGGTCAAGATGATCACCAACAACGCCTCGGCCGAGTTCGGTAACTTCCAGGGCGGCATTATCAACGTCGCGCTGAAGTCGGGCACCAACGAATTTCACGGCTCGTTGTTCGAGTATTTCAAGAACGACAAGCTGAATGCCAACACGTGGGCCCGCAATTGGAGCATCGATGCGACCACCGGCAAGTCGCTGCCGCGCACCGCAGTACGCTACAACGCTTTTGGCGGGACCTTCGGCGGCCCCGTGCTGATTCCGAAAATCTTCAACGGCAAGGACAAAGTGTTCTTCTTCGTCGACTACGAAGGAATACGGCGCCCCTATCCCCGAAGCACGGGCACGTTCACGGTCATACCGACGGCATTCCGCAGGGGCGATTTCTCACTGCTCTTGAACCCGTCCGCGGACCCTGCGCTGGCAGGACGGTCACCCATCCAGCTTTACAATCCTTATTCGCTCACCTCGACCGGTGCCCGAACGCCGTTCGCAAACAACCAGATTCCGGCCAGCCTGATGAGCCCGGTGGCCAACAAACTGCTGAACGACACTCTATATCCGGCGCCTCTCACCTCCGCGATGCGCTACAACCAGCAGAACGCCACATGGAGCCAGTTAAGGAACGATCAGGGCGACGGCAAGCTCGACTGGAAGATGACTTCAAAAGACGATTTCTCGTTCCGGTATTCGCACGGAATGCAGGATACGCCCTCGTTCGCCAGTTTCCCGTTGTCGTTCAACTCGTTCAACCAATCACCGTTCAAGGCCGGCGTGATCAACTGGACGCGGACCATATCGCCCACGCTCGTCAATGAGGCTCGTTTCGGGATCAACCGGATCACTCTTTGGAACGGCGGCGCCAATAAGGAAGGCTACGGCGACCTCAACACGAAATACGGCATTGCCGGTGTCGGGTCGGACGGTTTGCTCGGGCTTAACTTCTCGAACCGCACCTTTACGACCAATATCGGCAACTCGAACATCGGCACGCAGCAACTGTTTGCCAACACCACTTTCCACTTTGCCGACAACCTGACGGTCATCCGCGGTCGACACATGATGAAACTGGGTGGCCAGATCCTCCGGCAGCGCATGAACACCTTCTATTCCGGCAACAACGGCCGCATCGGGTTCATGACTTACACGGGACGCTTTACCGGCGCGAGTTCGGCCACCGTGGACGGCTGGAGCGACGCGGACTTCTACCTGGGCCTGCCGGAAACACTCGGCCGCGGTCTCTCGAGCGGCACCTGGGGCCATCGCAAGACCATCTGGGGCTTCTACTTCCAGGACGACTATCGCGTTTCGTCCAAACTGACCTTGAACCTGGGCCTGCGGTGGGAATACCACACGCCGCTGGTCGAAGTGAATGACCGCCAAGCCAACTTTGGTGCCTATACCGGCGAAGTAATGTTGGCCGGAGTTGGGGGCAACAGCCGTGCGTTGTATGATCCCTTCAAGAAAGACTTCCAACCGCGCATCGGCTTTGCCTATACGCCTTTCCAGAGATGGGTGCTGCGCGGCGCTTACACCATCAGCTCCTTCATGGAAGGCACAGGAACGAACCTTCGCTTGCCCATGAATCCTCCGTTCAACTCCGAATTTGAAGGACGCTACGACAGTCCGAGTTTCAACCTGCCGGGATCGACCTCGAGCGACGGGTTGAGCGTTTTGTCACCGACCAATCCATACAAGAGTATCAACGTCCGCCTGTGGGACAGGAATGTCCGGCCCGCGAACACGCAACAGTGGAACTTCACTATGGAGCGGCAATTCGGCTGGCAGACGGTCGGTTCGGTGGGATATATAGGCCAGCATGGCACGCATTTGATTGTGCCTATGCCGTACTACCAAAAACATTTGCTTTCCGACGGTACGGTGGTTCCCAGCCAGTACCTGTCCGGGAACCCGTTGCTGGCTAGCATTACGAATATCTCTGGCACGGAAGCCTGTGGCAACCAGCGCTACGACGCCATGCAGGCGACCCTCACCAAGCGCATGTCGTCGGGTCTGGAATTCCAGGCCAACTACACCTGGTCGCACGGTATGAGCGATGCCATCGGCTACTATGGGGAAGGTGGGCAAGCCGCATCGCAATCGGCTTACTGGCAGAACCTATTCGACCGGAAGGCTGAATGGGGTCCCACCTACTTCGACGCTCGCCACATGTTCACCGTGAGCCACGTGTGGGCGGTCCCTTATGGGAAGGGCCACAAGTGGGGTAGCAGCATTCACCCGGTGCTGAATGGCATCGTGGGCGGGTGGCAACTCGGCGGCATCCTGACACTGCACACCGGCTTCCCGCTCACCATGCAAGCCTCCGACAACTCAACCACCAGTAGCCGCGGCGCGCGGGCCCGCGTTGTTAGCAAGGGTGGCAACACGCTTGGCAACGTCGGCTCGGGGGCCAAGTGGTTCGACATCACGGCGTACGCTAACCAACTGGCGAAGACGTTCGGCGACGTGGGTCTGGGCACCGAGCGCGGGCCGGGATTCAAGACGTATGACGTGTCGTTGCAGAAGCAGTTTGCCGTCACGGAACGCGTGAAGTTCGAGCTCCGCGGCGAATTCATCAACCTGTTCAACACGCCGCAGTTCAACGCACCGGCGCGCAACGTAACCGGAGCCACTTTCGGCGAGATCACCGGCGCGCAGTATGAGCGCAACGGCCAGATCGCGCTGCGTTTGACGTTCTGACCTTAACAACATAGCCCGCAGTTCCGGTGGCAGGTCAAGGAATTCCAACCTGCCACCGGTTTTCATGTGTAGAGGCCGACGTCCGCGGACCGTCGTACCGTTCTTCATCAATCGTATTGGCCCACGCGTGAACCATCTGTTCGTCCCGCGGTGTCACCCGCAAGCGTGGGCTCTTACAAGTAAATAAAGGGGGAAAGGGCCCTTCTCCGGTAAGTGCCAAGCAGCTTTTCTTGAATTGTATCCATTTTGCAAAAAACGCAACATCTTCCGTAAGACAAAAGCCTGCGGCAGGTGTATACTTCTTTCCAGCGGGTTAGTCAAATGTGTGGTGGGGATTGGTTCGCTTCGGCGAAGACAGGACGGGTTTGTGCCGCGGGAATGCGTGGATAGCGCCTTCGGCATCTATACAGCCCGATTCTGGGCCACAGTTTTTACCTCACCCATCATCGTCCGCACCTATGTAAGCCCACCGCTAACCGGCGGGAAGGTTTTTCAGGAGACCCAATGAAGATACGCCTTATCAAGGACGTGAACTTACTTTTGGCCACGTTAGCCGTGGTCACGATGTTGGCGGTTCCGGTGAGCGCGCAGGAGGTCAGCGCCAGTATCACCGGAACAATTACCGACGCAACAGGCGCGTTGGTTGCCGGTGCCAGTATTACGGCAAAGGATGTTGATCGTGGAACTGTCTACACGACGACTACCAATGAGGCCGGCGCGTTTCTGTTTCCCCGCATAACGCCCGGGCGGTATGAAGTCCGCATTGAGGCGAAGGGTTTTAAGGCATTGATTCGACGAGACATCGTTCTCGAAGTGAACCAGCGTGCCCGCATGGACGAGCGCCTGGAAGTGGGCGCAGTGACCGAATCCATCAACGTGAGCGGCGAACCACCATTGCTCCAGACCGATACCACCATGGTGGGTTCGACCATCACGACGAACCGCCTCACCAATACTCCGCTGATCAGCCGCAACTTCATTTCTTTGACATTGCTCACAGCGGGTGTAACCACGACTGATCCGTCGGCGATGAACAACGACAAGCGTACAACCAGCGGCGGCCGTCCGTATGTGAACGGCAACCGGAAGGAAGCCAATAACTTCCTGCTGGACGGCATCGACAACAACCAGGTGTCCGACAACCTGACGTCCTACCAGCCGAACCTGGAAGCCATTTCCGAGGTCAAGATGATCACCAACAACGCCTCGGCCGAGTTCGGCAACTTCCAAGGCGGCATTATCAACGTCACATTGAAGTCGGGCACCAACGACTTTCACGGATCGCTGTTCGAATATTTCAAGAACGACAAACTGAACGCCAACACGTGGAGCCGCAATTGGAGCATAGATCCGACCACCGGCAAGTCCTATGCACGCACAGCGGTCCGTTACAACGCCTTTGGCGGGACCTTCGGCGGGCCGGTCGTGATTCCGAAACTCTTCAACGGCAAGGACAAGGTGTTCTTTTTTATAGACTACGAAGGGATACGGCGCCCCTATCCACGAAATGTAGGCACTATGACGGTCATGCCGACAGCATTTCGCAAGGGCGATTTTTCTCAGCTTTTGAATCCGTCTTCGGATTCGGCGCTGTCTGGACGGACCCCCATCCAACTTTACAACCCCTACTCGCTTACCTCGACAGGCGCGCGGACGCCGTTTCCGAATAACCAGATCCCCCTCAGCATGATGAGTCCGGTGGCAAGCAAGCTGTTGAACGACAGCTTATATCCGTCACCGCTCACCTCCGCGCTGCGTTACAACCAGCAGAATACCTCGTGGAGCCAGTTGAGAAACGACCAGGGCGACGGAAAACTCGATTGGAAGATGACTCCAAAGGACGATTTCTCGTTCCGGTATTCGCAAGGGAGTCAGGACACTCCCAGCTTCAACAGTTTCCCGCTGTACTTCAACTCGTTCAACGAATCCCCGTTCAAGGCGGGCGTGATCAACTGGACACGGACCATCTCGCCCACACTCGTCAACGAGGCCCGTTTTGGTGTCAACCGGATCATTCTGTGGAACGGCGGCGCCAACAAGGAGGGTTACGGGGATTTGAATCAGAAGTACGGCATTGCCGACGTGAATTCGCCGGGCTTGCTGAGTGTCCAGTTCAATAACCGCACCTTTACGACTAGCATCGGCAACGCGAACATCGGCACGCAGCAGTTGTTCGCCAACGCCACCTTCCACTTCGCCGACAATGTGACGATCATCCGCGGCCGTCACATGATGAAGACGGGCGGCCAGATCCTGCGGCAGCGCATGAACACTTTCTTTTCCGGTAACAACGGTCGCATCGGGTTCCTGAGTTACACCGGCCGCTTTACCGGCGCGAGTTCAGCCACCGTCAACGGCTGGAGCGACGCGGACTTCTTCATGGGCCTGCCGGAAACGCTCGGCCGCGGTCTCTCGAGCGGTACCTGGGGCCATCGCAAAACCATTTGGGGCTTCTATTTCCAGGACGACTATCGCGTTTCGTCCAAACTGACCTTGAATCTGGGCCTGCGGTGGGAGTACCACACGCCGCTGGTGGAAGTGAAGGATCGCCAGTCCAACTTCTCCCCCTACACGGGAGAGATCCTGCTTGCCGCTCAGAACGGCAACAGTCGTGCCCTGTATGACGTCTTCAAGAAGGACTTCCAACCGCGCATCGGTTTTGCCTATACGCCATTCGAGAAGTGGGTGGTGCGCGGCGCTTACACTATCAGTTCCTTCATGGAAGGCACTGGGACCAACCTCCGCCTGCCCATGAATCCTCCCTTCAACTCCGAATTCGAAGGACGCTACGACAGCCCGGACTTCAACTTGCCGGGATCGACTTCCAGCGACGGGTTGAGTGTCCTGTCACCGACCAATCCCTACAAGAACATCAACGTCCGCCTGTGGGATAAGAATATCCGGCCGGCCGACACCCAGCAGTGGAACCTCACTCTGGAACGTCAGCTCGGTTGGCAGGCGGTCGGTTCGGTGGGCTATGTCGGCCAGCATGGCACGCATCTGATTGTGCCCATGCCGTACTACCAGAAACATCTCCTTTCCGACGGTACCGTGATTCCCAGCCTGTACCTGGCCGGCAACCCGTTGCTGTCCAAGATCACGAATATCTCCGGTACGGAGTCTTGCGGCAACCAGCGCTACGACGCCATGCAGGCGACTCTCACCAAGCGCATGTCGTCGGGTCTGGAATTCCAGGTCAACTACACCTGGTCGCACGGCATGAGCGACGCCATCGGCTACTACGGTGAAGCCGGACAGGCCGCGAACCAGTCGGCTTACTGGCAGAACCTATTCGACCGGAAGGCTGAATGGGGTCCCACCTACTTCGACGCTCGCCACATGTTCACTGTGAGCCACGTGTGGGCGGTCCCTTATGGGAAGGGCCACAAGTGGGGTAGCAGCATTCACCCGGTGCTGAACGGCATCGTGGGTGGGTGGCAACTCGGCGGCATCATGACATTGCGCAGCGGCTTCCCGCTGACGATTCAGGCCTCCGACAACTCAACCACCAGTAGCCGTGGCGCGCGGGCCCGCGTTGTAAGCAACGGCGGTAACACGCTTGGCAACGTCGGTGCGGGCGCCAAGTGGTTCGACATCACGGCGTACGCTAACCAACTGGCGAAGTCGTTCGGTGACGTTGGGATTGGAACCGAGCGCGGGCCGGGATTCAAAACGTATGACGTGTCATTGCAGAAACAGTTCGCCGTTACGGAGCGCGTGAAATTCGAACTCCGCGGCGAATTCATCAACCTGTTCAACACGCCGCAGTTTGCAGCACCGGCGCGCAACGTAACCGGCGCGACCTTCGGCGAGATCACTAGTGCGCAGTACGAACGCAACGGCCAGATCGCGCTGCGTTTGACGTTCTAAGTGCAATTCCAGCAGTCGTGTAAGGCGAAAAGGCGGGCCGCTAAGCCCGCCTTTTTCGCGTCTGTGGGGTCCTCATCGATAGCTCCGTTCCCAAGGTTTGGTATAGGCTCAAGGAGGAGAACCGCAATTTATGGATCGACGCAAGCTGTTGGTTTCGGCGCTGGGCATTTTTCCACTCACAGCCGTCTGCCTGTTTGCCAAAAAGCACGGTGACAGTAAGGGCAAGGGCAAAGGGAAAGGCCACCAGCGCGATCACGACGATGAGGGCAATGACTGGAATCGGGCCCAGGGTGGCCGTTATTTCCGGCAACAAGATTACGCTGTGGTTCAACGCTATTATGATGGTCCACGCGATCTTCCTCCAGGATTGAGGAAGAAGTATTACCGGACCGGGACGCTGCCTCCCGGATGGCAGAAGAAGCTCCGTCCCTTCCCGCCAGCGCTGATTCAGGTGCTGCCGCCGCCCCCGCCGAACTGCGAGTTCGGTTACATTGATGGTGCTGCCGTGGTGTACGACCGGAAGACGCGGATCATCCTCGACACCATCGACTTGATCGGCGCGATTTCCGGGCGCTAAACCCACCCGCCATCCCTTTGGAGTCGTAAGCTGGAGGGTGGTGACCGAGATTGGAATCGCCGGGGCGGGACGTGTCGCACAGGCGCTGGGGCGGCTGTTGCGCGAGCGCGGCGAGCCTGTCGCGTCAGTGGCCAGCCGAACGCCGGCGCACGCCGCTGAAGCGGCGCGATTCATTGGCGGCATCGAAGTAGTTAGTTACGAGGATCTCGCCCGGCGCTGCCCGCGAGTCCTGATAGCGGTTTCGGACGATGCCCTGGTGGACGTCGCCGGCCGTTTGGCGCACAGTGGCATGCGGAACGGTGCCGTGCTCCACACATGCGGCGCGCGCGGTGTGGCCGCGGTTGAGGAACTCGCGCGGGCCGGAGTGGCCTGCGGGGTCCTGCATCCACTGCAGGCAGTGAATTCTCCCCAGCAGGGTGTGGCCGCGCTGCCGGGCGCGGCCTTCGCCATTTCGGGAGAGGGCGAAGCGGCGGCATGGGCGCGACAGATCGTGGCGTTGCTCGACGGTACACCCTTGCATATCCAGACCGGGCGCGAAGCGCTCTATCATGCCGCGGCGGTCATGGCCAGCAATTACGTCGTCGCGCTGATCGATGCCTCCGTAGAGTTGTTGCGCGCTGCCGGCGTACCGGAAGACGAAGCGCTCCGCGTAATTCGGCCCCTGGTCGAAACAAATGCGCGAAATGCTTTGACGCTCACGCCGGAGCGCGCGCTCACCGGACCCATCGAACGCGGAGACGCCGACACGGTGGCGCTTCATCTCGCGGCGTTTCGGGACGCCGCGCCTGGGACGCGGGAGCTATATTGCACGCTGGGACTGCGGGTGCTGGACCTGGCCCGGCGTCGCGGTCTCGATAAGGCGTACGCTGATAGGTTAGAAAGGTGTTTACGAAATGGCTGAGGCGCAGCGGCGCATGAGAGTGCCGGACCTCAAGGAAATGAAGAAGCGCGGCGAACGCATCGCGATGCTCACCGCATACGATGCCACCATGGCCCGGCTGATTGACCGGGCCGGAATCGACGTCATTCTGGTGGGTGACAGCGTCGGCATGGTGGTGATGGGCTACGAAACCACGCTGCCGGTGACCCTCGACGCGATGGTGCACCACACCAAGGCGGTGTGCCGAGGCGTGAAGCGCGCCCTGGTAGTCACCGACATGCCGTTTCTCAGCTTTCAGATAAGCGCATCCGAAGCCGTGCGCAACGCCGGGCGCATCCTGCAGGAAGGCGGCGCGACCGCCGTGAAGATCGAAGGCGGCCGACCGGTGATCGAAGCCGTATCGCGGCTGGTGGACATAGGCATTCCGGTCATGGGGCATCTCGGATTGACCCCGCAATCGGTGCACCGGTTGGGCGGATACCACCGGCAAGCCCGGACGGAGGAAGATGCCCAGTTGCTGTTTGAAGATGCGCGCGCCCTGGAGGCTGCGGGCGCTTTCTCGATCGTGCTCGAATCGATTCCTGAAGATGTCGCGCGGCGTGTTACGGATGAGTTGAGCATCCCCACCATCGGCATCGGCGCCGGCCCTTATTGCGACGGCCAGGTGCTGGTGAGTTACGACATTTTCGGCCTTTACGAGGGCCAGGTGCCGCCGTTTGTGAAGCAGTACGCGCGACTGGGCGACCAGATGCGCGCCGCGGCTGAAGCTTACGCCGAGGACGTGCGCCAAGGGCGGTTCCCCGCCCCCGCCGTGCGCGCCACGGGAGCGGCACGATGAGCGCGCGGGTGATTCACACCGTTGCGGAAGCGCGCGCCGCGGTGGCCGAAGCACAGAAGCGCGGGGCGACGATCGGGCTGGTCCCTACCATGGGGGCCTTGCACGCCGGACACGGCAGCCTGATCGATACCGCGCGCCGCGAGACGGATTTCGTGGTAGTCAGCGTTTTCGTGAATCCGATCCAGTTCGATCGCAAGGACGATTACGAGCGCTACCCGCAGGACATCGCGACGGACGCCGAGTTCTGCTCGGCACGCGGTGTGGACGTGGTCTTCAATCCTCGCGTGGAAGAGATGTACCCGCAGCCCCAGCGGTCGTTCGTGGAAGTGGAAGGCGTCACCGAACACTTGTGCGGGGCTTTCCGCCCGGGCCATTTCCGGGGCGTGGCGACCGTCGTTCTGAAGCTGTTCAACATCGTGCAGCCCAACCGCGCCTACTTCGGCGAAAAAGACGCGCAGCAGTTGGCCGTGATCCAGCGCATGGCGCGGGACCTGAACCTGCCCATCGAGATCGTTCCGGTGGCCCTGGTGCGCGAGCGGGACGGACTGGCGCTGAGCAGCCGCAACCGCCGCCTCGACGCGGCCGAGCGCCAGGCGGCGCTGATGCTGTCACGCGTACTCTTCGCGGTTCGGGACCGCATCGGCGCGGGGTCCGTGGATGCGGCTCAGTTGAAGCGCGAGGCGGAAGCGGAGTTCGGACGTGAGCCGGGCCTGCGGGTGGAGTACTTCGAAATCGTCGACGCGGATGAAATGCAGCCCGTCGAGCGGGTCGCCGCGCCGGTGCGCGTCGCCGTGGCCGCCTTCGCGGGCTCGACGCGCCTGATCGACAACGTCCTCTGCACGCCGCCCGCCGCGTCGCATTAGCTACTGGCGCGCGCGGCGCACGGCATAGCTGGTGAGCGCACGCCGCAGATAAGCCCACCTTCGCTCAGTGAGCGCCGCCTGGATGCTGGACCGGATCTGGGTGGCGCCCGGTATGAACAATCCGTTCGCGGCGGCGGCGTCCTGGTCGGCCAGCGCCTTCCGCGCGTCGGCTTCGAGTGCAACCACGACATCGCGTGGCGGGGTGGCGTGGAAGCCCGTAATGGTTACTTCCGGCGCGAGTGTGAATGCGAGCAGTTGGTAGCCTTCCAGCGTCACGTCCCATTCGCGGCCGGCGTCGAGAGTCTTCCGCGCCACGAGATTCGACAAACGCGCCGGCCGGTCGAAAGTCGCGCGCACCTGCACGGGGTAGTATTCACGATTGATCAGGTACAAATAGCGCTGCCCGCCGTGAACGAGCGTGCGGACAGCCACGGGGTCCGTGCTCGCGCCGACGGTCGCGAACTTTTCGCGCGGCAGCGCCCGGTAGGCCGCGGCGAACCGGCGGATCTCCTCGCAATGCGCCTTGTCCAGGAACAGGCCGCCGCGGGTGATGCGGCAGGCGTCTAGCTCGGCCACGGCGTGCGCGTAGTACTCCAGGAAATGTGTGCCGCCCTGAAACGCGTGCGTGATGCGCAATTGGGAATCCCACCAGAAGCCGTCCTTGGGATAGATCGAGTTCAGGCGGAAGATCCCCTCGGCGGGTGCGCCGTCCATCACCGCGAGCTGCTTCGCCTGCTCGTCGCCGGGTTCGCACGGAAACCACCGGTGCTCGCCCCAGGCCTCCACCCAACAGTTGAAGATGAACGCGCCAGGGCGGCGCATGTTCCGCATGGTACTCAGAGTCTCGCCATCCAGGAAGTCGTGATCGCGGAACATGCAGGAGCGCTCGAGCGGCGCCTGCGCGCCTTCGGTGTCCCAGCCGCGGTCGCGGCCGGGGTCGAGCGCCAAGTCCACCTCGATGCCGGGTTCCCTCGCGTAAAGCGCGGGATCGAATCCGCCTTCCCGCCACATCGATGCGGTGTTGAGGCGGGCATGAAGCTGATGGGAAGCGGCGAGCGAACCGTAGAGCGCCGGCACGGTGGTCTCGTTCCACATGGTGAAGGTGAGGCGCAAATCCGGCCGCGCTGCCACCACTGCGTCGCGGATGCGGCAGTGGAACTCGTGCAGCTTGCGGCAGCGCCATGCGATCCACAGCGGACGAGCCGTGTGCATCAGGAACTGGTAGCGTCGCGCGAAACGCTCCGGCGAATCCGGTTTCACGCGCACCCTTACGCCGGTATCCTTTTCGAACAGCCCGACGGTGTAGTCGTCGTAGCCGGCGTGGAGGGAGGCGAACCACACGATGGTGGCGTGCCACATGTTGAAAGAGACGCCCTTGAACGCCGGGTAGCGTCCATAGCGAGTGGCAATCTCCGAGACTACGCCGATCACTGCCGACTGCACTTCCGGGTGCAGGGGATTGAAGATTGGCCCGCCGTGATAGGGCTGGCCCGTTTTCTCGCCGTAGGCGTAAGGGAAATCCTTGAAGCTCGCCTTGCGAGCGTGATACTCGAGCGCCTTGGGGTAATTCCGGACGTTGTAGATGGGTGTCCAGTCCTGCGTGCCGGCCTGCACCTGGCCGTTCCACAACATGTTGTTGATAGTCGGCGTACCCTTGCCGATGGATTCGAGGTCGATGTTCATCCTGCGCATCAGGCTGCCCAGACGCAGCATGGTCATCGAGGCCTGGAACTCCAGTCCCTCCCGGCCGAAGCGTTCCAGCAGGCGCGCGTACCAGTCC
>JAJFUV010000257.1 GCA_021372245.1 Terriglobales bacterium
TCCGTATTTCGTCACGGCCAAGTACGCCGCGCCAGCCACCACAGCTAGTACTGCCAGGATGACGTACAAGACGTAGCGCCAGGGGAACCGCTTGCCTTCACGGCTGAGAACCAGTAAATAACCTGCGAAAATGCCCACGAAAAACAGCAGGCACATCGGGACCGCAAAGAGCATCAGGTTGAAGACGTCCGGAGTGGGCGTGACAATCGCCGCGATGATCACGATGATCAGGATGGCGTAGCGCGAGTTGCGCAGCAGGAAACCCGGCGTGACGATGCGCAGCAGCGTCAGGAAGAAAATCAGGACAGGCAGTTCAAAGACCAATCCGACACCGAGCGTGACATTGACAAAAAGGTCAAAATATTCGGTCACGGATACCATCGGCTGGATCTTGATGTCCCGGCCGATGCCGAGCAGGAAAACCAGTCCGAAGCGGAAGGCCACAAAGTACGCAAACAGGCCGCCCAGAATGAACAAGCCCGCCGAGGACATGACGAACGGACCGGCCCAGCGGCGCTCTTTCTTGTAAAGTCCCGGCGCGATGAACGCCCACACCTGGTAGAGGACCCAAGGAGACGCCAGGAACACCGACGTGAGGATGGGTAGCTTGACCCAGACGGTGTTGAACACTTCCATGGGCGCGATCTGGGTCAGACGGGGATCGGCCAGACCCAATTGCTTCAAAGCAGCCACGGCCGGCTCGCTCACAATCAGCCAGAGCTGATTGGCGAACGTCAGGCTGACAACAAAGGCGACACCCACGCCCGCCAACGCCCGGATAATCCTCGCCCGCAATTCCTCCAGATGTTCGAGGAAGGACATGCGCAGCATGCCGTCTTCTTCGTCATCCTCGGGGTCCTTGGCCGGCTCCGCTTCCTTTTTGGGCGGCTCTCCGCCCCCACCCGATCCGGCTTGCGTCTCGGGCACCGGGGGCGTTTCCGGCGGCTTCTCTTCGCTCTTCAAAGCGGACGGCGCCATTTCTCCACCGGAGCTGTATGGGTCCTCGTTGTCGTACGGATAGTACGAGTCGTAGGGCTTCTCGGATGCGGCCGACGGCTCGTTGGCCGACACACCTTCATTTTCGGGGGACTTGGCCCCGGTGGGATCGTCTGGCGCTGGCATGCTGTTTTCGGGCGATTCTATGTCTTCACAGCTTCGGTCTTGGACGGCGGCGTAGCTTCGCTGGCCGCGGCTTCAGCGGCTTCAGCGGGTGCAGAGGCCACGGCTTGCTGAGCTTGTTGCGCTCCGGCATCGCCGGCGGCGTTACTTACGGCTGTTTCCGTCGTCGTTTCGGCTGTCGATTCAGCGCCCTGAGGTGCGGATGCGCTTACAGTGGACGAGTTCGAGTCGGTGGATTCGTACGAGTCTCGGCTGTCGTAGCCCGAGTCGTAGTAGGAAGTATCGTTTGAAGAATCGTACGTCGAACTGGTTATCTCGTTCTGATAGCTTGACGTAACGTCCTTCAACGATTCATTTTCCCGCTCGAGGTTTACCATTTCGCGATCCCAAGTGGATTTCAACTCACTGGAAGCGCGGCGGAATTCGGTCAACGCCTTCCCGATCGTCTTGCCGAGCTCGGGCAACTTCTTCGGCCCGAAAATGAGCAAGGCGAGCAGAAAGATGAAAACCGTCTCCTGCCAGCCTAGGGGACCCATCGATGAACCTCCAAACGGTTACTAAGACACTTTCATCATAGCGGCATGCCGGAGGGAGGTCAATCGTGCTATTGGATGCCGGGATCCCGGCGGCGCCTCGCGATGGAGGATAATCGGTAGCAGAGTCATGCGTACAAACATGAGACGTTCCCTATTATTTTCCTTCGCCTTGGCGGCGTCGGCCGCCTTTCTGTCCGCCGCGCCCAAGTCCGGGCCCCGCGTGGCCACCTTCAAGGTGGATGCCACACCGTGGAAAGGAGAACCGCTGATCTGGGTGGTACCCACCTCGAAGGTGGAAGACCCGCTGCTCGTCAAGGGCGTTGTCATCGAAGACAGCGGCAACCGCTATGTTTTGTGCGCATTGGATTGGTGCGCTCTTTCGAATTCCGCGCACGACCTGTTCCGGTCTAGGATCGCCGCGGCAGCCGGGACGGACGTGGCCAGGGTGGCGATGCAAACCGTGCACCAACATACCGCGCCGTACATCGACGGCGACGCAACCAAGATCATGAGCAAGCTTGCCTCGCCGCCGAACTATATGAGCGACAAGTTTCTCAACGATCTGACAGACCGGTTGGCCGCCGCGGTGAAGCAGGCTACCACGAAGCTCGAACCGTTCGACCGCATCGGAACCGGCCAGGCGCGCGTTGAGCGCGTCGCCAGCGAACGCCGCATCAAGGGTCCCGACGGCAAGATCGTCGTGCGCTGGAGTTCCAATGGCGGCAACAAGTTCCTGCAGGAAGCGCCCGAGGGCGCCATCGATCCCTTCGTGAAGACCATCACGCTCGCGCGCGGCACCAAGCCGTTGGTGCGGATTCATTATTACGCTTCGCATCCACAAACCTTCTGCTGCGACGGTACGGTGACGAGCGACTTTGTTGGCGCGGCGCGGGAAGCCGTGGAGAAGAAGGAAGGCGTCTTCCAGATCTACTTCAACGGCGCCGGCGGCGATGTGACGGCCGGCAAGTACAACGACAAGTCGCCGGAAGCGCGCCAGGGGCTCGCCGCCCGCATGCAGACAGGCCTGGAAGCTTCCGACTCTGCCACGAAGTACGAACGGGTTGGCAAGATCGCGTGGCAGAATGCGCCTCTCACGCTTGTTGCCCGGCCCAATATGGAGGCCTTGGTCAAGGAAAGCCAGGAGATCCTCAGGAACCCCGGCAAGGCCACCGGGCAGCAGATCTACGAGGCGGCCATTTACCTGGCCTGGGTTGCGCGCAAGAAGCCGCTCGATGTGAGTTCACTGCAGATCGGCCGCGTGCGTATTCTGAATCTGCCCGGAGAGCCGAGCTTGCAGTATCAGTTCTATGCCCAGCAGTTGTTGAAAGGCGATTTCGTCGCCGTAGCCGGGTATGGAGACTGCGCATCCGGCTATCTGGTCCTCGACAAGCATTACCAGGAAGGTGGCTACGAGCCCGGAGCAAGCAATGCCGGGCCGGGTTCGGAAGCGCGCATCAAGACAGCAATCCAACAAGTGATGGCGCGTTGAGGTTCGGCCGGGCGTTCCCGCCCGGCCTTTACCAGGTCACCGCGACTACATCGTCATTCTCGGTGAAGTCATCCTTGGCGGGGATCAACAGGATTCCATCCTCCTCGGGACGCCACGCCACTGCCTTGCCCGTCCGCTGCAGCACGGCCGACTTCGGCGCGCCGACGCCCTTCAGCTTTGCCGCCCGCCGCTGGAAATCCACGAAGTGCACATACCAGGTGTTGCCCTTCACCGTGACGGGGCAGGTCGAGCGGTCCGGGTAGGGCCCCGGTTCGATGTCGTAAATCGAGACGGCGCTGTGCTTCATCCAGGCGGCCATCTCGTTGCAGACGGCGTAATACTCCGGCGGCATGGTGCCGTCGGCCCGCGGGCCGAAATTGGGAAGGAAGTTGCCGCCCCAGGCGCGATTGCGCACCAGACGCTCGATCAGGTAGGAAGCCGGCTGGCATCGCGCCTTCACTCCTCGATAAGACCAGCCGCCGCACATGGGCGCGCACTGTTCCCAGGCGCCTTCGGGCCGATTGGTGGGATCCTTCGCCTCGTAATCGGTGTTGTAGTCGCCCAGATCGCGCGAGCCGCGGGTGGGCACGTAGCGGTCGTTGATCACGATCCCCGGCTGCAGCTTCCGAACGTAATCGTCCAGTTCTTTTCCTCGGATGTCGATACCCGGCGGCCAGTCCAGTCCGTCCCACCACAGCAGGTCGATCTTGCCGTAGTTGGTCATCAGCTCGGTGAGCTGCGCCTTCATGTGTTCGAAAAAGATGGGGAAGTACTTGTCGTAGTCTGCCTGTTTCATGTCCACGAAGCGCGGCAAGCCCGCCACGCGGGGTGGATCGGTATGAAGGAAGTTCGGCTCGGCGCGGGGCCAGCCGCGATAGGGCCAGCCTTTGGGACAGAAACTCCAGTCCGTGGGCGAGTAGTAAAAGCCGACCTTCAGTCCGTGCTTGCGGCAAGCCTCCACGAACGGCCGCACCAAGTCCCGTCCATGCATGTTCGTTCCGGTCCCGAACTCAGCGTGCTTGCTCGGCCACATAGTGTAGCCGTCGTGGTGGCGCGTGACGAAGGCGGTGTATTTGAATCCGGCCCTCGCGGCCGCTTCCAGCCATTTGTCCGGATTGTAGTTCTGCGGGTCGAACTGATCGGCCAGTGCAAGATACTTTTCAGGAGGCCAGTACAGGTTCGGGCCGTTCGAGTTCCGGTACATCGACCAGCTGATCTCGACTTCGGCCACACTGCAAGGCCCCCAATGCACGAACAAGCCGAGCGCCGCATTGTAGAACCAGGAACTGAGCGCCCGTGTGCGAGGCGGCGATGCGAGTGCGCCGGTGGTCCCTGTCAGGCTCGCCGCGGCGAGCGATTGCATGAAAACACGTCGATCCATGTACTCTCCACTAATTAGGGTGTGTCTCCGGTTTTACCACAGCCCCGTGGAAGGCTGCCAGGAAGAACCGCCCTACATGGATGGCTTCAACTTCAGTGGGGAGCTAGAGCCTTTTCTTCGTCCACTGGTCGATGCGGTCGAGAGCCTTGGCGATGTTCTGAATTGAGTTGGCGATGGAGAACCGCACGTAGCCTTCGCCATGAGCGCCGAACGCGGTACCGGAGAGCAGCGCCACCCCGGTCTCTTCGAGCAGCGCGTCGGCGAGGTCCTTCGACTTCCAGCCTGTCTGCGTGATGTTGGCGAAGGCATAGAAGGCGCCGTGGGGGGCGATGCAGTTGAAGCCCTTGATCTGGTTGACGCGCTCGATGAAGTAGTCGCGTCGCTTGCGGAAGGCCTCGCGCATGGTGGCTACAGCCGATTGGTCTCCCTTGAGAGCTTCGATGGCGGCCATCTGCGAAAACGTCGCCGTGCAGGAGTGGCAGTTGGTGGCCAGCCGGGCGATCTTGGCCGTCAGGTCCGGGCGCATCACGCCGTATCCCAGGCGCCACCCGGTCATGGCGTAAGTCTTCGAGAAGCCGTCCAGAAGGATGGTACGGTCCTTGAATCCGGGCAGCGAAACGATGGAGTGGTGGCGGCCCTCAAAGATCAACCGATTGTAAATTTCATCGCTGAGGACCATGATGTCGTCGCGGCCGGCGATGGCGCCGGCCAGCTCGCGCACATCCTGGCTGGTCAGCACGCCGCCCGTCGGATTTTGCGGCGAGTTGACGATGATGAGCCGGGTGCGGGGAGTGATCAGGCCGCGCAGTTCATCCACGTCCAGGCGGAATTCGCGTTCTTCGCGCAACGGCAGAGGCACGGCTTTGCCGCCCACGAACTCAATCATGGACTGGTAAATCGGAAAGCCCGGATCCGGGAAGATCACCTCGTCGCCGCGATCGACCAGCGCCAGCATCGTGAAGAAAATGATCGGCTTGCCGCCCGGCATCACCACCACCTCGTCCGTGGAGACATCCACACCACGCGTGGATGCGATTTCGGCCGCAATCGCCTGGCGCAGTTCCGGCAATCCCGCCGCCGGGTTGTAATGCGTGTAACCCTCATGCAGCGCATTCACCGCGGCTTCGACGATGTTCGGCGGCGTGTCGAAATCGGGCTCCCCAATTTCCAGGTGGATGACGTCCCGCCCCTTCTGCTCCAGCGCCTTCGCGCGTACCAGCACCTCAAACGCCGTTTCGGTGCCCAACCGCGACATTCGTTCTGCCAGACGCAATTCGTCTGTTACGACAGGCATGACCACTCTCCTGAACCACAGTCCGAGTGTAGAATAGCGGGGCGGAGCATCAAAATGAACCATGGTCCGACGGTATTCCGCGCCGCGGACCGAAGATTTGCTTAGCTTTGTGACTCTATACTTAACGAATGGAAGGTGATTGGAATGACGACGGACGACCGTCTGCTCGACAACATCGGCTGGAAGATCGTCGACGAACTGCAATCGGATGCGCGGATCTCTTACGCGGAGTTGGGCCGTAGGGTGGGGCTATCGACGCCGGCGGTGGCCGAGCGCGTCCGGCGGCTGGAAGAAGCCCAAATCATCATCGGCTACCATGCGCGGGTGGATCCGCGCAAAGTAGGCCGCCCGGTGTCCGCGTTTATCCGCGTTACTGTTGCCGGCGAGGAACGGACCGCGCGCTTGCTGGCTTCCATCGTGATGGAAATCCAGGAAGTGCGCGAATGCCACCGCATCACCGGCGATCACGCCTTCCTGCTCCGGGCGGACCTGCCATCGGTGGAAGAACTCGAGCGACTGATTGACAGGCTTACTTCCTTCGGGATGACGTCGACGTCCATCGTGCTTTCATCGCCGATGGAGTACCGTGCGCTCGGCGAGCCCGCGCCCGAGTAGCCGGAGCGGCGCGCCTGGTAGCGGCTGCCACGGCCGGCGGCTCGCTCAGATCGGACGGCACTTCGCGCCGGACGAGGCGGATCTTGAGCTCGCGTTCGATTCGCGCGACTTCTCCGCGCTCGCCGGGTGCTGCGAACGTGGAAGCCGTCCCGCGCGCGCCCGCGCGGCCGGTGCGGCCGACGCGATGGATGAAGTCCTCCGGAACCTGGGGAAGATCGTAGTTCACCACCTGGGCGATGTTATCGACGTGGATTCCGCGGGCGGCGACGTCGGTGGCCACCAGAACGCGGTACTCGCCGTCCTTGAATCCGTTCAATGCCTGGTTGCGTTGGCCTTGCGTGCGGTCGCCGTGAATACGGGCCGCTTTGAAGCCGAAACGCCCCAGATTCCTGGCGACGCGGTCGGCGCCGTGCCGTGTCCTTGTGAACACCAGGAACGAGCCCGCCTCCTCACGCATTAGGCGGGCGAGGAGACTGAGCTTGCGGTTCTGCTCCACCTCATAGAGGTGCAGGTCCACCTCTTCCACGGGCTTGGTTATGGTTCCGATGGCTACGCGCACGGGATTGTGCACGTGGTCCGCAATGAGGTGAGCCACGGATTTTTCCATGGTGGCCGAGAACAGCAGCGTCTGCCGCGATGAAGGCAATTCCTTCAGAATGCGGTGGATCGACGGCAGGAAGCCCATGTCCAACATCCGGTCGGCTTCGTCGAGCACGACGGTTTGCGTGCCTCTGAGATCGACCAGCTTTCGCTGCAAGAAGTCGCACAGCCGGCCGGGCGTGGCGATCATGACCTGCGCGCCGCGCCGGATGCTTCGTAGCTGGGGTCCTTCGCCCATGCCTCCAACCACCACGGTGGAGCGGATCCCCGTGCCTTCGGCCAGTTTCGTGAAGGTTTCGTCGATTTGCATGGCCAGTTCGCGTGTCGGACTCAGTACCATGACCTTGGCCGATGCGCCGGACTTGCCGGTGAGCGATTGCAGCAACGGCAGGGCGAAGCCGAGCGTTTTGCCCGTCCCCGTCTGCGCCGTGGCGACGACGTCGTGGCCGGCCAGCGCCGGCGGGATGGCCCGCGCTTGCACGGGCGTAGGTTTGACAAAGCCATTCTTTGCCAGGTTGCTCTGCAAGGCAGAGCACAGTTGTAATTCTGAGAAGCTATTCATTGAGTGTTATTTGCCGGAAAGATCGGAGGAAGCTGGATGGGGAGACTGGCACAGGCCATGACGGTCCGTGCGGCGCTCGTGCGCCGCACGATGTCATGCTGGTGTCGAATCAGAAGTCGAGTGCTTGCTGCTCCACTTCGGGCTGCATTTGCTCGACCGTTTCTTCTGAAGGCAGGTTTTCATGTTTGCGTTGCAGGCGCTTGGCGCGCTTTTCTTCCTGACGCTCCTTGCGCTTTTGTTCCTTTTGGCGCTTTTTGTAGGATTGTGGTCCGCGTCCAGCCATGCTTACTCCTCCCAGGCAGACGTATGGGGGCCATCCGGCGAGGTGGCCCCGTTCTGCGATGTTTTAATGTGACTTATAAAGAACCGCGGTTACTTACCAGCGCGGTCCGCGTCCGCCGCCGGAACCGCCACGGCCCCGGCCGCCGCCAAAGCCGCCGCGCCCGCCGCCGCCGGTTGGCTTGGGCCGCGCTTCATTGACGTTCAGTGCCCGGCCGTTCAGTTCGGTGCCGTTCAAGTGGTTGATCGCCTCTTCGGCGTCCTTCCGCTCGGTCATTTCGACGAAAGCGAAGCCACGGGATTGGCCCGTGTCGCGATCCGTCACAATCGTCACGCGCTCGACCGCGCCATAGGCCGCGAATGCCGCCTGGAGGTCTTCCTGCGTGGTTTGGTAGCTGAGGTTTCCCACGAAGATATTCGTCATGGTTAGTCCCTTCTGTTTGAATTTGTCCTTGTCAGACCATACTGCAGGGATACAGGAATAGTGGCCGGAAGGCACTCGTCGAAAATGATGAGGCGGGCAAAGACACTTCCATCATAGCACCTTCCAGGTAAGTCCCCACCCGCCGGCGCCACTTCAGGCTACTCCAACCGGTAGTTGGGCGCTTCCTTAGTGATGATTACGTCGTGCACGTGGCTTTCCCGGAGGCCCGCCACGGTGACGCGGAGGAACCGGGCACGCTGCTGCAGTTCCTTGATGGTGGCGCAGCCGCAGTAGCCCATGCCAGCTTTCAGGCCACCCACCAACTGGTAGATCAAGTCCGCCAGCAGCCCCTTATACGGGACGCGGCCTTCGATGCCTTCCGGCACCAGCTTGGCGTTGACGTCTTGCGCGTAACGGTCGGCCGAGCCTTGCACCATAGCGCCGGTGGAGCCCATGCCCCGGTAGCTCTTGAAGGTGCGGCCCTGATACAGGATGGTTTCGCCGGGACTTTCCTCGACGCCGGCGAGCAGGCTGCCGATCATGACCGAATCGGCGCCGGCGGCGATCGCCTTGGTGATGTCACCCGAGAACTTGATGCCTCCGTCGGCGATGAGAGGCACGCCCGACTCGCGGGCCGCGCGCGCGCATTCGGCGATAGCCGTGATCTGTGGAACGCCGGCGCCGCTTACCACGCGCGTCGTACAGATCGACCCCGGCCCCATGCCGACTTTCACGCCATCCACGCCGAGCGCGATCAGGTCCCGCGCGCCTTCGTAGGTGGCTACGTTGCCGGCCAGCAGTTCTACCTCGGGGAAGGCATGCTTGACTGCTTTCACCGCCTGAAGGACACGCTCGCTGTGGCCATGCGCCGTGTCGATGGCAAGCACATCCACTTTGCGGGCAACCAGTTCCTGGGCGCGTTCCAGGAACTCCCCGGTCACCCCGATGGCCGCTCCCACGCGAAGCCGGCCCTGGCCGTCCTTGGCCGCGTTCGGATACTTCAACTTCTTCTGGATATCCTTGACGGTGATGAGCCCCTTCAGGTTGTAATTCTCGTCCACCACCAGGAGCTTTTCGATGCGGTGCAGGTGCAGAATTTCCTGTGCCTGTTCGAGCGTGGTGCCGACCGGAACCGTGACCAGGTTCTCCTTGGTCATTACGGAGCGGATAGGCAGGTCGTAGCGGGTTTCGAACCGCAGGTCGCGGTTGGTGAGGATGCCGACCAGTTTTCGGCCTTCGGTCACGGGCACGCCCGAGATGCGGAAGCGCTTCATCACCTCGAGCGCATCGGAGATCTTCTCGTCCGGGCCGATGGTGACCGGGTCGACGATCATGCCGCTTTCACTGCGTTTTACGCGGTCCACTTCCTCGGCCTGCTTCTCGATCGTCATGTTCTTGTGGATGATCCCGATGCCGCCCTGCTGCGCGAGCGCAATAGCCAGGTGCGATTCGGTGACCGTGTCCATAGCCGCGCTGACTATGGGGACGTTCAGATCGATGCGGCGAGTCAATTGTGTCCTGGTATCGGCTTCGGCGGGGACAATCGAGGTCCTTGCCGGTACCAGCAACACATCGTCAAAAGTGAGACCTTCAGCCACGTGTTCCGGAACCATAGGGGTGAATACATTTACTATAGCGTAGGCAACGGCCCTTGGCCTGGTGCTAAAATTAAAAATAGCCCTCGAGTACAATCCCCGAAAGGCAAGGGAGTTTCCGATTCATGATTCAGGCAACCCAAATGCGCCCCGGGATGGTGATTAAGTTCGAAAACGAGCTTTACTCCGTCTTCAGCGTTTTTCATCGCACACCTGGCAACCTCCGCGGCTTCGTGCAAGCCAGGATGCGCAGCCTGCGCTCCGGCAACATGACCGAGCACCGTTTCTCTTCCGAAGACCGCGTCGAGCGAGCCGCTCTGGACGAGCACGAGATGGAGTATCTGTACGACGACGGCGAGTTCTACTACTTCATGAACACCGAAACGTTCGAGCAGATGCACCTGACCAAGGATCTGCTTGGCGACGCAGTGCAGTACTTGATCCCCCAATTAAACGTCAAGGTAGAGTTCTATGAGGGCAAGCCCATCAGCGTGGGACTTCCCGCCGCCGTCGAACTGACCGTAGTAGAAACCGAGCCCGGTCTGAAGGGCGCCAGCGTTTCCAACGTCACCAAGCCCGCCAAGATGGAAACCGGCCTGGTGGTGCAGGTTCCCCCGTTCATCAGCGAAGGCGAAAAGATTCGCGTGAACACCGCCGAGGGAACCTACCTCGAACGCGCCTGAGCGCGGATGGCCCGCCGCGGCCTAAACGCCGATATCGCCCTTCCAGGTGGCTTCCCGCTGGGTGTAAAGCGCCGTCCTGCCCAGGATGGCCGTTAGTGTGCTTATCGCCGAACGCTCGGCCACATTCTCCACTTCCCCTTTGATCACGCGGCTGATGAAGAGTTCGAACGCGTCGATGGTGATGTCGCGTTTGGCCGGAATCACTTCCTGCTTCCCCGGTCCCCTCATGTGAGTCATCCTGCTGCGGGAGGTCAGGATGACGCCCTTGGTGCCGGTGAATTCCTCGCCGACGCGGCCGCAACCCGGAGGCGTCAACTGGTTAGCCTCGAAGTTCACGTGCAGGCCGCCGGGGAACTCGAAGCACAGGCTCAGGTGGTCCATCAGGTCCATGGTCGTGCGCACCTTGCGACCGCCGTAACCCACGGCGCGCGTGGGACGGTTGCCCAGGAACCAGTGGAGCACGTCGATATTGTGGCAATCCTGCTCGACGATGAAGTCGCCGGAGAGCTCGCGATAACAGAACCAGTTGCGCAGTTTATCGATCTTGGGATCGTCGTAAGGCACGCGCTTGAACGGATCGTTGCTGATCCAGTAGCCGCGCGCGTTCACCAGTTCGCCGATCTGCCCTTCCTGGATGCGCTTGTAAGCTTCGAGATACACCGGGCCGTAACGCTGTTGGTATCCCGTCGTGAGGCACTTCTTGGGGTCCGCTTTACGCCCGGCGGCGATCACCTTCTTGCAGCCCGCCACATCCACGCCCATGGGCTTCTCGCAGTAGATGTGCTTGCGCGCCTGGACGGCTGCTTCGAGCATGCGGGGGTGTTCGAACGGAGGAGTCGCGATGATGACGGCATCCACGTCGCTTGCGAGCAGCTTCTCGTAGTCTTTGTAGACCTTCGGGTTCACCGCCTTAATCTTCTGTGTGGCGGTCTCGATGCGGTCATCGAACAGGTCGCACAGCGCCGTCACCTGCGCGCGTGGATCGGCGTTGGCGATGGAAGCGTCGTAGGAGCCGCGGTTGCCCGTGCCGATGAGCCCGAACGTCACTTTCGAGTTGGCCTGGGTGCCGCGCACCGCCTGCACGCCCACGATGGTGAATGCGCCCGCCGCGGTAGTACGTTGAAAGAACCCTCTTCTTGATACAGCTTTAAGATCGCGTGCCACGAATGAACCTCCAGCCGCGATTATAGCGCGTGACTTCCGCGTAACTGGACCGGCGCCGGCGGCGTCTACAGTCGCGATGCGCTGGTTGCTCGCCGTGTCGGCCGTGATGATTCTGACTGGCTGCGCCGCTCGGGGGCCGCGCCGCTTCGTACTTACTGAGGACGCTCTCATTCCACCGTTGGTGCGTCAACCGCTTCGAGTGGGCGGCGTCTCCCTGAAATCGTGTGAGGTCGCCTCCGGACCGTTGAAGGCCTCCACCCGCCGGCACAACCTCTACCTCCGGCGCACGGGCGGCGCAGTAACGAGTACAACCCTGCGCGAGTTCCGCGACGGGCTGGCCGGCATGGAAGCGAATGGATGCCTGATGGAAGGCGGTGCTCAGCTCGCGTTCACAGCGCTCACCGACATGTTGGCGCTGCCGTCGGCTTCGCTGTTTTTGGCCCGTTACGGCATGGCGCACGATTCGGCGTCGATCGATGTCGAGCCCGGTTTCTTTCTGAGGGTCGTTTCGCCGCTGCTGCGCGCCGGTGCAAGCGACATGAAACTCGACGTGGAGATCCCGGAGCAGCCGGGCGTCATTCACGTTAAGGCGGGGAAAGAGTTGGAAGGGTTCGAGACCAGCTATTACGCGGTCGAAGCATCCCGTTCCGCCGTGGTCTTTTCCCTGGTCTCGGTAGAACACAGTCGCATGGGCAAGGTCTCCTCGGCTTCGGCGCCGGCCGGGTATCGGTTGCAGCCACCCGAGACCGCGCGCTGCTTCCGCATGTTGTTCCTGCGCCGCCGTTCGGATTCCGATCGCAACCTGACTCTGCTGGGCGCTGGCTCCCGGGCGGAGTTGGACGCCGCGCAGCGGCGCATGGAGTCCGCCGCCGATCCGATGGCGGCCTGCAGCGACGAACGTTTCGCCTGGTGTCAGCCCGTCCCGCGGCTCTCCGCCGTGGCGCCGATGCTGCGAGTGACAGTGAATGAGAAGAGCGTGTTCGTTCACGTGCGCGGCACAATCGGCGACGCGATCCAGGCCGCGGGATTCCCACGGAGGCAAGGACGCTGGGCGGTCGAGCGGTTCTGGCAGGGGCGGCTTGTTCCGTTGGTGGTTTCGACGCGACCAGAGGCGCTCTTCGACCTGGTTCTGCTGGGCGAAGAACGAATTACGCTACTCGCGCCCTAATCGGTCACGTGCATACCGCTCTGCCGGTGTGTTTCGGCGGCCCTGCGGCGTATGTCGCCGAAACCGATGCCGCTGGCCATCGTCGCGATGAAACCCACCACCCACAGGGGCACCGTCACCACGAAGAACAGCAGTGTGGCGAAACCGATCGCCTCGGGTTTGTCCACCCCGAACAATCGCAGCGCCACCACGGCGAAGAACTGGAAGGATCCGACATTTCCGGGGGCCTGCGGCAGCAATGTGCCCAGACGCAGGACCACCAGCGTTACCAGCGTCGCTCTCCAGGACAGGTCTAGGCCGTAGGCCAGCATGAGCGCGTGAATGGGCACCAACTGGAGGCCCAGGTAGACGAAGCTGGCAAGAAACGCCAGGTAGAAACTGGGTGAGCGCCCCATGTCGTGCAGCGCATTCACGACGTGCCAGAGCTTATCGGCCCAACGGCTGTTGGCCACAGCGGCGTGCGCATGATGCTTCTGAAATACGGCGACGGACAGCAGGAACAGGAGGCCTGCCACTACCCCCGTCAGCACTCGAGTCCCGTCTACCAGATAACCCGGCAATTGAACGATCGACGTGGACACGATGGTGAACAGCACCAGCCACATGCCGTCAAATAAGCGTTCCACGACCGCCGAGGAAAAGACGACGCCGAACGGAATGTCGTTCCAGTGCCCTTGCAGATAGCTGCGTACCAGCTCGCCTCCGCGCAAGGGCAGCACCTCATTGGTGAACAGGCCCACGTAAATCGCCTGAACCGAGCGGACAAGCGAGACTTCGCCGACAGGTTTAAGCAGCATGCGCCAGCGCCAGCCTTGACTGACGTAGACGAGCACGTCCGCAACGATCGCGATAGCCAGCCAGTGCAAGTCGAGCGAGCTAAGGCGGGTTAGCTCCGCGCGCCAATCGAAGCCCCTGTACACCCATACCAGACACACCAGGGAAACCAGATACCCCAGCGCGGGGGCGATCCACTTGCGTAGTCCGCGCCGCTGGCTGCTTTCCGTGGGGAGATTCATGCAGTGCCTGATTACTATGATATCGGAGTGCAGCGGGAAGGCTTGCGCCATAAACGCTGGGCCAGCAGCCAGAGGATGGCAGGCAGGATGGCGCCAACTCCCACTACGATCGAAAGCGTGCGGACGGAAAGACCCGCGTCGATGGCAATGCCCCCCATATATGTCACCAGGGACATGGTGATCACAAGGAACCCGAAATCAGCCGAGAAGACGCGCCCGCGGAAGCGATCCTCCGTCTGCAACTGCAGCATGGTGGTGGAGAACACCCAGATCAGCGAACCGCCAGCGTGGGCGACCACCACGGTCGCCACGGCCCAGCCAAGGGTAGGCGCAACACCCAGGGCGATGTAGCCGACCGCGACCGAGAGGAAGCCCCAGAAGATCCCCGACCGCATGCGCTCCTGGCGCGAACCGGCCCAGTAACCACCTATCAATGGGCCGATCAGCGCGCCAACGCCGCGCGACCCCATCAGCAGGCTCATGCCAAGCATTCCGGCGCGGCGCGGTCCCAAGCCCTCCATCGACACCGGAAACACGCGCTCGCCGAACACGGGCAGAATCACCCAGTGCGCACCCAGCACCCCTAGCCCGGCTTTCACCAACAGCGTGGCCAGCAGATGCGAATCGCGCTTCACGTACCGTACGCCCTCCAAGATGGGCGAGAAATCCGCCAGGTCGCGTGCGCGGAACGGGGCGGCGCTTCGTGTGTGATGCTCATCGATGCTCATGCGGCGCAGGAGCACGGCCGAAAGCAGGAACGAAACCGCGTTGAGTATAAACACGGTGTCGCGGCCAAACCACACGGCCACGAATCCGCCCACAGTCGCCCCGAATGCGAGATTGAACGACCAGGTGATGGAGCTGAGCGAGTTCGCCGTCAACGTCTCCTGGTCGCTGGATGTGATGTTCGGGATGATGGCGCTGCGCCCCGGTTCGAAGAACGCCCACATCGTCGTTTCGATGAACAGCAGCAGATACAGCACCCAGATGAGATCGCGCGACTGCACCAGGATCATACCCAGGACGACGACGGAACGCCCGAGGTCGGCCAGGATCATGACGCGCTTGCGGCTCATGCGGTCGTTGACGACGCCGGCCGTGGGTCCGACGAATATCTGAGGCAGTACCTGCAGTACCAATGCCGTTGCCACCGATCGGGCGCTGCCGGTCAGTTCGAACAACAGGCTGTAAATGGCGATCGAATAGAGCCAGTCTCCGATCTCGCTGATAATCTGCGCGGTCCACAGGAGCCGGAAATTGCGGTTCGTGCGAACAAGCCGAAGGTATGCGGAAAGGGAGCCCGGCCGGTGGTCCATCAGGATTGTGTGTACAAACCCATGCGCTGCTTGACCAGGTTCACGGTGGAGCGGGCTATCGGCTCGACGCGCGCGGCGCCTTCAGCGAGCACGCCGTCGATGTAGCCTGCTTCTTCCGTGATTTCGCGATAACGTTGCTGCAGGGGAGCCAGCTTTTCCACTACCATCTGGGCCACCTGCTTCTTCAGATCGCCGTAACGCATTCCGTCGAAATGGCTCTGCATCTGGTCGTCGGACCACTCGCTGAACGCCTGGAAAATGCCCAACAGGTTCTGGACGCCCGCGCCCAGCGCGCCGAATTCGACGGCCGGCTTCGAGTCCGTCGTGGCGCGCATGATCTTCTTGCGGATGACGTCGGGCGGATCGAGAAGCGCGATGGCGTGTCCGGAGCCCGGTGCCGACTTGCTCATCTTGGCTTCCGGGTCGTCCAGGCCCATGATGCGCGCGCCCACCGTGGGCAGGTGCGTTTCGGGCACAACAAAGGTTTCGCCATACAGCGAGTTGAAGCGCTGCGCCACGTCGCGCGTCAGTTCGAGGTGCTGCGACTGGTCGTCGCCCACGGGTACGATGGCGGCCTGGTAGAGCAGAATGTCGGCGGCCATCAGGACCGGGTACTGCAGCAAGCCGTCGCCCACCGTCTCCTGCGCTTCGCTCTTGGCCTTGAACTGGGTCATGCGCTGCAGCCAGCCCACCGGCGTGACGCATGTGAGCATCCAGGAAAGTTCGGCGTGCTCGGGAACCGAGGACTGCACCATGACGATCGAATGTTTGGGATCGATGCCCGACGCCAGAAACAGCGCCGCCGTCTCCCGGATCTTCTTGCGCAACTCAGCGGGCTCCTGAGGGACCGTGATTGCGTGAAGATCCACGATGCAATAGATGCATTCGTAGTCGTACTGAATTTTGACCCAACTCTTTAACGCACCGAGGTAATTGCCGATGTGAAGGTTGCCGGAGGGTTGGACGCCGGAGAAGACTCGTGCTTTCATACTAATAAGGGGTGAAATTTCATCGTACGTGATGGCGACGCAGGATACAAACAAGACAAGCGGCGGCGACGTCGAGCTGACCGTTGAAAAGTGGGTTTACGGCGGCGACGGACTGGCCCGGTTGGACGGCCAGATCGTCCTGATTCCCTTCGTTTTGCCGGGCGAAACGGTGCGTGCCCGGATAGTGAGCCGCCAGCGGAGCATGCTGCGCGCGGTGCCGCTCGATATTCTGGCGCCGTCGCCGGAACGCGTGAGCGCTGCCTGCCCGTATTTCGGCCGCTGCGGGGGGTGCCACTATCAACACGCCGGTTACGAGACGCAGTTGAAGCTCAAGCGCGAGATCCTACGCGAGACGGTTCGCCGCGTCGGAAAGATCGAGGCGCCCGACGAAATTGAGATCATTGCCGGCGAGCCTTACGGTTACCGCAACCGAATTCAACTGCACGTCGATGGAGCCCGAACCGGATACCTCGAAGCAGGCTCGCACCGCTTGTGCCCCATCGACCAGTGCCCCATCGCCTCGCCGCGCATTAACCAGGCACTACGCGAAAATGTTGCCGGACACCGCTTCCCCCGCCACGTCGAATCCATCGAGCTGTTCACGGACGAGACACGCGTGCAGGCGCCGGTGGCTGAGAACCTCCCCATCGAATACCGCGTGGGCGAGGAAGTGTACCGCGTGGGGCGGCGCTCATTCTTCCAGGTGAACCGGTTCCTGGCTGGGCGCTTGGTGGAGCGTGTCACGGCCTCAGCGGCCGGTGCGCGCGCGCTGGACCTGTATGCTGGAGTCGGCCTGTTCAGCCTGCCGCTGGCACGACGCTTTTCCGAAGTGGTTGCGGTGGAAGCAGGCGCCGGCGCTTCGGAGGACCTGGCTTACAACGCGCAGCGCGCCGGCTTGCCGGTTCGGGCCGAACGCGCCGCGGTGGACCTGTACCTCGAAACAGTTGCGGACACACCGGACCTCATTGTCGCCGACCCGCCGCGCGCCGGCCTGGGCAAGCAGGTGGTTCGAGAATTGTTGCGGCTACAAGCCCCGCGCATTGTCATCGTATCCTGCGATCCGGCCACGCTGGCGCGCGACCTCGCTCTTCTGCTGGCGGGAGGCTATCGCATGGAGCGGACCACGATGGTGGACCTGTTCCCGCAGACCTACCACATTGAGACCGTGGTGAACCTGGCGCGTTGAGGCGATTCTACTCTGAAGCAGCTGGACCGGCATCGCTTCAGAGTATAATGCAGAGCTGTGGACCTGCTCGAATTGTTGCAGCGGCCCGAAGGCAAAACCCTCGAATACAAGAGGGACCTGTCTTCACCCGACGGCGTTCTGAGGACGCTGATTGCCTTCGCCAACACGGCCGGCGGCACTCTCGTGATCGGCGTGGAGGACAAAACGCGTCGCGTGGTGGGTGTGTCTGACGTGCTGGCCGCCGAGGAGCGGTTGGCCAGTATGGTCACCGATACAATCCGCCCACGTCTGGTTCCCGACATCGAAATCGTACCCTGGAGAAAGCGTCACGTGCTGGTCGTGCACGCGTATCCGAGCGGCTCGCGGCCGCACTCCCTAGCCCGGCTGGGATTTCCCGACGGTGTATTCATCCGCGTAGGATCGAGCAACCGCCGCGCCGATCTCACACAAATTGAGGAGATGCGCCGGTTGGGGCAACTGGGATCATTCGACGAGCAACCGATTCCCGATTTGAACTCGGAAGCACTCGACTTCCGAGTTGCTTCCGAGTTGTTCGCACCTTTTCGGGGGCTCACTTCCACGGCGTTTCGCACGTTGCGGCTCACGGTCAAATACCAGGGCCACGAAGTGGTGACTGTCGGAGGACTGCTCCTGTTCGGCAAGGATCGCTTCACCCGGTTTCCCGACTCTTGGGTGCAAGCGGGACGCTTCGCCGGCAAGGATCGAGCGCGCATTCTCGATTCGAGGGATATCCGTGCTCCGTTGCCACGCGCCGCTGATGAAGCCCTCGCATTTGTCCAAAAGCACCTCCGCAGGGAGGCCGTGATCGGCCCTGTACGCCGTGTCGACCACTGGACCATTCCGCCAGCGGCGCTGCGTGAAGCTGTCATCAATGCCATAGTACACGCCGACTACGCCGAGCGCGGCGCTCCCATCCGCGTAGCTGTTTTCGACGATCGTGTGGAAATTGAGAACCCGGGACTACTGCCGCTTGGCCTCACCGTGCAGGATATTCAAAAGGGTGTTTCAAAGCTGCGCAACCGCGTAATCGGCCGCGTGTTCCACGAACTGGGCTTGATCGAACAGTGGGGTAGCGGCATTCAACGCATGAACGCAGCTTGCCGCGATGCGGGACTGCCGGCTCCAGCATTTGAAGAAATCGGCAGTCGCTTCCGCGTCACCATCTCAACCATTCCCACGGGGCCACCGCAATTCGACGAAAAGGACTTGGCGATCCTGCGGGTTCTCGACGAGCGGCGCGGGTACTCGACGGCGCAGGTGGCCAAGGCTGTCGCGCTGTCGCCGCGGGCCACGCGCACGCGTCTGGCTGATCTGGTCGAGCGCGGCTTGGTGATTGAGGTTGGAAGCGGACCAAAAGATCCGCGACGTCAATACTTCCGCAGGCAGGGCTCTTATTTGGAATTGTAGAAGCGGAGTTCACGGGCGCGGATCTCTTCCAGTCCGAGCAGCCGGTTGAACTCCTCGAACCGCATCATGCGGGGTTCGGCCGCCAGCGTTGATCCGGTTTCTCTCAAGTCGTGGAGTAGATCCCGCGCCGCGCGGGCGATCACGTAGCTGAGCGCTGTCGGGTGCGCCACGCAGGCGAAGCCGAGTTTCGCCAACTCGGCGGCGCTCAGGGCGGGCGACCTTCCGCCCGGGACCATGTTCGCCATGTTGGGCGCCGGGATGCTGCTGGTGATCTTGCGCATCTGCTCCGGCGATTTGGGCGCTTCGACAAAGGCCATGTCCGCCCCCGCCGCCAGGTAAACATGCATGCGCTCGATGGCGCGGTCGATACCTTCGATGGCCAGCGCGTCGGTGCGCGCCATGATGATCAGGTCCTGGTCCGAGCGCGCGTCGCAGGCGGACTTGATCTTGGCCGCCATCTCCGCTTCGCTCACAATCTGTTTGCCGGACATGTGGCCGCAGCGCTTCGGCGACACCTGGTCCTCAAAAAAGATGGCGGCCGCCCCGGCGCGCTCGAACTCCCGCATTGTTCGCGCGACGTTCGTCGTGTTGCCGTGGCCGTTGTCGCCATCGACAAAGACGGGAAGGTCCACCGAGTTCACGATGCGCCGCGCGCAATCTACCATCTCGGTCATGGTCATCAAACCCACGTCGGGCGCGCCCAGGTAGGCCGCGCTGGAAGCGTATCCGCTTAGGAAGAGCGCCTTGAACCCCTCAATTTCAGCGATGCGCGCGCACAACGGATCCGGCACGCCGGGGATCACCAGGATTTCCGGGGCCAGAATGTATTGCTTAAGTAATGTGGTCTTTCTCACCTAAAAGTCCTCGAAACGCCGGATCAGCCGTTCAACGTCCAGCCGGGGCGATACTTGCGGCGCAGGAACTGGTTGGCCCCGGCCACGTTGGTCACGCGCCCGGCGGCGCCGTCGTACTCGAGTTTCTTGCCCACGCGGTACGACACCAGCCCGAGCAGCATCTGCTCGATCAGGTCACCGCCGTAAACGAAATCGCAGGAAGTCTTCAGATCCGTCTTGCAGGCATTGATCCATTCCCACTGGAAGATCGACTCTCTGGCCGGACGCGCGCCCGGCGCCGTGGGCATCGGCGGCGTCTTCCAACCGAGCGGCGGGATAAGCCGCGAGGCGGGACGCGGTTTGTAGTAAGTCATATCGCCGTCTTTCACCGACGGCAGCAGGATGCGGGATTCGAAATGCCCGATGAGCGCTCCCTTGGTGCCCTCGAACAGCGCGGCATGGCCGACAGTCTTCAAATCGATGGCCGGGTGCGGCGACTTGGGCATGGGGCCGCCCTGATACCAGACCACGCGAATCGGCCCGCGCCAGGAGTTGGCCGGATGCTCGAAGGTCGCCTTGAATTCAACGGGCGTGACCTCCGGATTGAACTTTTCGCTGACCGTCATATCCGCCTCGGCCGAGAGCGGCAGCTTGGCGTCGATGGCGTTCCACGCGATGTCCATGGTGTGCGCGCCCATGTCGCCGATCTGTCCCACGCCGAAATCCCAGTACATGTTCCAGTTCAGGCAATTGGAACCGGCGCTACCGGAAAAATAGCCCGGATTGTACGGATGGTACTCGCTCGGGCCGATCCACAGGTCATAGTTCAGATGCGAAGGCGGCGTGCCTTCCACGGGCAGGTAGCCCGGCTTGCGAATTTGCCTCGTGCCCCAAAGCGAAACGGTTCTCAATTCGCCGATCGCGCCGTCGAGAATCAGTTCGCGGACGCGATTGAAGTTCGGATAGGCGTGCCGCTGCGTGCCGTGCTGCGTGGCCACCTTGTTCCGGTTCCTGATGTAGTTGGCGCGCACGGTGCGCACTTCCTCGACCGTAATGCCCAGCGGTTTCTCGCAATAAACGTGCTTCTGGCGGTTCAACGCCCAGTTGGCGATGAATGCGTGCGTGTGGTCCGTGGTGCAGATGACCACGGCATCGATGTCTTTTTGGTCCAGACACTTTCGCCAGTCGACGTAAGTTTTGGCCTGCGGCCAACGCTGCCCGGCCTCGCGAAGCCGGTTCTCATTGATGTCGCAAAGTGCCACCACGTTCTGCGTGGAGATGGCGTCGTAGTGCACCGTGCCGCGGCCCCAGACACCGATCAGCGCGATGTTCAGCTTGTTGGAGGGCGCGTTTTGTCCTCGCATGGCGAGCCCGGGCAGGAACAGACTCCCCGCCGTGGCGGTATTCAGGAACTGGCGTCGTTTCATGAAGCGATTCTCCTCAGGAAGGGACTACGCGTTCAGCGGCCGATCCGACACAAGTATATCGTCACCGCTCTCGTTTCGCGCGTTCCGCGAGATCCGCGTACAAGCGACGCGCTTCTTCGATGCGCCCGCGCAATTCCCCGGCGCAGGCCGCGAATCCGCCGGGAGGAATGTCGTAGTTGCCTTCGCCGCCCGGCCCGGGGCCGACACTGAGCCATTTCTCCATCTGCTTCAAGTTATTCAGGCGTTTCTCCACCAGTTCGGGGACCGCGCGCACTTTCCAGAACGGGTTGCCGTTCACGCGCACGTAGACGGGCGTTGTGTGCGCGTGGGCGCAGCGTGCCGCGATCCACGTGCTTTCGGTCGCATTCATGCGGAATTGAATTGTGAGCGGCCGGGACGAATCGGCTTCGGCCTTGATCGAACGCAGCACGTCGCCCTGCGCGATCACATCGAGGTAGCGCGGCGGAACCAATGGACTCGACGCGGTGGCGCGCACCTCCAGCACATCGCCCGGTTTCGCTTCAATCTCGGTTCCAGGAGGCTTGCCGTTCACCCACAATTCCAGCATGGGACCTGCAGTGACGAACGTGCGGCCAGCCTTCACTGCTTCGTACCACGCGTCAGGATCGCGCCGTCCGCCCGTATAAGCGTACATGCGCGACTGGCCGACGGATTGTCCCCAAGGCACGTCGCTCCCGGCAGTGGCGGTCAGCTTCAGGCCCAGGTTGAGAAACTCGTTGTACAGGGTGTCGTCGATGTCGCCGAACTCGCAGATTTCCACGCCATCGACTTTGCCCTTGATGATGTTCAGGCTCATGTCCAGGCGGACGAAGAACGAGAACATGGCGGGCTGATAGGTGTGAACGTAGGTGCTGATGGCGCGCTGGCGGCGCATCTCGTCGAAGACGAGGTCGTAGAGATAGTAGCGCTGCGGTGCGCGGAAGGGCGCCTGTATGTTCATGTGCAGCGTGTGGCCGATGTAGTCGGTGCGCGGATCTTCCTGGCCGGGCACGAGGGCGAAATCGTCTTTCACATAGCGGCCGGCATTTCCGAAGGCGTATTGCTCGAAATACGTTTTCTGCGCATCGCCCATCCGCACGACGTTCGCGATATGCACTTCCTCGGCGCGCGCCCAGGTGTTCAACAAGCGGTTCGAAGCCTCCCCGCTGCGCGCGTAATGCACGTGGGCGTCGCCGGAGATCCAGCCGCGCGCGGCCATGTCGATCCAGCGTCTCAGGGCGATCTTGCGCTCGACGGCGCCACCTGGACCGACGCGAATGTTGAGAGTCACCGGCTGGTACTCCGGACCTTTCCCGGCGATGAGCGTGTAGTCGCCTTCCGGCAGCTTCAGCGAGAAGCCGCCATCGACGAAGAAGACCTGGCGCTGGGAGATGTCGCCAGTCCAGTACCGCACGTTATAAGGACGTGATTGTCCTTTTCGATAGGAGAAGCCCGCCTCATCGAACGAAATCGCCTGTGGTGGAACCACAATCCGCTTGTCGGCGGCATACAGACCCACCGCTGCCGCCGTGGGAGCACCAGTAGCGGCGTCGGCGATGGTTACCTTCAATTCGCCGGCCGCAGGCACCTCGGCGCGCAGATCCAATCGCACGGCGTCCCGGCCGCCGGAGACGATTTTCAGTGTGAACGCATTCGTACCCGGCGCGCCGCGCTCCAGGTAGATGACCGCATAGACTGTGCGCGCGGCGGGAATCTCCAGTTCTCCCGCGGACGTGCGCGACAGGTCGAATTCCCTGGCCACAAAATCCGGCACGGTGTCGAATTCGCTGCCCTGCGCGCCCAACCGCAGAATGACGGCCCCGCCGCCTGTGGGCCATCGCCGCTCGATGCGGTGCGTCACAGGTTTAGCCGTATCCAGCCAGATTCGCTCGGTGATCCCCGCACCGTCGAGCACCGGCAGAATTCGCGCCATGGCGTTTTCGCATTGCGGGCACAGACCGCGCGCCTGTGGCAAATTGACGGCCGGCGCCGCGAATCCGGTCTGGAATTGTTGAACAGCGCCGCTCAGGGTGCGCTGGCCGGAAGCGCTGAAATTCGCGCCGGCGCGATCGAGCAACTCGCGCACGATGCCGGGCACGCGTTTATACCGGGCCATCTCCAGTTCGCCCTGCGATTGCACAGGGAGTTCCAGCCGCCAAAACGCCA
>JAJFUV010000263.1 GCA_021372245.1 Terriglobales bacterium
CTACCCGTGGGAACAGAAGCTCAAGGAACTGCCCGCAATTACGGGCGATCCCGCGCTTTGCCGCCGGATCTACGAAAACATCGACGCGCTGGCCTACGTTTACATCTGGCACATGGTGCTGAGCTTCTAGCTGGCGCCGGGCAGGGGCCTTCGACGGACGAACAGAGGAAAGCAGGATGGAAAAGTCTGTTACTAAAACGCTCTCGACGCGCAGGCAGTGCGTCACATCGGCGGTTGCCGCCTTCACTATCTTGCCTCGTCACGTGTTGGGAGGACGAGGGCAGAAGGCTCCGAGCGACAAGCTGAACATCGCCGGCGTAGGCGTCGGTTCGATGGGCGCCGCATATCTTCGAGGTTGCGAGAGCGAGAACATCGTCGCCCTGGCCGACGTGGACTACAACTTCGCCGCCAAAACCTTTGCGCGATATCCGAACGCCAAGACGTACAAGGACTTTCGCGTGATGCTGGAAAAGGAGAAGGGTATCGACGCGGTCACCATTGGCACACCGGACCACACCCACGCGGTTGTCGCCGCGGCTGCTATCGCGCTCGGCAAGCACGTCTACTGCGCCAAGCCGCTATGCAGGACCATCTACGAGGTCCGGACGGTGACCAAGGCTGCCCGCGATGCCCAAGTCGCAACGCAGATGAGCACGCAAAGCGCCGCGTCTGAAGCCGCCTGCGCGACCAAGGAAATGCTGTCGTCCGGCATCATCGGGAACGTACGCGAAGTCCACATGTCCAGCGACCGGCCCATCTGGCCGCAGGGCTTGGCCCGGCCGGAAAGCGAACCCGCGCCCCCGGGCCTTGATTGGGATCTGTGGATCGGACCTTCTCCCTTCCGCCCGTACAGCCCGTTCTATCACCCCTTCAATCACCGCGGCTGGTACGATTTCGGCACTGGCGCATTAGGGGACATGGCTCTACATGACTGGCACGTTTTCTGGGATGCGCTCGAATTGAAGTACCCTAGCAGGATCAGCGCTACCGTCGCGCTGGCGACCGAGGCAACTCGCGTGGTCATGCCGAATGGCGTCGTGAGGATGCGGGCCAAGAAGGTAAAGTATCCCGAGAGTTTTCCTCACGCCGAGGTTGTGACCTTCGAGTTTCCGGAGCGCGGCGGCATGCCTCCGCTGCGGCTTATCTGGTACGACGGCGGCCTCCTCCCGCCCCGGCCGCTGGGTCTCGATCCCGCCGCACCGGCGCCGGCGAGATATTACGTGGGAGACAAGGGCGTGCTCATCCCGCCTGCACCCTGGGATGAGTTTCCGGCTGGTGCGGTTCCCGGATTTACCGTTCTGGTGAACGGAAAGCGCACGGAATTCGAGCCGCCCCGCAAGACCATTCCCCGCACCATCGGACATTACAAGGAGTGGATCGCCACCGCCAAGGGTGGCAAGCCCGCCAACTGTAATTTCGATTACGCATGTCTTTTCGCGGAGACCGCCTTGCTCGGCGTGATCGCAGCCCGCACGGGCCGGGACCTGTCCTACGATGCCGAAAACGCGCGCTTCACCAACTGCCCGGATGCGAATGAGTACGTGAACCCGCCGTACCGCGCCGGGTGGTCTCTGTAACCGGAGCCGCAGAGCGTCTCAAGGCCTCCGGTCGCCCCGCACCACCCGGCCGCAACTGGCGCAGAATTCCACGCCCTTCAGGTCCAGACGCTCCACCGAGTGCGTCGAGGCCATGACGCAGCTCCAATCGTCGCAGTGACGCAGACCGTAAGTGTGCCCCAACTCGTGGGCGGCCTCCTTCGCGAGGCGCTCGGCGAGCAACTCGGGATTCGGCGGTAGGCCGTAGTGCTCCTCGCGCAGCCGGTGCGTCGACACGACGCCGCATCGTCCATCGAGCTGCGCTTCGCCGAAGACGAACGTGAGGACGGGCACGAACAGGTCGAGCGCCGTCACGCCCAGCAGGCGCGCGCCGGGGCTTTCGTTCACGCACAGTTCGCCCTCTCTCAACTCGGCCAACCGTGCGAGGATACTGGTGGACATGTGCTGGTTGCGTATCGGGTCGTGCGCGAAGTCTACTTCCACTACGCTCGCCAGCACGTGGCAGCTAATCTCGAACACACGCGCCAGCCGGGCCGCCAGATCGTCCAGCATCTCGATGGGCGCACCCGTGGCCGGCTCGCCGGCCAGACCGGCGGAGATCAGGTGGATGGCCTCTTCCGGCATGGCTCGAAGGCTTTACCGCAGCCCGTAGCGCTTCACCTTGTTGTATAGCGTGGTACGGTCGATCCCCAGGATGCGCGCCGTCCGGGAGTAGTTGCCGCCGGTCTCTTCCAGGACACGCTTGATGTGCAACTTCTCGACGTCCTCAAGCGTCTGCCCGGTGCCGGACGCCATTCCGGTGTTGTGGAATGGAAAATCCGTAGCCTGGATCTCCTGGTCGCGGTAGATCAGCATGGCGCGCTCGATGGCGTTCTCCAGTTCGCGCACGTTCCCCGGCCAGGAGTGCGCCATCAGCACGTCCAGCGCCTTGGCGGAAACGCGCGGCACCGGCCGGTTCATCGAGGCGGCGTACTTCTGCAGGAAATGGTTCACCAGCACCGGGATGTCCTCCCGCCGTTCGCGCAGCGGGGGCAGCCGGATGGCGAACACATTCAGGCGGTAGAACAGGTCCGGACGGAACGTGCCGTCCGCGACCAGCGATTCCAGGTCCTTATTGGTGGCTGCTACGCAGCGGAAATCAACCTTGATGTCCTGCGTTCCTCCCACCCGCACTATCTCTTTTTCCTGCAGCACGCGCAGAAGATCGGTCTGCGTCTTCAGGCTGACGTCGCTGATCTCGTCGAGGAACGCCGTCCCGCCGTCGGCTACTTCGAATTTGCCCTTCTTGCGATATTGCGCACCAGTGAAGGCTCCCCGCTCGTGCCCGAATAACTCGCTCTCGAGCAGGGTTTCCGTCAGCGCGCCGCAGTGAATCACCACCATGGGCATGAACCTGCGCGGGCTGGCCGCGTGGATGGCGCGCGCCACCAGCTCCTTGCCCGTGCCGCTCTCTCCGGTGATCAGTACCGTGGCGTCTGTGGGCGCCACCGTGTCGATCAGTTCGAAGACGTGCTTCATAGCCTGGCTTTGGCCGATGATCTGCGTGTGCGGCAGGACCTCCTGCAGGTTCTCGCGCAGGCGCACCACCTCGCGCTTCGCTCTCCGATGCTCCACCGCGTTGCGAATCAGGTGCACCAGTTCGTCGGGATCGAAGGGCTTCGTGATGTAGTCGTAAGCTCCGTGCTTGAGCGCCTGCACCGCCGTCTCTACCGACGCGTAGCCGGTCATAATGATCAGCGGCATGTCGGGATCGACCTCGCGCAGTTTCTCCTGCAGCGCCATGCCGTCCATGCCCGGCATCTTGATGTCGAGCAGCGCGGCGTCGTACTGGTCCTGCTGCACGGCCTCCAGAGCGTGGCGCGCGCTGGGCGCGGTTTCGACGCGGAATCCCTCGCTGATGAACCATTTGCCGAGCGAATCCCGCACTACCGGATCGTCGTCCACGATCAGGACGTTGCCCTTCGGAGGATTAGCGGGACTGGACATTCGTTGTAGATTCTCCTGTTGTACGCGGCAAAGCAGGACCGGAACCGGACTGCGGCTTTGGCTCGCCCGGAAGAGTCACAGTGAATTCGGTGCCCTGTCCCGGAGTGGAGCGAACTGTAATTGTACCCGCATGCTGCTCCACAATGCTATGCGCCACTGCAAGCCCCAGGCCCGTTCGCTGCTGTTCTTCCTTGGTGCTGAAGAATGGTTCGAAGATGTGCGGCATCACATCCTCGGGAATTCCGCCTCCGTTGTCGGCTACCACCAGCCGCACGCCGCCTTCCGGCACCGCCGACGTCGTCACCAACATCTGCCCGCCTTGCGACATGGCCTCGGTCGCGTTCATGAGCAGGACCACCGCCACTTGCTGGATCTGGCCGGGATCGCACCACACCGGGGGAAGATCCGGCGCCAGCGATTCCTCGCACTCGATGCCCTGCAAGTCCAGCTTGTGCCGCACCAGGCCGAGCGCGCGCTCGACGATCTGGTTCAGGTCCGCCCTCTGCGGCTTGGGAGGCGCCTGGCGCACGTAGGTGAGCAGGTTCTTGATGATGTCGCCGCAACGCCGGCTTTCCCGCTCGATGACGCGCAGGTTCTCCATCATCTCTTCTTTCTGAGCGGGGTCTATCCCCGTCTCCGCCAGGCGTTTCAACGTCAGGCGCGCGTAAGTCAGCATGCCGAAAAGCGGATTGTTGATCTCATGCGCAACCGTGGCGGCCAGTTTGCCGAGCGAAGCCATCTTCTCGCTCGCCACCAGCGACGAGTAGGCCCGCTCCAGTTCCTGCGACTTGTACCTGACGCGGTCTTCCAGCGTGTGCGCCCAAGTGAGGACTTCGGAGTTGGCCGCGCCCAGGTCCTGCGTCATCTTGTTGAAGCTCGACGCCAGCACTCCCAACTCATCGTGCGACCTTACCGGGATCCGGAAGTCGAGATCGCCGCTCGACACCCGGCGCGTGCCGGCTATCAGTTCGCGGATTGGTCTTCGCACTACCAGCCAGACGAAGAGCAGCGTGATAGCCGAAACCAGCGCCGCCGCCAGAGCCGTGAAGCCCAGAAGTTGCTGGCCTTGCGCGGCCATCTGCTGGTCCACCGTTTCTAGGGAAAGCTGCGTGTCGATGACCCCCAGGATTCTTTTCTCCCGCGGGTGCGCGTGGCACGGCGCGCTCCAGCAGTCCGGCTGGTTCTCCACCGGGCGTATGATGCCGAGGACGCGGCCGCCCTGGGGATCCGTGAAGATGCGCGCGCGGTCCGGCCGGTTCAGCTTCTGGAGCGGCGCACTCTGGGCATGGCAGGCGTAGCACTGCTCGGCGCGCTTGTCCACCATGGTCTCCAGTTCGGAGGCGGTGGAAGAGTAGCTGATGCGGCCCTCTTTGTTGAACACCCGCACCAGGCGTATGCCCGGCTGCGAGCCGATCTCGGTGATGACCTCCGCCAGCGCAGGCCGGTCGTTGCGCAGCATCTGATGGCGCGTGCTGCGTTGTATGATCTCGCTGAGGCGCTCGGCGTCCTGCAGCATGGTCTGCTCGGACTGGCGGCGCTGCAGGCGCAGGTTGAGTACGCCGAACAGCGCCCAAAAGCAGATGGTGCTGAGTACCAGGTACAGCGCGAGCTTCAAGGACAGACTGAGAGACTTCCCTTTTTGAGCGGTCCGCCCCTCAGTCATACCTAGTCCCCCATCGTGAGCGCCGGAGCACGCTCACTTTCACCAGCCGCGTCGGCTTCTTGTTTTTCCTGTTCAAAGACCGGCAGGTAGCGCGCCGCAAAGCGAAAGACGGCGAACCCGGCCGCCACAAAGCTCAAGGTCAGCGCCACTTCGGTCCAGCGCGGAACATAGCGCCCGCCCGCGCCGGCCTCCATGCCCGTCACACTCACGTTCAAGCGGTTCGCGATGAAGCCGAAGATCACCATTACCGCGCAGGCATACAGAGCCCTCGGATTCCAGCGTATGTGCCGCCGGAACAGAAGCAGCATCGGAAGCACTGTCAGGCAGATTTCCAGGACGAACAAATTACTTTCCGTGCGCCGCTCCAGCGCCATCCGCAGGGCGCCCCGCTGTGCCAGATCCAGCAACCGCACCACCAGATAGACCAGCAGACTCACCGCAAGCACGCGTCCCAACCCGGCCAGCAGCGGCAGTTCCAATTGCCGGCCGAATTCCCTGCTGCTGTGCCAGGATTCGAAAATGGTCATGGCCAGGCCGACCGTGATCGCCGAAATGAAGAACAGTATGGGAAGGATGGGCGTGTACCAGAGCGGGTGAAGCTTTGCAGGTACGATCAAGTACAGGCTGCCCAGCGAGGACTGGTGCAGCGTGGAGAGGATCACGCCCAGGATCACCAGCGGGATCATCGCCGCACGCAACGTTTTCAAAGACGAACGCCAGCCCAGGCGCTCGAACACCGCGGGCAGGAACTCCAGGAAAAGCACCGTGGTATAGAGCATCACGCACCAGGCCACTTCGAACATCACCGAGCGCGGATTCCACATGATCAGCGCGTGCCAGATGCGGTAGGGGCGGCCAAGGTCGAACAGCAGCGCCACGATCACCAGCACATAGCCGAGGAACGCGGTCAGGATCGCGGGCCGCGCGATCGGTTTGTATCGTTCCAGGTTGAAGATGTGTACCACGGCGGCCAGCGTGAAACCGCCCGCCGCGAGGCCGACGCCGCAAAGCACGTCGAAGCCGATCCACAGGCCCCAGGGGAAACGGTCATTCAGGTTGGTTGCTCCTCCCAGCCCGTACATCACACGGACATAGGTGCTGTACAACCCGCCCGCCATGAGGATCGCGAATACCCACTGCCAGAAAGTCAGGCCGAGCAAACGTGCGGTACGGTTCATCGGCGGCCTCCTTTCGGGGAGCCCTTCCGCCCTTCGGCCGCCGCCACCTCGTCGCGCCGGTGCGTGATCCAGTAAACGCCGCCCAGGAGCACGCCGCCCACGGTGGCTACGTTGGGAACCAGCGACAGAGCCCGCCACGTCAATGCCGGCAGCGCTTCCTTGGGCAGGTTGGTCCTCAGACCAATCTGCTCGAACGGCACCGCGGAGAGGAACAGCACACTCGTCCCGCCGACTTCCTCTATCCCGTAAATCCGCTGGTAGTATTCGGTAGGTTTCTCCGCCAGCCGCTTCCGCGCTTTGGCGATCAGCGCATCCCGGTCGCCGGTGATGGTGGCGCCGGTCGGGCAGGCCTCCGAACACGCCGTCACTTTGCCCGCGACCTGCCGCTCGTAGCACAGGTTGCATTTCTTGATGCGCGGCAGCCGCTCGTTCCATTCATAGCTTGGCACCTGGAACGGGCACGCCAGCATGCAATAGCGGCAGCCGATACAACGCGGTTCCTCGTAGATGACCGGACTCAGCGCAGTCTTTTGCAATGCCCCTACCGGGCACACCGAAACGCAGGTGGGCTCGACGCAGTGCATGCACAACCGCCTGGCGAACCTCTCTCCGAAAGCTTGAACTGCCGTCAGCTTGTGGGCGGAGATCTTTTCCTCTTTAGCTATGGTCTCGTTATAAGGAAGACCCCACTTCTTCGCGCAGGCGCCTTCGCATTCCCGGCACCCCACGCAAAGCGTACTATCGTATAGAATTGCTTTGGCCATTGATGCTCCAAACCCCGCTGGCGCCGTCCGATGGAGAGGCCATAAACTGTACTACTAGTGCAATCGTGACACCAACTTGGGGGGAATTGACCCAACCGCTGTATGTTTGGCACGCTCAACTGTGGAATTATGCAAGCGTGGTGTTGACAATAAACACGTTCCGCAGCTCGAAGGTGGGTCAGATTCCGCCCTGCTTGTTGGTCCCCAACATCGTCCGGACACCGTTCGCGGTGCTTCGAATTCCCCCAGGGCTGAGTGTTTCCACACTCTAGGTGAGGAAAAACTCGCTAGTAACCTTCTTCCAGGAGGTTCCTGGAGGCAGCGCTGCGAAAAGGTCGTCCGCCGGACGGCCTCCGTCGGCTGCCGCGGCTCCAGCCAACTGAGGTTGCATGGCGTAAAGCCGTTCGACAGCCTGGCGCATCCATCCGCGCACCAACGATTTGGGCAGAAGATTCCGTCCCGTGCTCTCCTCATCGGGCACGAAAACCGAGAGCAGCCAACCCTTGCCGTAAGGATCCTTCCGCAGCAACGAAGGGTCCTTCACCACTTCGGGATTCACTTCCACAATCTCGCCTTCGATCGGCGAAACCATTTCCGCTTTCTCCTGCCCTCGTATCAGCGTCCAGGCTTTCTGGCCCTGGCGCAGCCAATGGCCCGGCTTGGGCAATTCAATGCTGTCAATGCGGCCCGCCACAGCGGCCGAGAACTCGTCCATGCCGATTCTCACCACGTGCTGGCGCTCGCGATGAAGCCAGCTATGGCCTGGATGGTAGCCCAGATTCTCCGGTACAAGGAAACCCTCAACATACTCCCCCGTCACCCCTTTGACGCGAGACTCGGATACAGCAACGGCGACCACTGCCTTCTTGCGGCTCAAAAGATAGTCCACAAGGATGAAGGCCAGGAACGTGCCAAGCACAAGAATCACGGTCATATGAAATCCTCCCTTCGGACGTACTCGTCCGCTAGTATTAGGGCAATCGCTTGGCCAGTCGTCCACAGGTTCCGCTGGTTCGTGACAAGTTATTTAGAAAGAACGACTTAGTGCGTAGATGGGGAACCGGGTCGTCGAGAAACGCAACCGGCTGTATGTCGAATTTAACAGCAGAAAAAACGGACTGAAGTTAGTTACGGGCCTATGTAACTGACATTAGGAGACTTCGCATATGTCCAAAAATTCCACAGGAAACCAATTGATTCCACACTCTTAAGCGCCGCAGCACTTCTTGTACTTCTTGCCGCTTCCACACGGGCATGGATCGTTGCGCCCTACTTTGGCGGGCGGCTGAACGGGCTCTGGCTCAGGCTCGTCCTCCTCCCAGTCTTCCGGCTCCTCACCCGTTTCCATGGAAAACGCCGGAGCGAGGCCGTGCCTCTCCAGCCTTTCATTCAGAGCGGTCTTGACCAGGAAGGCTTCTTCGGCAGAGAGGCCGCCGGCCAATTCGTCGATCTTGCGAAACAAGCGGGGAATTCGGATGTGGGAAGTTTCGCCGGGCACAGCAAGAGCGTACGCATAGAGTGCATCGGCTCGAAAATCCTCGTCGTCGAAGTACTCCTGTAGGCGCGCGACTTCCGAGCCCAGCGCCAGGTTGCCGACTCCCCAAATTGCCTGGCGCCGCACGTCGAGATCGGGGTCGTCGATGTGCGACGGGAAGTAGCGCTCGTAGCGGCGGTCCATGCTGCGCCGCATGGCTTCGAGAGCTTTGGCACGCGCGGATGGCCGGGCGTAAAACTCGAGCATCATGCGGTCGACGGCTTCGTCCTCCGGCCCCAGGGCAAGCCCCACCAGGGCGCCCATGCGTTCTTCCTCGGGGGCTGACTCGTCGAGAAGCCGCTCGCGCATCGCGCGGCGGATCTCGTCAGCGTCCTCCAGGCCACCCAAGGCCTCCCATGCGCGGCCGCGAACCTGTGGCTCGGGATCACCCTTGGCGGTCTTGTACAGACTCTCCCTTACGCGCGCATTCGGCACCTTCAGGCCCAGTTCCTCGATCGCCGCGCAGCGATAGTCCACCTCCGGCGATTCCAGGAACGCGAGCAATTCCTCCTCATCGAGAACGTCGAAGACGGGCAGGGCCTTTTCGGGGTAGAGCGGCCAGATGTTGAACGGCTCGGCCACGCCGGCCGGGGAGGGATCTTCGATCTCCCGGATGGCGGCTTCGATTTCGCGTCGTAGTTCCGGGACCGAATCGTCCATTTCCTCCAGGCGCTCCCTGAGCTTGGGGAGCGCGGCAGGATCGCCATGAATGCCCAACAGGAAAGCGCCGTCGCTGGTGTCGAAATCGAATCGTTCCAAGAGCAACGCCGTGATCCTCGGGTCCCGGAGGCGCATGCTGGCAAGCCAGAAGGCTATCTCACCCGCGTTCTCCTCACCCAATTCCTCATAGAGCGCGAGCAGCGGCTCCACTGCATCCGCGCCCAGGGACGTGAAGATCTCCGCCAGTTGGTCGGACGTCAAGGCGTCCTGGTGCCGGGCGCAATGCAGATAGAAGGGCAGCGCGCCGGTGCCTCCCCAGACGCGGAAGATATTGAGGAGATCATCTTCGATATCGACGCGGTCCGTTTCGCGCTCTTCCATGCCGAAACGGACCATCCGCGGAATGTCGTCGCGGCCGCCGTCGAGGATGGCTTTGAGGAGCTGCCGGTCCATGCCGGCATGACCGCGTGCAGCGGCATTCAGCAGGTCCAGGACCGGCGTATTGGGGTATTGTGTAGGGCTGAGAATCAATTTCTTCAATATGTCGCGCGGCCGCCGCTGGCATCGTAACACTGGCCGGTCACGAAGCTCGCGTCGGGGCTGGCCAGGAAATGCACCACGGCGGCGATTTCCTCGGGCTTCCCGGTGCGGCGCATGGGGATCTTTTCGGTCATGTAGGCAACCTGCGCGGGCGTCAGTTGATCGAGGATGCGCGTGCGGACCACCGCTGGCGCCACCGAGTTGACCGTGATGCCCTCAGTGGCGACTTCCTTCCCTAGGGACTTGGTGAAGGCGATGACGGCGGCCTTGGTGGCCGAATAGCCCGTCATATTGGGGTTGCCTTCTTTACCGGCGATGGACGCCAGGTTGACGATGCGGCCGTACTTGCGTTCGCGCATGTGCGGCAGAACGGCGCGGCAGGTGTTGAACACGCTGTCCATGTTGACGGCGATAATCCGCCGCCAGTCCTCTTCGGTTTGTTCGCACAGCGGGGCGGCCCGTCCGGCGATACCGGCATTGTTCACCAGTACGTCGATGCGTCCGGTTCTCGCCATTACCGACGAAATGGCCGCATTGACGCTTTCCGCCGAGGTGACGTCCATGGTCAACGGGAATGCTCTTCCGTCGGCTTCCGTCGCGATTCGAGCGGCCACCGCCGCGGCGCCCGCCTCGTCGATATCCGCCACGGCCACCTGGGCTCCTGCCAGAGCCAGCCGCCGGGCTACCGCGGCGCCGATTCCGGTAGCCGCGCCTGTTACCAACGCCGTCTGTCCGGTCAGATCAAAGAAGGTCACCGCTACACCTCACGCCCAACAACTATCGCACGAATAAAACGACGCGCGCCGGGATGGGCCGCATTGGGCCACCCCGGCGCGGAATGTTACTTTTGCTCTTCTTTTGGTGCTTCTGCTTCCGCTGTTGCCGCTGCTTCCTCGTCCCTCGCCACCGTCACCGTGATATCCACGGTCACGTCCCGGTGGAGGCGGACGGGAACCTTGAATTCGCCCACCTGCTTGATGGGCGCTTCCAACTGGATCTTGCGCCGCTCGACGCTGTAGCCGGCCTTTTCGAGCGCTTCGGCGATGTCCTTGGAGGTCACCGAACCGAACAACTGATCCTGTTCGCCAGCCTTCTGCTTGATCGTGACGCTGACCGGCGCCATGATCTTGGCCAGTTCCTGCGCGTCGGCGAGCACCTTGGCTTCGCGCCGCAGATACGCCTGGCGTTCCTGCTCGACGATCTTCTTGTTCGCTTCGGTGGCGACGACCGCCAGCCGGCGCGGCAGCAGGTAGTTGCGTGCATATCCGTCGGCAACCTTCACCACCTGCCCGCGGCTACCCAACTTCTCGATATCTTCCCTGAGAATCACTTCCATGGCTTTACCCTCGACTCTCCTTCGAGCGAACTACACTTCCGCCGCGAACGGCAGCAGCGCGATGTTTCGTGCCTGCTTGATCGCATCGGCCAGACGCCGCTGGTGCGGCGTGCAAACGCCCGAAATACGGCGCGGGGTAATCTTGCCGCGGTCGGAAATGAACGCCGACAACAGCTTCACGTCCTTGTAGTTGATGTCATCGACCTTGTCCACGCAGAACCGGCACAGCTTCTTGCGCCGGAAGTACTGCTTCTTTTGGGACATGATCGCTTTGTCGCCGCCCGTGGGCCGCTGGGATGCCGCCACTGGTCTACCGCTCTTAATCTCTGCCATATGTTTCTCCTTGCTGGCGCCAAGACGGGTGGGAAACCCGCCTTCAGGCGACTATTACTTCGCTGCCTCCCCGGGTGCGCCAGGAACCGCGTGTTCCGGTGCGGCCGGCGCCGCGGGCGGTGCGCTGGGGGCCAGGGCCGGTTTGCGGCGCGCGCGCTTCTCCCGCGCCACTTTGCGCTTTTCCAACCACTTCAGCTTCTCGTCGATGCGCACAGTGAGAAACTTCAGGACCAGGTCGGCGACGCGCAACCGGCGCTCAAGCTCCACCACGGTGGCCGGCGACGCGTTGAACACCACCAAGATGTAATAGCCCTCCTCGCGTTTGGCAACGCGATAGGCCAGCTTGCGGACGCCCCACTTCTCCACTTTTTCGATGGCACCGCCAGCGGCGGTGATCAGTTGTTTGAATTGTTCCAGGAACGGATCGATCTCTTCGTCGGTCGCATCCGGCCGGACAATGAACAGCTCTTCGTAAGTTCTCATTCTTCCTCGAGTTTTGATCCGGGAGCGCGGCGATTGAACTTCGCCATGGCCTTATCGACGCCCTCGGAAACTATGGACTCCACTGCCCGCGATGCTTCGTCGAGCAGTGCATCCAACTCCTTTGCCTGCCCCCGCCGTATGGGCGAGAGCACAAAATCCGCTCCATCGCCGATCTCATGACCGGGATGGATGCCCAGGCGAACCCGGGCGAATTCGCTCGATCCGATCTCCCGGATCGTCGACTGCACGCCCTTGTGCCCCCCGGAGGAGCCTTTGGGCCTGATCCGGATGTGCGTCCAAGGCAGATCCAGATCGTCGTAAACCAACAGCAGGTTGGCCGGCCCGAGTTCGTACTTCTGTAACAGCCGGGCCAGGCTCGACCCGCTCAAATTCATGAACGTCTGCGGCTTCGCCAGCCAAACATCAGCCCCGGCGAGCTTGCCAGAACCTACCATAGCCTGGCACTCGCGGCGTGAAAACCGCAGCCCGTTCGATTCCGCCAACCTGTCCAGTACGAGGAAGCCCAGATTGTGCCAGGTCTTCTCGTACTCGCCGCCCGGATTGCCGAGGCCGGCAATAAGCCACCGGCCCCCGCAAGGCGCCGGGCCGGCCTCCGCAACCTCGCCGGGCAGCATATATTCCGTACAGAGGAGAGAGCCGGACTACTTCTTCTCGGCTTCCGCCTCTCCTTCCTCTTCCTTCTTGCCCTTCTTGATGACCTCGGGCTCGGACGGCGCAGCCTCGGCGCCTTCGACAACTTCGGCGGCGGCAGGCGCTTCCTCTTCGACGCGTACCATCACCACGTGCGCCAAAACCGCTTCCGGCTGGCTCACCAGCTTCATGGAACCCGTGAGTTCCAGGTCGCCGACACGCTTGCCCTGGCCCATCGCCAACTCGGAGACATTGACCACAAAGCTCTCCGGAATCTCGTCCGGCAGGCACTCGATTTGGACCTCGCGGGTCACCACTTCGAGCAAACCACCTTCCTGTTTGACGCCCTTGGCTTCGCCGACGATTTGCACCGGGACGGCCACAGTGATGCGCGCGTTCAAATCGATGCGCTTCATGTCGGCGTGCAGCAGGTTGCCTTTGATCGGATCGCTTTGCCAATCGGCCAGCATGGCCGGCGTCGTAGCCGCGCCCTGAATGGCCACGTTGAAAATCGTGTTGAATCCCCTCTTGCTGTGCAGGATGCGGTCCACCTGCTTGGGATCCACCGAAACCGCGATGGAATCTTCTTTACCACCGTACACCACGGCGGGAATCGCGCCCTTGGCGCGGAGACGGCGAGCTTCGTTCTTCCCGCGTGTCTCACGCACTTCGGCGATGATCGTAATGTCCTTCTTCATTCCTCTTCCTTTCGCCGGGGCGTAGCCATTGCGATCGCGGCGGCCACGGAACCCTGCGCCTTTCTAGAACTCAAACGAACAATGTGCTGACGCTGGTCTCCTCGTGAATCGACTGTATGGCCCGCGCAAGAAGTTCAGCCACAGAGAGAACCCGAATCCGCGGGCAGTTGCGGGCTTCTTCCTTGAGCGGGATGGAATTGGTCAACACAACTTCCTTCAGGTGCGAAGCTCCGATTCTCTCCACGGCCGGGCCGCTCAACACCGCGTGCGTGGCGCAAGCCGTCACCGAAACGGCTCCCTGGCGCAACAGGGCATCCGCCGCCTTGCCCAGGGTGCCCGCCGTGTCGATCAGGTCGTCCACGATCAGGCAGTTTCGCCCTTCCACATCGCCGATGATGTGCATCACTTCGGCCACGTTGGCTTCCACCCGGCGCTTATCAATGATTGCCAGCGGCGCGCTGAGCCGCTTGGCGAAGGCACGCGCACGTTCCACGCCGCCAGCGTCCGGGCTCACCACGGTCAGATCCGGCAGACCTAGCGCCTTGAAATATTCGATCAAGACAGGGGCCGCGAACAGGTGGTCCACCGGGATGTCGAAGAATCCCTGCAACTGCGCGGCGTGCAGATCCAGAGCCAGGATGCGGTTCGCGCCGGCTTTCTCCAGCAGCCCTGCAACCAGCTTGGCCGAGATGGGAACCCGCGGTTTGTCCTTGCGGTCCTGCCGCGCATATCCGTAATAAGGCAGAACGGCGGTGATGCGCTCGGCCGAGGCGCGTTTGAGCGCATCCATCATGAGCAGCAGTTCCATCAAGTGGCGCTCCACCGGCGTGGAAGTCGGCTGCACCACGAAGACGTCCGCACCGCGCACGTTCTCCTGGACCTGCAGATAAATCTCGCCGTCGGAAAAACGCTTCACGGAGGACTCGCCGAGCGGCGTGCCCAGCGCGGCGCAGATCTCCGCGGCCAACGCCGGGTTGGCATTCCCCGAGAAAATCTTCAGACGATCGTGCATCTTCTTAAGTACCGGCTTCGGAGCGGCCATATCCTCTCTACGCAATGCACCGCCATCTGGCGCTGCCACATGGCGCGGTATCGCGCACGGCTCACCATCGTGACCGAATACGCCTTCTCCCGCCCGAAGGAGGGAAGGACCCGCGCGGCATCCTTCCGGCTGTCGAAAATCCCGAACAGCGCAGAACCGCTCCCAGTCATCATGGCCGCCCGCGCCCCTAGCCGCAGCAACTTCCTCTTCAGCGTTCTCAGTTCGGGATGCCGATCAAAGACGACGCCTTCAAAGTCGTTGCCCAGAACTCCCGCGGAGCTGCCCTTGGACATTCCATTCCCCACAAACGAAACGCGGGACTGGAAACTATCTATCATATTTTGTTCAACATCTGATGTCAAACCAAGGTCCAGCGCGCGGTAGGCTTCCGCCGTCGAAACATGGATCGCAGGGGCCACCAGGACCAGCGGTGCCGCAGGGATTTCCGGGAGCGGATACAGTTCGGTCCCCCGTCCCAAACCGAGCGCGGTTCCGCCCAGGAAGAAGTAGGGCACGTCGCTGCCCAACTGCGCTCCCAGCGCGATCATCTCGTCCGGAGCCATCTCGCGGCCGGCGAGCACCGGCAGCGCGAGCAGCACCGCGGCAGCGTCGCTCGATCCTCCACCCAGCCCGGCGCCCATCGGAATCCGCTTGATCAGATGAAAGCGGACCTTGCCGGTCGTCCTCATGGCATCCATCAAGGCCCGGGCCGCACGCACCACCAGGTTGTCGGCGATTTCATCGCATCCGGTAAGCTCGATGGATGTGCGGCGCGACGGCTCGAATTCCACATCGAGCGTGTCGGCTAGCGAAATGGTTTGGAATACGGTGCGCAGTTCGTGGAAACCGTCGCCGCGCTTATGAAGCACCCGCAGGCCCAGGTTGATTTTGGCCAGCGCCCGCAAGCGGGCCCGGCGGGGCTCCGTGCTCATTTGTCGTAGTTCAGCAGGGAGAAGACGTCGTACCCTGCCAGCTTTTCTCGCCCGTGCAGGAAGTCCAGTTCGACGACGAATCCCAGGCCCGCCACCTTGCCGCCCAGTTTCTCCACCAGCTTGGAAACGGCCGCAGCCGTGCCGCCGGTGGCCAGCAGGTCGTCGACGATCAGGATGTTCTCGCCGGCCGTGATGGCGTCCTTGTGGATCTCCACCTTGTCGGTGCCGTATTCGAGCGCGTACTCCTGGCGGACGGTCTCCGCCGGCAGTTTGCCGGGCTTGCGCACGGGAACGAACCCGGCACCGATGGCATAGGCCAGGGTGGGCGCGAAGATGAAGCCGCGCGCCTCGATGCCGACGACCTTGTCTACTTTCATACCGGCGTAACGCTTCTTGAAAGCGTCAATCACGGCGGCGAAACCCGCCGGGTCTTTCAGCAGCGTGGTGATGTCGTAAAACAGGATGCCCGGCTTGGGGAAGTCGGGAACTTCACGAATAAGCTTCTTGAGATCCGTCATGAGTGCTCGATGAAAAATCCCCTGTATTTTAGCACTGCGGCTTCCTGCTCATCGACGCCGCGCACGTCGCTCCACCGCGGGCCCTTCCACAGGTACCCGGCCAGGCCGGAAAGCTGGCCGGCGGTGCCCACGGCGTATACTTCCACGCGGCCGTCGTCCAGGTTGCGCGTGAAGCCTGTGAGTTGAAGCTCCGCTGCGACGCGCTCCACAAAATACCGGAAGCCTACGCCCTGCACGCGCCCGCGGATAAAGTAGCGGCGCGCCAGTGGTGTTTCTGAGTCTTTATTCTTTGGCACGTCTCTCCCATTATGGCGCGCTACAATCCTTGCATATGGCATTCCCTGTGAACCGCATGAGAAGGCTGCGCGCCACCGAGAGCCTGCGCCGCATGGTGCGCGAAACGAGTCTGGATCCGGCCGGCTTCATCCTGCCGCTGTTTGCCTGCCCCGGCGAGGGTGTCAAGCGGGAAATCGGCGCCATGCCGGGCAACTATCAGATGTCGATCGACATGCTGGTGGCCGAGTGCGCCGAGGTCGAATCGCTGGGCATCGGCGGCGTTATCCTGTTCGGCATTCCCGAGAAGAAGGATGAGATGGCCTCGGGCGCTTACGACGACCAGGGCATTGTGCAGCGTGCCGTGCGCGCCATCAAGCGTGAATGCTCCAAGCTTGTGGTGGCCACCGACGTCTGCAATTGCGAGTACACCAGCCACGGCCACTGCGGGAAGATCGTCGACGGAGACGTCGATAACGACGCCACGCTCGAATGGCTGGCTCGTTCGGCCGTGTCCCACGCGCGCGCCGGCGCCGACATCGTCGCGCCTTCGGACATGATGGACGGGCGCGTGGCAGCCATCCGCAGGGCGCTCGACGATGCCGGTTTCGCCAAGACGCCCATCCTCGCCTACGCCGCGAAGTTCGCCTCGGTGTTCTATGGCCCGTTCCGCGAGGCCGCCGAATCGGCGCCGCAGTTCGGCGACCGCCGCAGCTACCAGATGGACCCGGCCAACGCGCGCGAGGCCATGCGCGAGATCGAACTGGACATCGAGGAAGGCGCGGACATGGTCATGGTGAAACCGGCCATGCCGTACCTCGACCTGATCCGCATGGCCCGCGACCGCTTCGATCTCCCCATCGCCGCCTATCAGGTGAGCGGCGAGTTCAGCATGATCGTGGCTGCCGCCGAGCGCGGCTGGCTGGACCGTGAGCGCGCCATGATGGAATCGCTCACGTCGATCCGCCGCGCGGGAGCCGGCATCATTCTGACTTACTTCGCCAAGGACGCCGCGCGAGTGCTCGGATAGAGCATCCGAGCGCTACTTCGCATCACGCGAGACCGGGCGGCCGTAGACTTCCATCCAGTCGACGCGCGTGCAGGCGTCGCTCAATCCACCCGGCATCAGGTCGGTCCAGCCGATCTCGTCCACTTTGGATAAATCGGGTTTCGCGACCCACTTGCCTTCGATTACTTTGTTGATGTCGAGCTTTCGCCAGCGGAGATCGGAGATGATGAACTCGAATTCGCGCCAGTCGCCCGAGGGGCCGTCGGAAACATCGCTTACGAGCCACGTACCGTCCGCCAGCTTGATGAGGAGGCGCGTCTCGCGGAAGCCGGCCTGCTTCGAACGCCAGCGTACCTTGGCCTGGCCGGTCAGGTCCACATAAGAAGACTTGTGACGCAGGCTGAGCGCGCAGTTGCCTTCACACTGCCCGAACCAGATGTAAAAGGGATCGTCGGCGGGCTTTTCGTGATGGCTTTTCTTGATGCCCATCTTGCCCAGACCGTACAGCGCGAGGATGAGGTCGGGATTGCTTACGTGCTCCTGTGTGACGGGCGTGGCGGCGGGAATTTCCTTCCAGTCTTCCCGGAAGAACAGAGGCGGGCGGACCTGTGCGGGAAGACTCACCGCGGCCAGACATGACAGTGCCACGAGGGGCAGGAATGATCGCATACACTTACTCTGCCACAAGCTCAAGCAGGGGTGATTTTGCCGAGGATGACCGGGCGGCGCGCGCCGGTGGCCGAGGTCAGGCTGCCCGCCCGGCCGCGCCAGGTCTCGTAAGCCAGCAGCGCGAAGGCGATGGCCTCCTTGGCGTCCACGTCGATCCCGAACTCAGCCGAGGTGGTGACGCGCACGCCTTTCAGAAAGGCCGCCAGGTAAGCCATCATGCGCGGATTGTGCGCGCCGCCTCCGCTGACGATCAACTCCTGGACGGCGAACTTGGGTATCACCCAACGCCGCACGCCTTCCGCCACCGCCGCCGCCGTGAGCGCCGTGGCCGTGGCAACTCGATCGAAGAAGCTCAGGCCCGCCCGGTCGAGACGTTCGATGAACTCGGCACCATATTGCTCGCGGCCGGCCGATTTCGGCGGGCGGCCGCAATAGTAGGCGTCGTTTAGCAGCCGCCGCAGCAACTTGGTGTCCACCTTTCCGCGTCCGGCGAACCGCCCGTCGCGGTCGAAAGTCTCCCGCCCGTGCGTGTGCCGGCTTACCAGCGCGTCCACTACCATGTTGCCTGGGCCGGTATCGAAGGCGATCACGTCCTCGCTCGCGCCGTTGGCCGGGATCGCCGTGATGTTTGCAATGCCGCCGATATTCAGTGCGACACGCCCTTTGCGTGCGTTCTTGAAAAGCAGATAGTCGACGTACGGCACCAGCGGCGCACCCTGTCCGCCGGCGGCGATGTCGCGCGGGCGGAAATCGGACACCACCGGCTTGCGGAGGCGCTCGGCGATCACCGCTGCTTCCCCGATCTGCAGCGTGGCGACGCCGCCCTCGTGATAGATGGTCTGGCCGTGGCAGCCGATCAAATCGATCGATGAGAGCGGCACGCCGGCATGAAGGATCGCCCCGGCGTACAACTCGCCGAGCAGGACGTTCAGCCGTGCGATCTCCCGCGTGTGCGTTTCCGCGTTCGACACGCCCAGAATCATTTCACGCACGCGCGCCGGATAAGGCCGCGTGGCGAAACTCACCGTCCGGTGACGTCCGCGCGCGATATCGACGATGGCCACGTCGATTCCGTCGAGCGAAGTGCCGCTCATGAGGCCCGCGACTCTCATTGCCGCTTCAACTCCTCCTGCAAGTCGCTCAGCAACTGCAACGCCTCGATGGGGCGCAGCTCGTCCAGCTTCAGGTTGCGGATGCGTTCGGCGATCTGATGGTTCACGGGCTCGAAAAGCTGGATTTGCAGCGGAGATTCGCGGCGCCGCTTGCGCGGCGTGAGTTCCTCGCTCACCTCGTGCCCGCTCTTTTCGTGCCGCGTGAGGATCTCCCGCGCCCGTTCAATCACCTGCTCGGGCAGCGCGGCCAGCCGCGCCACCTCGATTCCATAACTGCGGTCGGCGCTGCCCGGTTCCACCTTGCGCAGGAAGATGATCTGGTCGCCGGACTCCTTCACCGATACGTGCAGGTTGCACACGCCTTCAAGCTGTCCGGCGAGTTCGGTGAGTTCGTGGTAATGCGTGGCGAAGAGCGTCTTGGCGCGCGAGTGTTCGTGGATGTATTCGATGACCGCCCAGGCGAGCGCCAGCCCGTCATAGGTGGCCGTGCCGCGGCCGATTTCGTCGAGCACCACAAGGCTCCGGTCGGTGGCGGTGTTCAGGATCACCGCCGTCTCGGTCATCTCCACCATGAACGTAGAGCGGCCGCGTGCCAGGTTGTCGCTTGCGCCGATGCGCGTATAGACGCGGTCGATGATGGGCAGCAGCGCTTCCTCGGCCGGCACGAAGGACCCGGTCTGCGCCATCACGGCAATCAGCGCGGCTTGGCGCAGATAGGTGGACTTGCCGCCCATGTTGGGGCCGGTGATGACGGCGATGAATTCCTTCCCGTCCAGGTATAGGTCGTTGGGAATGAAACGCGTGGCCTCCCGCTCGGCGAGTTTTTCGATCACCGGATGGCGGCCGGCGGCGATGCGCATTTCGCCCGAATCGGAGAAGTGTGGCCGGCAGTAACGGTTCTCTACGGCCACCTGCGCCAGCGCCGCGGCGACGTCCAGTTCCGCAACCGCCTGGGCGGTCGCTCGAATGCGCGGGGCGCACTCGGCAGTTGCAGCGCGCACTTCGCCGAAGATCCGGCGCTCGATGTCGAGGATCTTCTCCTCGGCTTCCAGAATTTTGCTCTCCAGTTCCTTCAACTCAGGGGTGGTGAAGCGCTCGGCGTTCACCAGGGTTTGCTTGCGCTCATAATCTTCCGGCGCCAGGTGGAGATTGGCCTTGGAGATTTCGATGTAGTATCCGAAGACGTTGTTGAAGCGGACTTTCAGGGATTGAATTCCCGTCCGTGCGCGCTCGCGCGTCTCGATGGCGGCGATGTACTGGCGGCCGTTGCGGCTCAGGTCGCGCAGCTCGTCGAGCGCGGCGTCGAAGCCGTCGCGGATGGCGCCGCTGTCGTTGAGCGTCACGGGCGGCGTGTCGGCGATGGCGGCGAGAATGCGATCTCGGGCTTCCGCTACCTCGTCCATACGATCACGAATGTCCACCAGGCGCGGCGCTGCGCACCCGCCGGTCAGCCGCCTCAGCTCGGGCAGCGCGGCCAGCGAACGGCCGAGCGCCAGCAGTTCGCGCGGGCCCGCCGTGCCGAGGGTGACCTTGGCCAGCAGCCGCTCCAGGTCCAGGACTCCTTCCATTGCGTGCCGGATCTCCGCGCGCGCGATGGTCGCCTTGGTCAACTCCTCCACCGCATCCAGGCGGTGCTCGATCTCAGTGCGGTCCATCGAAGGACGCACCAGCCAGCGCCGCAGCAGGCGCGCGCCCATCCCGGTGAGGGTCTTGTCGATCACGCTTACCAGCGTCGATTCGCGTCCTCCGCCCAGGTCCGCCGAAAAGATCGGCTCCACCAGTTCGAGGTTCCGCACCGTGACCGCATCGAGCACCATAGCCTCGTCGCGCTCGTAAAAAGTGGGGCGTTCCAGATGATCCAGGCTGGTGCGCTGCGTCTCGCGCAGGTAGTGAAGGATGGCCCCGGCGGCGCCTACGGCCAAGCGCTTTCCGTTCAAGCCGCAGCCGTCCAGACTCAACAGGTGGAAGTGCTCGCGCAGCGTGCGATCGGCCTGATCGGCGTCGAAGGTCCAGGCTTCCACTTCGGTGCGGAGCGGGCTCGTCCCCGCTGACGACCATGCGTCATCGCCCGCAGCCACCAGAACCTCGCTCGCGTTTAGGGCCTCGATGGCCGCCGCGACGTCGGCCGCCGGCATCTCGGTGGTGCGAAACTCGCCGGTCGATACGTCCACGTAAGCCAAGCCCGCTTTCCCCGAATCGGCTGCCACGGCCGCCAGGTAGTTATTCTCCTGCGCGCGCAGCAGGCTCGGCTCGGTTGCGGTGCCCGGCGTCACCACGCGCACCAGTTCGCGTTTCACCAGTTTCTTGGCGAAACGCGGGTCCTCCATCTGGTCGCAGATGGCCACGCGGTGTCCCTTTTGGATGAGCCGCGCGATGTAGCTCTCGGCCGCGTGAAACGGCACGCCGCACATCGGAATGGCCTGGCCCTTCTCCTTATTGCGGCTGGTGAGGGTGATCTCAAGGTCGCGCGCGGCCACCACGGCGTCTTCGTAAAAAAGTTCGTAGAAGTCGCCGAGGCGGAACATCAGCAGCGCGTTGGGGACCTGCTGCTTAACGGATTGGTATTGCCGCATCAGCGGCGTGGAAGCTTCAACACTCATCGAAAAGGACCGGTGGAAACCCGGTCCTTTCCATTATGCGTAAATCCCGCGCAGTTTGACGGCGAAGGCCACCCGGTCCAGGGCCAGCATATAAGCGGCGATGCGGTTGTTCACTCCATGCTTCTCGGCGTAACTCACCACGTCGCGGAAACTGTTCACCATGATTTCTTCCAGCCGCCCATTGACGAGCTGCTCGTTCCAGAAGAAACCCTGGCGGTCCTGCACCCATTCGAAGTACGACACGGTGACGCCACCGGCGTTGGCGAGGATGTCCGGAATTACAAAGACGTTATTATCGGCCAGAATATCGTCCGCGACCGCGGTGGTGGGGCCGTTGGCGCCCTCGCAAAGAATCTTGGCGCGGACCTTGGCGGCGTTCTCCGATGTTATTACGCCTTCCTTGGCGGCCGGCAGCAGGACGTCGCAATCCAGGAACAGGGCCTCGTGGGCATCCATATTCTCGGCACCCGGGAAATCGAGGATGGACCCGCTGTCCTTGCGGTGTTTCAACAAGGCGGCGATATCGAGCCCGTGCGGATTGTAAACCGCGCCCTCGACTTCGGCTATGCAGACGATTTTGAAGCCAGCCCTGGCCATGAGCCGGGCGGCCATGCTGCCGACGTTGCCGAAGCCCTGGATCACCACACGCGAACTGGCGGGATCCAGCCCAAATTTCTTTAGCGCCTGCAGGCTGACGATTGTGCAGCCCCGCCCAGTTGCTTCCGGGCGTCCACGCGAACCGCCGAGATTCAACGGCTTGCCCGTGACCACGGCGGTGACCGTAGTGCGCTTGTGCATGGAGTAGGTGTCCATGATCCACGCCATGGTCTGCTCGTTCGTATTCATGTCGGGCGCGGGTACGTCGCGCTCCGGCCCAAGAAAATCCATGATTTCCGCGGTATAGCGCCGCGTGATGCGTTCCAGTTCGCCTTCCGACATCACAGCCGGGTCACAGATGACGCCGCCTTTGCCGCCGCCGAACGGAATGTTCACGACCGCGCACTTCCACGTCATCCACGAAGCCAGCGCGCGCACTTCATCCAGCGTCACGTCGGGCGCAAAGCGGATGCCGCCCTTGGCAGGACCGCGAGCGATGGAATGCTGCACCCGGTAACCTGTGAACACTTGCAGCCTGCCATCGTCCAGCTGCACCGGAATGTTCACCGTCAGTTCACGGGCGGGCTTGCTGAGAATCTTGCGCATGCCATCATCGAGACCAAGACGCGCCGCGGCAAGATCAAAGCGCGTCTCGGCTGCCAGCCACGGGTTCAGTTCCTGCTCGAGGTTGGTGGTCGCTTCCAAACTCATCGGAAATCCTCCGCCCAAAGTCTAGCATGAAGCGTACCAGTCTGAATTGGCGCAGCAAATGAATGATTGATCCGAGAAGATGCTCGCCAAGCTGAACAATCGGAGCGTAGGCTAAGCCGGGCCTAGCGGGAATGTGAGGCCGGTCGCGCCGCTCCCAAACTAAAGTTCCCCCCGGAAGCACCGATAGAAGCGGCAAGACCTCCAATATGGGAACTCGCGCACCACTGACAGGCCCGAAGCGGTTGATTCTGGCCGGGCTCCGCATTTTCATCGGAACCGGGTCGCTGCTCATTCTGCTCAGTCTGCTGATCTGGGCCTACCCGCCGATAGCCGTGCTCGGTATTCATCTCATGCACCGCAACTCGATATGCCCGGCGTGGGAAGTAATGCGCGGAGCGAACCAATGCTATGCGCGGCAGAAGGCGCGGCAACGGCTGATGGGCGCCATCCGGTTGAAACGCGACGATCCCGCGGGTTTTCGGTTGTGGTCCACACCGGACGGCGGCATCTGGCTCCCCAAGGGCAGCGAAACTGCTTTGCCGATTCTGCTGGCTCAGCAGGAAGTAGACATATATGGGCTCGGTGGACTTGGAGCGGCGCCGGGCGACATAGTCCTGGATTGCGGCGCCCATGTCGGCCTTTACACACGCAGGGCCTTGCGCGCCGGTGCGAGACTGGTGGTGGCCATCGAACCGGCGCCGTCAAATCTGGAGTGCCTTCGGAGGAACCTGAAGGCTGAGATCGAGGCTGGGAGAGTGCTTGTGTGCCCCAAGGGAGTGTGGGACAGGGAAGCACGATTGCCGCTGTTCGAGGACGCCTCCAACACCGCGGGCGACAGTTTTGTTGAACAGGGCGCAGGCTCTACGCCGATCGGCGAACTTCCACTCACCACGATCGACGCTCTAGTGGCGGACCTGCGTTTGACCCGAGTGGACTTCATCAAGTTGGACATCAAGGGCGCCACGGGGAAGGCCCTGATAGGGGGCCTCCGTACTCTGAAAGCGTACAAACCTCGCCTCGCTGTTTCCACGGAAGAGGACGACGACGACCCAAGGGCCCTGGCGGGCGCGGTGGAGCAGTTGGGCGCTGGCTATAGGCCCATCTGCGGCAGTTGCGTTCTCTCGGCCAATTCTGTTCAGCCGGATGTGCTTTTCTTTCGCTAAGGCGCCGGGAGCGTGACAGGCTCCAGCGACCGTTCCCTCCACCGGAGAGGAAGTTCACTTCACCGGCATGAACTTGATGCAGACCGGCTTGCTCAGTTCCAGTTTCTTCCCCGTAGGCGTGAGCTTCCCTGTCGCCGGATCGATGCGGAACAGGAAGATGTCATTGGATTGCTCATTGGCGGCGAACAGGTAAGCGCCTGTTGGGTCGATATTGAAATTGCGGGGCCACTTTCCGCCGGTTAGCGTCTGTTCGATAGCGGTGAGGGTACCTTTGGCGGGATCGATGGCGAAAGCCGCGATGCTGTTGTGGCCGCGGTTGGAGCCGTAGAGGAACTTCCCCGACGGATGCACGACTACCTCCGCGCAATAGCTCTTGCCGGAGAATCCCTGGGGGAGGGTAGAGATGGTCTGCAGCGAGGTAAGTACCCCGCCGGCCGCATCGTAAGAGAACGCCGTCACCGTGTTCCCCATCTCGCTGATCACGTATGCGAATTTCCCTGAGGGGTGAAACGCGAAATGGCGCGGCCCGGAGCCTGGAGCCACAGTCGCGAAGGGCGGCGTGTTGGGCGCGATCATTCCCTTGGCGGCTTCGAACTTGTACACCATAATCTTGTCCAGACCCAGGTCCGCCACGAAGGCGAAGCGGTTGTCGGGCGAAAGATTTGCCGAGTGTGCGTGCGGGCCCTCCTGCCGCGCGCGGTCCACGCTCGAACCGGTGTGCTGGATCGTCGAACTGGGTTCGCCAAGCCGGCCGTCGGGCTTGATGGGCAACACCGCAGTCGCGCCACTGCCGTAATTCGCTACCACCACGTTCCTGCCGGTCTTGTCCACCACCAGATGGCAAGGCCCTTTGCCTCCGGACGACGCGCTATTCAGAAAAGTGAGTTTGCCGGTTGCCCGATCCAGCGCGAACGCGCTTACCGAACCACCCCAAGCGCCGGCGCCGGACGATTCACCCACCGCGTACAGGAACTTGCGGTTCGGATGAATCGCCAGAAACGATGGATTCTTGGCCTCCCCGGCCAGGCCGAGCGGCTTCACATCGCCCGTGCGGGCATCGAACCGGTACGCGTAAATGCCTTTGCTGTCAGGGCCTGTGTAAGTGCCGACGTACATCAGATACTGGCCCCACAATGACCCGGCCAGCAAGGGAACGAGCGAGAAGCGGATGCCTGTCATGCGTCCATTTTAATCCGCGGACGCGCGCGTCAGGAATCTACTTCTTGACCGGCGGCGCGCAGCTCTCCTCGCCGAAATCGCAAAGCGTGGACTTGTAGCCTTTCTTCGTGGCCCACTCGATGGTCCGTTCGACCTTCTGCCGGAAATCGGGTTGGTAGTTGCGATAGTCCGGATAGAAGTACTGCTCGTGGATCATCAGCTCCATCAGTTCCGCCTGATGCGGATCGGCGGCCACCTTCTCCAGGTGCGGAACGATCTGGTCGAGGGGCAGCGTGTTGACGACGAGGTCGTGCCGTGCGAAGATCACGTCTTCCTTGGTGTCTTTCCAATAGTCGCGGCCCATCAGGTGCTTGATGCGCGGCGTATCCAGGTAATAGCTGACCATGGGCACTTCCTTCTGGAACATGAAGTAACCTGCCAGCACCGTTATGCCCTCGGCGCGCAGGGCCCGCACGCCGTCGAGTGTGGCCTCGCCCCAGTGCACCGTCGTCGTTGCGCTCAGCAGTTCGCGGCCCGCGAAGCGCTCGATCTCGCGAGTGACCAGGCGATAGTCCGCGTCGATCTGCTCGCCGCTGGCCTTGATGTACGGCTTATCCGGAAACTCGGCCCGCGCATGAAATGTCAGCCGGATCCAGTCGCGGTTGGCCTGCCACTCCGGTTTGAACTTGTCCGGCATTTGGGAGAGGTTAAAGCCGTCCGTCTCATAGAAGAGGTTGAAGTGGATCTTGGCGCCGTACTTGTCGTGCATGGACTTCCAGAACGCCATGTACGGATTCTCGAAGATCGACTTATAGCGGTCCGCGTTCCGTGCGATGTTGCGCAGGAACCAGATGTTGTCGTCGATCGAGAAACGGTAGCGTGGCTTTGAATCACGGTCCCAGTACACCAGCTCCTGGGTGCGTGCGCCGCCCGCCGTGACGGCAATCCTGTTCTCCCACTGGCGGAGCACCACGGGCGCTTCGAAGCTTCCGTCGCGCACCGCGACGGACTTCCCGTTGATCTTCACCGCCTTCGCTCCGGTGCAACTTCCTTTGACAGTGATCTTCAGTCCGGCGTTCACCGCCGCACCGTCGTGCCGGTTGAGGATGTCTCCGTCCACCGGCGCGGTGATCCGCACCGAGGACTGCGGCTGCGCGAGCAGGCACAGAGATCCGATCAGGAAGAAAGTGAGGAGGCGGTTGCTCATAGTCACATTCCGGACTCTAGCAAACGGCCTTCGCGACGGGCAACCGCCCTTCAAACGAGGCCCACGCGATCCAGCAGGGCCGCGTCCGCGAGCACTTCCTCGATGGGTCCGTCCGCCGCGATGGCGCCTTCGTTCAGAACCACCAGGCGCGTCGCCACGCGGCGCAGGAAATCGAGATGATGGCTGGCCACCAGCTTGGCCACGCGCACGCCGGCGAGCAGGTTGGCGAGTTGGCGCACGGAGCGCGGATCGAGTTCGGCGGTGGGTTCATCCAGCAGCAGCAGTTCGGGCGAGCCGCACATGGCCAGCGCGAGCGAGGCGCGCTTCCTCTCGCCCAGGCTCAGGCTGCTCGCCGGCAGCCCGGCGCGCCGGGCAAGCCCCACGGCTTCGAGTGCCTCCATCGCCTTTCGCCGGGCCGTCTCCACCGCATCGCCTCGGTTGCGCAGGCCGAGCGCGAGATCGTCTGTGATGGCGGGCATGAAGAGCTGCTCTTCCGGATTCTGAAACACTGCGCCCAGCTTCGCGTACGTCGAGCGGCCGGGCTTGCTGCCGAAAACGCGTATCTCTCCGCTTCCGCGCGCCAGCCCCAGCAGGCACCACAGCAGCGTGCTCTTGCCCGAGCCGTTCGCGCCTGCCAGTCCCACCGATTCGCCCTCCGCGATTCGGAGGCTTACCTCGCGCAATGCCGGCCGCCCGTCATAGGCGTAGCTCAGACGCTCCACCTCGACCGCGTAACTCATTCGGCGAGCCCCCGGATCAACTGCGCGGCATAAAACCGCTCGGCGCGGTCGATAGTCCTCCGGAACAGCGCGGCAAGCGCGTGCGCCAGCGACTCAAGCCAGCCCGCACCATACCGCCGGCTGATGACCAGCGAGCGCGCACGCAGCACTCGCACGGGCTCCTCGCCGAGGATCGCCATGAAGTGCCGCAGAATCAGGAGAAACAATACCGGCGCGTACCACCACCGCCCAGGCGCGAGACTCCGCGACATGCGTTTCCACGGGATGGCCGCGAACAAGCCGAGCCCGAGTGCGAACGCAGCCAGCGTCTTGAGCGGCAGCCAGGGGTCCAGCGTCCCGGTCAGCCACTGCGCGACGGCCAGCCCGGCAGCGAAAACGACGAGCGGCGCCAGCCTCCTGAACAGCTTCATGAGTCTTTGCGCGAAACCGCCACGTAATACCAGCCCGTTTCTTCCTCGACCGTTTCGACGCGCGCGCCGAGCGCCTCCAGTCGAGCGGCCAGGTTCGCGGCCGGTTCGATGCGGTCGCCCGAGACGGGGCCGTCCAGCGTTGCGTGGAACTCGTTGAGGGTTGTGCTGTCCATCATGTGCCCCACGGCCAGCACGCCGCCGGGCTTGAGCGCGCTTAGAAAACCACGGCAGGCGGCATCCAGGTCGTGTACGTGGGGCAGCACGCCGAAGCACAGCACGGCGTCGAAGCTCGCCTCGGCCAGCGGCAACCGCACGGCGTCCGCGCACAGGAATCGGATCCGGTCATCTCCTTTTAGCCGGGCTTCGCGCAGCATGGCCTCAGCCAGGTCAACTTCGACAACTTCACGCAAACCGGGCCGCAAGCCCATGAGGTGTGGAAGCAGTAGACCCGTTCCGCTGCCGATATCGAGCACTCGTTCAGCCGCCGACGGCACGGCGCGCTCCACGAACCGCCGTACTTTCTCTCCGGCGTCCGGGGGCGCCGGCAGCGTGTCCCAGCGCGGGGCCATGGCTTCAAAGTACTGGCGTATCGCTTGCGTGCTCATGAGAAAAGGATGCCACGGCGTGCACCCAGAGCGCGAACTGCCAGCGGCACTACGGCGATTTGCAGCAGCACGCCAGGAGCGCCCTGGATCAGCATGGCCACGGACGCCAGCGCGGGCGGCAGCCCAAAACAACGCGCTAGGAGCCAGCTCGAACCGAGTGCCACCGCGCGGCCTGCAACGATGGCCGCGATCAGCGCCGGCCACAGCCGTTCGCGCTTGCCGCGATAAACGGCCGCCGCCACCGCTCCGAGTGTCGCGCCCTCCAAAGCCACAACCACGGCGATGGGCGGATAGAGCGGCGGCATGCCTGTCGCGAGGGACGAAATCAACGGGGCTATCAGCCCCACCGCCAGCGCCCAGCCAAACGGCACGAGAAATCCGTTGAGCAACAGCGGCAGCAACAACGGTAGGAACTTACTGCCCAAGCCCACCATATGGAAGGCGGGAGGCAGCGCCAGCGCCAGCGCTGCCATCGCCGCGCTGATCACCAGATGCCGCAACTTAGGAGTTCCGTCAGCCATGCTCAGAAACTCACCGTGACCCCGCCCGCCGCATTCACGCCCGGCATGGTGTAGCCGGGTACCACTTCGTAGCGGCGGTCAAAGAGATTGTCCAGGGTCGTGAATATACTCCAATTCCTGCGGACGGGAACCATGATCCGGCAGGTTGCCACCGTGTAGCCGCTCATCTGGCGGCCGTGCGCCGCGTCCGCCCAACGGCGCCCCACCGTGGTGCCGCCGATGTGTACGAAGGCCTTGCCTGCGTCGAATTCGGCCGAGTAATTCCACTTCTGCTCCGGCAAATACGGGGCCAGGTTGGTTGAACGCAAATACGCGTAGCCGGACACAAGCGACATGCGTGTCACCGGACGCCAGCGAAGCGTTGCTTCCAGGCCGCGGTTCAGGGCGCGGCCGGCGTTCGAAAGGCGGAGATTCGGATAGCGGCCCTGCGTCACGATCATGTCCGAAAGATCCGCATAATAGCCGGTGAGGCTTGCGGCTACGTTCTTCGCCGGGCGGGCGTGCAGGCTCGCCTGGTAGTTCCACATGTATTCGGGTTTGAGCAGGGGATTCGGCGCGGGGAACAAGTACAGTTCGCGGATGGTGGGATTGCGAAAGCCGCGTGAGACCGCCGCCGCCACGGTGTATCCGTCCTTGAGCGTGTAGCTCGCGCCGGCTTCCGGCACCGTGATGGCACCCGCAATCGAATTATCGTCGTAGCGCACTCCAGCGTGGAATCGAGCGCGGATGGTGGGAGTCCACTGCAGGCGCGAGAAACCGGCGGCGGACGTCATCGAGTGCTCCCCGTAATCGAGTTTTCCCGTGACGTTGCGCGCCCGGCCGCCGTAGTGCACGACGTCGCTTCCCACCTCAGCGGTCATTTCCCGCGTAAGCGCGAAGTTCTGGCTCAAACGGAAGCCGGTAGTCTCGTCCGTGGAGCGGAATCCGTCGGTGATGTAATGGTTGCCGTTGCTTTGATAGAAGCGCATGTAGCCCCAGGTGCGGCTGGTGCTATTGTCCAGGTTGGCGCTGAAGCCGCCGCGCCCCACGCGGGCGTAACTGTTCGAAAGCGGCGCGGTTACCGGACCAGGATCCTCCACGTGAAAGTGCCCATAGCGGCCTTCGATCGACGTGCGCCAGACGGGCGAACGCGTGTAACCCATGGTGAGGCTCGCATCCTGGTCGCGGAACGTCGAACTGGGGCGGTCGCCTGCGGTGTGCGAAACGCCCGCCGTGGCCGAGTAATAGAACTTCTCCCAACGCATCGCATGCGTCAACCGGTGCTGCCCGGTGAGATAGGAACCAAGACTCGACGAGAGACGCGTGCTCACGCCCGGATGCGGGGAAGTGGGTTTCACCTCGATCGCGCCTCCCATGGCGTTGCTGCCGTAAAGCACCGAGGCCGGCCCTTCGGTCACGCTCACCGTGCCCGCGTCCGACAGGCTGTAGAAGTCCGGCAGGGGATGGCCCATCAGGCCCTGCATGTCGGGCCGCCCGTCCACCACCACCAGGACGCCCGTGTTGGGTGACCCACCCACGCCGCGGATGGAAATCCCGCCGGTGCCGTTGGTCGAAATGCCGTAGCCCATCACCCCGCGCCGCGTCACGAACGCGCCGGGCACAAGTTGATCGACAGCGTCGAGTACCGTCCTCGCCCCGCCGCGTTCGATCTCCATGGCCGTGCTCACCACCGGAGCATGGACGGGTTCGTCACGCACTACCACGTCGATCGAGTTGCGCACCACCGCCGGGCGCAGTCTCACCACGATCTCTCCGCCGGCCGCACTGCTCAGGCGTACATCGGCAGGCTCGAAGCCGTCGCGCTCGACGCGCATCATGCCGGGCCCAGAGATCTCGATGCGCGCCGCGCCATCCGGTCCGGTGACCACCGCTGGCCGGTCACCGGCCGCCACGCGGGCGCCCGCAACGGATGCGTTCAACGAGTCCACCACGCGGACGCGCAAGGGACCCGCCACTGCGAGGGTCTGCAAAGAGAGCAGGAGGAGAAACGAAAGTGATGTGGAAGCAGTCTGTAGTCGCATCACAGGATACGGTAACACACTTATTGGAAGTGTGCTACTAACTTTGCCGCACCCGTTTTTGCTAAGATCACTCGGCAGGGCCGTGCTTCTCTTTGCGGCCCGCTATCATTGATCGAACAAGTGGAGGATTCACGTGGCCGCTGTGAAGTCTGGTCGTCTGATTATCGCCGCGATTCTCGCCATTCTCGTCTATGGCATGATCGCCGCCATGCTGGGCACTTTGCTGCCCAACCTTTCTGTCAAGTTCAACCTGACCCCGGAGCAAAACGGCAATATCGCTTTCGCGCAAGCTCTCGGATTAATCATCGCTTCTGTGTCGGTTGGCCCGCTCATCGATAACAAGGGGAAGAAGACCGGCCTGTTAATGGGTCTGTTTGTGATCGCCGCCGCGCTGTTCGCTTTGCCGAACGCGGCGAGCTACGAAATGATCATGGTCTTCATCTTTGCGCTCGGTTTGGGCGGCGGCATCATCGTGACGGCGGCCAACGCGCTGGTCAGCGATATCAATGAAGAACGCCGGTCCTCGACCTTGAATCTGTTGAACCTGTTTTTCGGCCTGGGCGGGTTGCTTACGCCGCTGATTGCCGCGCAACTGTTTGCCGGTGACGCGGTAAGCCTCTGTTACCTGGTGGCTCTTCTGACCGTGGTGACGCTCATAATGCACATCTCTACCCCGATGCCGGCGCCCAGCGGCGAGCGCGGTTTCAAGGTTTCGGAGATGGGCGGATTGCTCGGCAAGCCCACGCTGTGGCTGCTATCGCTGTTCATGTTCCTTTACTGCTCCTGCGAAGTGGGCGTATGGAACTGGCTGGCCAAGCACCTGATCGCGCAAGGCATCCCCGAGAGCCAGGCTCTGACGATTCTATCGCTCGGATTCGCGCTCGGACTGCTGATCGGCCGCATGGTGGTTTCCCGGATTCTGATCAAGGTTCCCGCCGCCACGGTGACGCTGGTCGCCTCTATCCTGATGGCGGTGACGACGTACCTTGCGCTGCAGTCGGCCGACGTGACGGTGGCCTATATTTCCGTATTCTGCGCCGGCCTGGCCATGGCCCCGGTCTTCCCGACCACGCTGGGCATGACGGGCGACGCCTTCCGGAAGGGCACGGCGACTGCCATGGGCATCGTGATTACCAGTGGCTGGATCGGCCTGGCGGTAAGTTCCAAGATCATCGGCGGGATCGCCGGCGGCGACAATACGCGTTTGAAGACCGCGCTGCTGCTACTTCCGGTGTTCTCTCTGATCATGGTGGTTGTGAACCTGATCCTGAGGCCGATGGTCGCCAAGGCGAAGGCGTAACCGGATGGTTTGTAAGGGGCGGCAAATTTGCCGCCCCTTACCGTTACCGTGTCTTCAACGCAATGACGCTGGCGTGGGCGTCGGGCGCTGCCGCAGGCACCTGAATGGATAGCTTTCCCCCGGCCTGGCGGAAACCAAGCTTCACAGAGCCCTTGAGCAGCCGGGCTTCCACCACTCTTGCCCCGAGGCCCGGCACCTCAAGTTCGCCCTTGGGCCAATCGAACACGTGCAGGTAGATGGTCTTGCCCTTGGCCGTGGTACGCGCGAAGCCGAGATTTTGAAGCGGGCCGTAGGTAGTTCCGTAGATGGCCTCGCCGTTCACCTTCATCCACTCTCCTATTGCCAGAAGCCGCTCGGCGAACTCGGGCTGTATGGTGCCTTCCGGTGTGGGTCCCACGTTCAACAGGAAGTTGCCGCCCTTGCTGGCCACTTCAATGAGCGTGCGGATCAGCTGCGTTGTGGACTTGTACTTCGTGTCGTTCTTGTTATAGCCCCAGGTGCCGTTGATGGTCATGCAGGTTTCCCAAAGCTGGAAATCCTCCGGTGCGGGGACGGCTCCTGGCGCCAAGGGCTTCTTCGAAGGGATGGTTTTGGGGACGAATTGTTCGGGGGTGATGTAGTCGCCGGGCGAACCGACGCGGTTGTTGGTGAGCGTCTTCGGCTGGAGTTCGCGAATCAGGCGGTCGAACCGCGTGGGATCGTACGATTTACCGCCCAGTCCGTCCCACCAGATGATGGCGACATCGCCATAGCGCGTCAGGAGTTCCGTCACCTGAAGCTGCATGTAGTCGAGGTACATGCTCCATTCCGGGCGTGTAGGCTCACCGCGCCAGTTGGTGACCGAGAGCTTGGTGGTGTCCCGATAACCGGGATGGTCCATGTCCGGCGGCGAGTAGTAGAAGCCCAGTTTCATGCCTTCGTTCCGGGCGGCTTCGACCAGCATGGCGGCGGTATCTTTCTTGTAAGGCGTGTTGGTGATCTTGTAACGGGTGAACTGCGAATCGAACATGCAGAAGCCGTCATGGTGTTTCGATGTGAACACCATGTAGCGCTGGCCGGCTGCCTTGGCGAGCTTGACCCATGCGGCCGGATCGTACTGGACGGGATTGAATCGCTCTGGTAGAGCGCGATACTCGGGTTCACTGATGAATCCGAACCGTTTGCTGGGAGGGGTCATCAACGGCCAGGAGGCCTCCACGCTGGCGAGCGAATACGGGCCCCAGTGGATGAACATGCCGAACTTGGCTTCGCGGAACCACGCCGTGCGATCCTCGGCGATGGCTGCGGATGCCAGTAGCATCAGGAGTGAAAAAGCAAACGAGCGTCGCATGATGTTTGATTGTATGCTGGCAGTCTCGGGGAAAGGAAGATCCGGATCATGAAAACGAGCCGTAGGGAATTCCTGAAGGCATCCGCGATGGCGCCGGCAGCCGCCGCCGCACCCCCGGCGGGCGGCGCCGCGCAACCCGATGGGTTCGAGATCGCACGGCGTCACGAGATCGTGCGTGACCTGCCCACCCCCAATTTCTTCGAAGGCATGCTGCTGGGCAATGGCGATATCGGCGTGGTCGCGACCGTCCGGCCTGACGCATTCGGGCTGCACATCGGCAAGGAGGACTCCTGGGATATTCGCGTCAGCGAGGATCACTACCAGCACGTGCTGACGTTCAAGGAGTTGCTCAAGCTGTGGGATCGCGCCAGCGAGGAAGCCAAGCGTCAGGGCAAGCCTGATCTGCGCTACCTGGAAACCAGCATCGACTTCTTTGCCGATTACACCAAGAAAGTGCGGTCCAGCTACGCGCAGAGTTGGCCCCGGCCCTGGCCGTGCGGCATCGTGTGGATCCACTGGGATTCGCGCCAGGTAGAAGTGGTGGAGCAGCGTCTGGACCCCTCAAACGGCGTGTTCTCCCTCACACTCGTACACCACGATTTGCGCGGCTCAAGGAACACCGTACACGTCACTGCTTTCGTCAACTGGAACGACGGGCACATCCACGTTTCGAGCGACGTGGCGGCGCCGTTTGTATCCGTAGCCTACTATCCGAATATCGACTCTTCGGCGAAGCTGCACGCTCCGGCGCTGGGCGGCTCGGTATCGGCAGGCTACGCGGAGTTCAATTGCTACCAGTTATTCCCGGCGGTGGCGCCCACCGAAGAACAGCCCGAGCCGCCGCGCTCGCTCGACGACCGCAGTTTCATGTTGTGCGGAAGGTTGGTGGGTGCCTGGAAGCGCGAGACGACGGAGACGCGCCCCTCCAGGGCAGCCACACGTGAGTTCTTCCGCGCCGCCGCCGAGCAGCCGTTCCGGCTCGACCTGATGCTGGTCACGAGCCGCGATCGTCATGACAATCTCGCCTACGCGCGGAGCCAGGTGGTAGCGTTTTCCAGGCGCAACGTTGAAGAATTACGCGCCGAGAGCGAGGCGGGGTGGCGCAAGTTCTGGTCGCGCTCCGCGGTCGAGTTCGCCGACAAGGACCTGGAGCGCCTTTGGTATCACAACCAGTACTGGCTGCGGTGCTGTTTGAGGGAAGGCAAGGTCGCGCCGGGGTTGTTCGGAAACTGGATGAGCGGCAAGATCGGCACTGCGTGGCACGGCGACTACCACATGAACTACAACACGCAGCAGGTATGGTGGGGCGTGTTTTCGTCCAACCATGTGGACCAGCATCTGCCGTATGTGGAACTGGTGGAGAACTTGCTGCCTCTCTCGGAGAAGTACGCGCGGGAGAAGTTCGAGATGCCCGGCGCGTTTTTTCCGCACTCGGCCTACCCGGTTCCCAGCCAGACCATCGCGTATCCAGTGCCCAGTTGGGGCTACGAGATCTGTGAAACGCCCTGGACCGTGCAGAGCTTGTGGTGGCACTATCTCTACACGCTCGATAGGGACTTTCTGAAGCGCGCTTACAAGCCCATGCGCGAAGCGGCGCGCTTCCTGGCCGCCTACATGCGGAAGGAAGCCGACGGGCGCTATCACGTTTTCCCCACGGTCTCGCCGGAAAACTACGGCTTCACTGTCGATTACAAGTTGAACAAGGATTGCATCATGGACCTGGCGCTGGCCGGGTTCCTGTTCGACGCGGTGGTGGAGGCGTCGGAGATCCTCGGCCAGGACCGGGAAGAGCGGCAGCGATGGGCGGAAATTCGCCAGAACCTGGCGCCGTATCCAAAGGCGAAAGGCCCTTACGGCGAAGTGTGGCTGGATGTCGAGAACGCGCCCATCGAGTGGGTGTACAACATCCCCGTGACGCTAGCGCCGGTGTTTCCCGGTGAGCAGGTGGGGCTGGACCGCGGGGTGAGCGAGATGGAGATCGCGCTCCGTACGGCCCGCACCGTCCGGTTGGAGGGAGGTAACGACCTGGTCTACCAGCCGCTCATTCGGGCACGGCTCGGCATGCTGGATCTCGACTGGTTCAAACGCGAGGTGCGCTACGCGCAGGTTTCCAACGGCATCGCGCAGGACAGGGTGCGGCAGATCGACGGACGCTACCGCGATTCGACCGACTTCGACTTCATGATGCGAATGGGCGTGTGGACAGAGAACCTCTCCTTGCCCGCTGTTCTCAACGAGTGCTTGATCCAGAGTTATTCGGGTACGATCCGCCTGTTTCCGAACACGCTCAACCTTGGCCCTACGCGATTTCGCGACCTGCGGGCCGTGGGTGCCATGCTGGTCAGTGCAAGCTGGGACGGCAGCGAGGTGCGCGACGTTTCCATCTTCAGCGAGAAGGGCGCGGTGTGCCGCCTGGTGAATCCGTGGCCGCAAGAGCGCGTCCGTGTGTTGCACGTGCGCAGTTCCAGTGTGGTGGACGTGAAGCGGGAAGGGTTGCGCATCGAGTTCGAGACCCGGGCAGGTGAGCGGTACAAAGTGGAGAAGATCTCAAAGTCATGAAAAAGTTTGTTGTTGTTCTGGCGGCCTTGCTTGCCGCGGTGGCCGCGTCCGCCAGGACGCCCCTTACTCACGAATCCATGTGGTTGATGAAGCGCGTCGGCGCGCCTTCACCCAGCCCCGATGGTCAATGGGTGGTGTTCAGCGTCGTCGAACCGTCCTACGACGAAAAGGAACAGACGTCGGATTTGTGGCTGGTCCGCGCCGACGGCATCGGTGCGCCCCGGCGGATCACTTTCTCCAAGGCGGGGGAAAGCGGTGTGGCGTGGAGTCCGGACAGCAGGCGCATCGCCTTCAGCACGAAACGCGAAAACGACGAGGTCAGCCAGATTTACATATTGGACCTTGCGGCGGGCGGCGAGGCCATGAGGGTGACGTCGTTGTCGGCCGGGGCCTCCCAGCCGCGCTTCAGCCCCGATGGGCGGCGGCTTCTGTTCCAAAGCACGGTCTATCCAGGCGCCGTAGATGATGCAGCGAACAGGAAGATCGCCGACGAGCGCAAGGCGCGGAAGTACAACGCGCGCGTTTACGACGGGTTTCCCATACGCAACTGGGACCGCTGGCTGGACGACCGCCAGGTGCACCTGTTCGTGCAGGCGGTGGAGCCGGGCGCAACGGCACGCGATCTGCTGGCCGGGACGAAGCTGTGCGCGGGGGCCGGCTTTGGCGGAGTTAGCGGCATGTCGGGCGACGACTTGCAGCCGGTGTGGGCGCCGGACGGCAAGGCAGTTGTGTTCGTGGCGACGGAGAACCGGAACCAGGCCGCGTATGCGACTGTTGTCACTCACCTGTACAGCGTCAGCACGACCGGGGGCGAACCCGTGGCGCTGACTCGGGGCGACACCACTTACGCGAAGCCCGTCTTTTCGCCCGATGGAAAGGCGCTCTACGCCCTGGCCAATCGCGAGGCGGGGGTCAGTGGCAGCCTGGACCGGCTGGTACGATTCGCTTGGCCCTCTCCGGACGACCCTGCCTTCGTGACGCCCGGGTGGGAGCGCTCCGTTGGGGCTTTTGCGCTTAGTCCCGACAGCGGCACCATCTTCATGACTGCCGAGGAAGCAGGCTTGGTGAAGCTGTTCTCCGTTCGGGCGTCGGGCGGGGAAGTCAAGAATGCTTTCGAACAGGCCTCGGGCGCATACTCCGGACTCTCCATCCCGCCGCGAGCATCCGAGCTGGTGCTCATCGTTAATTGGGAAAGCGCGGTGAGTCCGGCCGAGGTCTATCGGGTGGACCTTGCGGCCAACCGGCAGGGCCGCCTGACGGACTTCAACACCGCGCGGTCGATGGAGATCGACTGGCAGCCTACCAGGCATTTCTGGTTCAAGTCCAAAGCCGGCAAGCCCATCCATAGCCTCCTTGTGCTGCCCCCGAATTTCGATCCCGCAAAGAAATACCCGCTCCTGACGCTGATCCACGGGGGACCGCATAGCATGAGCACGGACCACTTCTTTTTGCGCTGGAATCCACACCTGCTGGCCTCGCCCGGCTACGTGGTGATCCAGACGAACTACACCGGTTCGACTGGTTTCGGAGAACAATTCGCGCGCGACATCCGGTTCGATCCCTTCAAAACGCCGGGGGACGAGATCAATCAAGCGGTGGAGGAAGCCGCGCGACGCTTTGCTTTCGTCGATGGAACGCGTGTGGCGGCTGCCGGCGCCAGCTATGGCGGCCACATGGTGAACTGGCTACAGGCCACTACTACGAGCTACAAGTGCCTGGTGGGCCACGCCGGACTCATCAATCTCGAATCACAGTGGGGCACCAGTGACACGATTTACCACCGCGAAGCCGATGCGGGAGGCCCCCCGTGGGAGCAGGGCAAGGTTTGGCTCGAGCAAAATCCCATCCGGTTCGCAAGGAACTTCCGTACCCCGGTTCTGCTCACCATTGGGGAGAACGATTTCCGCGTGCCGCTGAATCAGACGTTAGAAAACTGGAGTGTACTTCAGCGCATGAAAGTCCCCAGCCGATTAATCGTCTTTCCGGGTGCCAATCACTGGATTCAGAAGGGCGAAGACAGCCGGTACTTTTACAGAGAAGTCCTCGCCTGGCTCGCAAAGTATCTTTAGTTTGAAACCGGGAGGCGCCATCTCAGGAGGCCAGCTTCTGCATGGTTATGCAGCTGAGCCTTGAAAACATGCCGTGGGTCTTGACGGATCTATCCTCGTCCTCACACTGTTCTAAATAATTGATGAGTCTATCGATGAGTACACGACGGCGATATAGGTATTCGAGCTTCTCCTCAACGGTAGCCCGCGAGGTAGAGATAGAATTAGCGGTAACTCGGGCCATCGTTTACGTATATCAGTACTAAGCGTTCTATACAACCCTCATTCGTGGTTAATGAATGCCTAATTTGCGGGTATTAAGAGTCACCCTTTTGAGGGTGAAAACATGTACACGTAATGACCGGCGCCTGCCATGTTAAAATCTAGGATTACCCTTTCATTTTCATGGATTTTCTTCAGGGTCTCAATCCTCAGCAACAGCAGGCGGTGTCCCACTGCGATGGTCCGCTGCTGATCCTTGCCGGCGCGGGCAGCGGCAAGACGCGTGTAATCACAAACCGGGTGGCGTACCTCATCGGGGAGAAGAAGGTGCCGGCCCACGCGGTGCTGGCTGTGACGTTCACGAACAAGGCTGCCGGAGAGATGCGCGCCCGGGTGGCGGGTCTGCTCGGACAACCCGAAAACTCCTCGGGACCGACAATTTCGACATTCCATTCCTTCTGCGTCCGGTTGCTGCGCCGGGATGGGGACCGGCTGGCCGATCTGCGCCCCGGCTTTACGAGGCAGTTCACTATCTACGACGAAGACGATCAGTTGGCATTAGTGAAATCAGCCTACCGGGGCCTCCAGCTTGACGAGAAGTTTATGCCGTACCGCTCGGCCATTTCGCGGATCAGCCACCACAAGAACCGGAAAGAGACCTCGGCCGACGTCCGCAAACAGGCGCACGATCCCAAGACCGCACGATTCGCGGCGGTTTTCGATGCCTATGAAGAGGGTTTGCGGCAGGCCAACGCCCTGGACTTCGACGACCTGCTGCTCGAGGCGGTGCGCCTGCTGCACCACGACGACGCGACGCGCGAACTTTACCGCCGCCGATACCGGTACGTACTCGTCGACGAGTATCAGGACACCAACCGCAGCCAGTATGAATTGATGCTGTTGATCGCCGGCGGTCACAAGAACCTCTGCGTGGTGGGCGACGAGGACCAATCCATTTACGGCTGGCGCGGCGCCGACATTCACAACATCCTGGACTTCGAGCATGACTTCCCGGGCGCCAAAGTCATCCGCCTGGAGCAGAACTACCGTTCGACGCAGAACGTGCTGGACGCCGCCGGGGCCGTGGTGGCTCACAACGTCGAGCGCAAGGGGAAGACGTTGTGGACCGAGGCGGCCCACGGGGATCCCATCGGGCTGTTCGAGGCGCCCGACGCGGAAGGTGAAGCCAACTTCATCGCCGACACCATCGACGAGATCCTGATGCAATCGCCCCAGCAGCGCTTCGCCGTGCTTTATCGCACCAATGCGCAGAGCCGGCAGATTGAGGAGGCGCTGCGGCGCCGTGGACGCAAGTATCTGGTGGTGGGCGGCTTCAGTTTTTACCAGCGCGCGGAAGTGAAGGACGCGCTGGCCTACCTGAAACTGATGGCCAGCCGCAGAGACGACATGAGTCTGCTGCGGGTGATCAACACGCCGGCGCGCGGCATCGGGCGCACCACCGTGGAGCAGATCGAAAAGCACGCCCGGGAGCGGAAGTTGTGTTTGTGGGACGCGCTGGTGGATTTGCTCGATACGAGCGCGATGGCCCAACGCGCGGCGGCGGCGCTCGGCGAGTTCCGGCGCCTCACGGAAGACCTGCGCGACGCCTCGGGACGCCTGCCGCTCGATGAAGCTCTGAAGCAAATTCTGGAACGCACGGGCTACCGGAAGATGCTCGAAAGCGATGTGGCGCCGGGAGCCGAATCGCGCCTGGAGAACCTGGACGAGTTGGTGAACGCGGCCGCCGAAGCGGTTCAACGGGGAGAGGGACTGGCGGAGTTTCTCGACAACACCGCGCTGGCGAGCGATGCCGATGGGGTCGACACGAGCAGCCAGATTTCCCTGCTGACCTTGCACAACGCCAAGGGCTTGGAGTTCCCGGTGGTGTTCCTGGCCGGGTGCGAGGAGAAGTTGTTCCCGCACAGCCGTTCCTTCGAATCGGAATCCATGATGGAAGAGGAGCGGCGCCTCTGCTACGTGGGCATGACGCGCGCCGAGAAGAAGCTATATCTGACCTGGTGCCGCATGCGGCGCCGTTTCGGCGGCGGGCCGGCCGAGCCGTGCCTGCCCTCGCGCTTCCTCTCGGAGATTCCGGCGGGTCTTACCAAGAACCTCACCAGGCGCGGTTGGGAGAACCAGGTGGACCTGTTCGCCGAGCGCCACGAGGTCCGCCAGGCGGTCAAGAAGAATCTTTACACCGGAAAGACTTATAATTCGATGGAGAACATCTCTCAGTTCTTCACCGAACGCGGGATGAACGGATTCGCTTCCCCCCCGGTTGCCGCGAATCCCACGCCGGCTGCTTCCAGGAAGGCAGCGCCGGCGGTGCGGAACGCGGCGGGAGGCGGAATCCGGAAGGGCGCCAGTGTAAGGCACAAAATCTATGGGCGCGGAACCATCGTCCGGATTGAGGGCGAGGGCGACGATGCTAAACTGACGGTCAGCTTCCCGGGGCACGGCCTGAAAAAACTGATCGCGAAATTCGCGGGATTGAAAACGGAAGAATGAACACAAAGAACATCACCGACAAAACCGAACGCAAGAAGGTAAAGAGAGTTGCGCGCAAGAAGGCCGCGCCGAAGCCGAAGCGGGCCAGCGGGGTCGCCCGCGGCAGCATGAAGCGCAAAGTGAAGAAGATGGTCAAGGGCCAGCGGAAACGCTAGGCTCCGGACTACATCGCGCAAAGACGCGCGCACCGGGCGGTTGGCCCGGGCGGGGTAGCGTCTTTGCGCGAACGCATGGCGGCTGTCTTCATGCGACGACTTCTCCGGACCAAAAGTATTGATGCACTTCTCGCGGCCAGCGAGCAGCCCGACAAACGCCTGAACAAGAGCCTCGGGCCGTGGAGCTTGACGGGGCTGGGCATCGGCGCCGTCATCGGCTCCGGCATTTTCACGCTGGTTGGCACGGCCGCGGCGGGCGAGAGTCTCGCCTATCGTTCCATCCTGCACGCACCGCTGCTGGACGTGCTGTTGCACGGCGGCAACGCGGTGGCGACTACTGGACGCCCGGGCGCCGGGCCGGCGGTTTCGTTGTCGTTTCTGGTGGCGGCGCTGGCCTGCGCCTTCGCGGCGCTATGCTATGCCGAGCTGGCGTCGATGATCCCAGTGTCTGGGAGCGCTTACACGTTTGCTTACGCCACCCTCGGCGAAATCTTCGCCTGGGTGCTCGGCTGGGACCTGATCCTCGAGTACGCTGTCTCGAACATGGCGGTGGCCGTGGGTTTTTCCGCCTACTTGAAAGACCTGGTGCAGAGCCTGACCGGCTTCGATCTGCCGCGTGCGCTCACTGAGCCGATATTCCAAGGCGGCCGCGTGACGGGCGCGTGGTTCAACGTGCCGGCGCTGGTGGTGCTGCTGGTACTCACCTGGGTCCTAGTGCGCGGCGTCAAGGAGAGCGCCGAGACCAACAACGTGATGGTGGGCATCAAGCTCCTTGCCATCCTGATCTTCGTTTTCGGCGCCTCTTCAGCGGTGCAACCGTCCAATTGGCGGCCTTTTATGCCCAACGGCTTTCCCGGCGTGTTGACGGGCGCGGCGCTGGTGTTCTTCACCTATATCGGCTTCGACTCGGTTTCGACGGCGGCCGAGGAGTGTAAACGTCCGCAGCGCGATCTGCCGATCGGCATCATCGCCAGCCTGGGCGTGTGCACGGTGCTGTACATCGCGGTGGCCGTGGTGCTCACCGGAATCGGCGACTATCGCCAGATGAATAATGCCGCGCCGGTGGTGAACGCGCTGCATGCGCTGGGGTATATCAATATCCGCCGCTGGGTTGGTGCAGGCGCCGTCGTCGGCATGCTCAGCTCCCTGCTGGTCTTCCAATACGGGCAGGCGCGCGTGTGGTTCGCTATGTCGCGTGACGGGCTGCTGCCGAAGCTGTTTTCCAAGGTGCATCCCCAGCACCGTACCCCGTACGTGAGCACATGGATCGCCGGCCTGGCGGTGGGTATCCCCGCCGGGATCTGGGACATCGGTACTTTCGCGGATCTGTCCAACATAGGCACTCTGTTCGCTTTCATGGTGGTGTCGGCCGGAGTGCTCGTGTTGAGAAAGAAGCAGCCCGACCGGCCGCGGGGGTTCCGTGTGCCGTTGGTGCCGCTTCTGCCGTGGCTGTCCATTCTTTCCTGTCTCGGATTGATGATGGGCCTTCCGATACTCACATGGCTCCGCTTCCTCGGCTGGATGGCCATCGGGTTGGGCGTATATTTCCTGTTCGGATTCCGCCGCAGCCAACTGGCCGAATAGAATAGCCTTCCGGCGGTTCCTCCTCACGCCTCCGCAATCGTCTCCGATAAGCACAGTGTGGACGTGGTGTGGACAAGACTGCGTATCGGCCTGGTTACGGCGATCCTAGGTCTGCCGCAAGTGTATGCGGGCGAACCGGGCGACGCACGGCGGCCCCTGCCCGAGGACCTTTCCGAGGCCAGCCTCGAGCAACTCATGGATATCGAGGTCGTCTCCGTGACTCGCAGGCCTCAACCCAAATCGCGGACTGCCGCGGCGGTTTATATCATCACGGCGGAGGAAATTCGCCGTTCAGGCGCCCGTTCCATCCCGGAACTGTTGCGGATGGTGCCGGGCCTGCACGTGGCGCGCATCAATACCAGCCAGTGGGCCATCGCCGCGCGCGGAACAAACGGCCAGTACTCCAACCGGATGCTGGTGATGGTGGACGGCCGTGCCCTCTCGACCTCAATTTACGGGGGAGTGTACTGGGACGCGCAAGACCTGCTGCTGGAGGACGTGGAGCGCATTGAAGTCCTCCGCGGGCCGAGCGCCACGGCGTGGGGGCCTCGGGCCGCGAACGGCGTGGTGAACATCATCACGAAGAAGGCGGCTGAGACACAGGGCGGTTACCTGGAAGCCGGCGGGGGAGGGCACGAGCGTGTCTTCGGCGGCGCGCGTTTCGGCGGGAAGTTGGGTTCCCGGGCCCACTACCGTGTATCCGGCCAAATGCTGCGGCGTCATCACACGTGGCGGGAGGATTCAGGTGATGGGGCCGACGGCTGGAACGCGGAGCGAACCGGGGTCCGGTTGGACTGGTATGCGACGGAACGGGATGAGGTCAACCTGAGCGGGAACGCTTACGATACCCGGACAGGACAGAACGCCGGGTTGCCGTTCCCTCTACCGTACGGCGGAGCGGCGGTGGCCGAGCTTCATGGACATGGCGGTGACGCCTTGGCCCACTGGCGTCACGACTCGACTGACGGCGCGCAAACGGACGTTCAGTTCTCCCAAGACTGGGCGGCAAACCGTGGGTGGCGCTGGGACGAAAATGTCTACAACTTGGACTTCGACCTGCGGCGCCGCACGCGTTCCTTCGGCGGGCACAGCCTGCAGTACGGGATCAATTACGTCCAGACGCGCTGCTCGCTTACGGATTTCACCGACCCGGGCGCGGATTCCGTCCATCGAAGCCCCCGGCGCTTCAGTGTATTCCTGGATGACGAGTGGGCGCTGACGGACGCCTTGAGCTTGAGTCTGGGCGGACGCATCGAGCACAACACTTACACCGGGATCGAACTCCAGCCGGAGATCCGCTTGGCGTGGGAACCAAAGCGAGGAAATACTCTTTGGTTCGCCACGGCGCGGGGTGCCCGCCCACCGACCCCTCTGGAGACCGATGCGCGAGGAGAGATTGCCCAGATCGGTTCAATCGGTGGGGTGCCGGTCGCGATGTGTCTGGCCGACAACCCCGGCATCAGATCCGAAACAGTTAGGGCAGTGGAGGCCGGCTATCGGGCCGACGTTACCGCGAAGGTTTCGGTCGACCTGGCGGCGTATTGGAATTCTTACGCCGGGCTGCGTAGCGTGGCACTCGCCGGGTTTTCGCCCGGCGCTCCTGCGCGGTTGTATGTGAAGTTCGACGATCGCGACAGTGGACGCGTCACGGGTGTGGAAAGCAACGTCGAATGGTGGCTCCGGAACAATCTGAGGTTGGTGGCCAACCACACCTGGACCCGGCTGGTAGTGAAAGAAGCCGGCGGCCCGCGCTTACCGGTCGGGGCCGGCGGACCCGGCAGCGTCCCGACGCATGAAGGCCAACTGAGAAGTTATCTCACGCTTCCACGCAAGGTGACGTTTGATACCGCTTTGTACGTTAGCGGCCCATTGGAACGGTTCAGCTTGCCGGCGCACGCGCGCCTGGACGCCCGCCTGGCCTGGGGCGGCGGCGAGCACGCGGAGTTCAGTGTCACCGGATCGGAGTTGCAGGGCGGTAGTCACATCGAGTTCTACTCCGAATTCTCCGGCCGGCCGGGTGCCTTTGGCCGGAGCCTGTACGGGATGGTCGCATGGCGATTTTAGGGCGCGGAACCGGTGGCCGAGGACTTGTCGCCAGGGTGCAGCTATGCGCGATCCTGTCGACCCTGACGCTCGCGCCCATGCTCACCGCCGAAGCAACCATGGAGTACCGCGTGAAGGCCGCGTTTCTTTACAACTTTGCGCGGTTTGCGGAGTGGCCCCAATCCCGTAACGCGGCCCCCCTGGTGATCGGCGTGCTCGGCGCAGATCCGTTCGGAGGAGCGTTAGCGAACACAGTCCACGGCAAGACTATCGGCGGCCGACAGATCGTGGTACGTAGAGTTGGCAGTGTGGAAGCCGCATCCGGCTGCGCCATCCTGTTCGTGAGTTCTTCGGAGCGCAACCGTTGGCCGGAGATTCTGACGCCGCTGCGCCACACCGCCGTGCTGACGGTGGGAGATGCGCCAGGCTTTCTGGCGGCAGGCGGCGTCATGAATTTCTACCTCGAAAATAACCGGGTGCGTTTCGAACTGAATCCGGCGGCCGCCAGGAGGTCCGGCCTGAAGCTGAGCGCACAACTGATCCGGCTGGCCCAGGTCGAGGGACAACGACGCGCGGGGGAAAGGCAATAGCGTGGGCCGGTTCAGGAATTATCCCATCCGCAAGAAGCTCATGGTGCTGACGATTGCCAGCGTATCGTTGGCCCTGGTTCTGGCGTCCACGGCGTTCCTGTTGCTGGAGGTCTCCCTCACGCGCCGCAACATCGGCCGGCAGATGGCGGTCATCGGCGAGGTGGTGGGCGCGAATAGCACCGCCGCGCTGGTGTTTCACGACGAACGCGGTGCGCGGGGGACGTTAAGCGGTTTGCGGGCGAATCCGCGTGTCGTGGCTGCCGCGCTTTACACACGGAGCGGCGGCATCCTGGCGCAGTATGCCCGCACGGCGAGAGCACCGCACGGTTTCCCGGCGCAACCGCGTGCCGACGGCCTGTACTTCGAATCCGGCCGTGTGCTGGTCTTCCAAACCATCCGCCTGGATGGGGAAGTAGCCGGCACCATGTACCTTTGCGGGGACCTGAACGACATGTATTCGCAATTGGCGGGTTATGCCGCCATTTGCGTAGCCGTGACGCTGCTGTCCCTGGCCGTGGCGTTCGTAATGAGTTCGCAGTTGCAGAAACGCGTCAGCGAACCGCTGCTTAAGTTGGCTCGCACAGTGCGATGGATCGCGTCGAGCAGAAATTACGATTTGCACTTGCCGCAGCCAAGCACGGACGAGATTGGAACGCTGATCGAGGCGTTCAATATGATGCTGGCACAGATTTCGGCGCGCACGCGAGAGCTGATGGATTTGAACGGGCAACTCAAGGACGCCAAGGAACGGGCCGAGGAGGCCACGCGGTTGAAGAGCGTATTCCTGGCGAACATGAGCCACGAGATCCGCACGCCCATGAACGGCATCCTCGGGATGATCGAGTTGGCCCTGGGCACATCGCTCACTCCTGAGCAGACCGAATACCTCGCGACAGTGAAGACCTCGGCGGTAGGTCTGCTGGCGATTCTCAACGACATCCTGGACTTCTCGAAGATTGAAGCGGGCCGCATGGCGCTGAACGCGGCGCCTTTCGACCTGGACACGCTGCTCGAAGAGACCTGCCGCTCAGTAGCGGTGCGGGCGCATGAGAAGGGGCTCGAACTGGCCTGGCGAAGCACGCCCGAGCTGCCCTCGCGGTTGGTGGGCGACTCCGTGCGGCTGCGGCAGGTGCTTCTGAACCTCATCGGCAACGCCATCAAATTCACCGACCACGGCGAGGTGACCGTGCAAGTGGAAATCGATCAGGCCATGGGCGATTCCGCGGAGTTTCATTTCTGCGTTTCAGATACGGGGATTGGAATCCCCGAAAGCCGCATCGCTTCGATCTTTGAGGCTTTCGTGCAGGCCGACGGATCGACCACTCGCCGCTATGGCGGAACGGGCCTGGGACTGGCGATTTCCGTCCGGCTGGTGGCCATGATGGGCGGGCGCATCTGGGTGGATAGCAAAGAAGGCACGGGCAGCACATTTCATTTCACGGCCCGGGTGGGGATCCAGGCCGCACCCCGGCCGGCCGGCTCACCGTGGCCGGCGCTGGCTGGTTTGCGTGTTTTGGGCGTGGATGACTGCGCCCTTAACCGCCGCATCATGGGTGAAATCCTGGCGCGCAACGGCATGGAGCCGTCCACTGCCGCGAGCGGATCGGAGGCGCTCGGTCTGCTGCGAGAGGCGGCGGAGGCGGGCCGTCCCTATGCGGCAGTTCTTCTGGACGAAGGCATGCCCGGGATGAGCGGATTTCAGGTGGCGGCCGCTATCCACGCCGAGCCTGGCTTGGACAGCGCCATCGTGCTGATGCTGAGTTCGGTGGGACTGGAGGGCAGCGTAGCGCACTGCCGCAAGTTGGGTGTGCCGGCTCACATCATCAAGCCCATCGCGCCGGGTGACCTGCTGACAGCCATCGAGCAGGCTTTAGGCGGAGGGGTACGCAGTCCGAAGGCGGCCGGCGGGCGGACAGAGTCCGGAAAACAACCTCGCCTGCGAGTGCTCCTGGCCGAGGACAACGCCGTCAATCAGAGGGTAGCGGTGCGTGCTCTCGAGAAGAACGGCCACCATGTGAGCGTCGCCAACAATGGCGTGGAAGCGCTGGAGATCCTGGGACGCGAAAGTGTGGACTTGATCCTGATGGATGTGCAAATGCCGCTGATGGGCGGAATAGATGCCACGCGCACGATACGCGAACGGGAGAAGTCCGCCAATACACGCGTGCCCATCGTCGCGCTCACCGCGCATGCCATGGCCAAAGACAAGGAAATGTGCCTGGCGGCCGGCATGGACGCATACCTTGCGAAGCCGTTCCAGATTCAGCAGCTACTGGATACGGTCAACCGCTTCGCTACGAGTGTGCCTGCCTCAGATCTGTCCTATGATCAGAATCCGTCCCAGACGTAAGCGGCGAAGCTCCTCCGGACGGTGAAGCCCATGCGCTGGTAGAGAGCGACTGCGTTCCGGTTGGCGCGAGTGACCGTCAGGCTGGCACGTGAGCAGCCGTGGTCAGCCAGCACGGCGAGCGAGCGGCGCACCAACTCGTAGCCGAGGCCAGTCCCTTGCATGGCCGGTTCGACGCAGACCTGAGTAATGTGGCCGGTGTGGGCGGCCACCAGGCTGGTGAGACAGGCGCCGCATACGCCGCCAGTGGAGGAGTGAACTGCCAGGAAACTGGCCGGTGCGAAGAAGGCGCCACAGCCGGGATACTGCACGATGTTTATGAGAAAACGCCGCGCACCGGCCATACTGCGGTACTGATCGTTGATCTGGCTATCGATGTGATTGCGGTACGCCCCGGCGATCAGCGCGGCGACTTCCGGCTGCCGCCACTCATTCCAACTCTCGATTCCCACATCCGCGCGTATAGAGGCCGGCTTGAGTTGCGGAGCAGGGAGCTCCACCGACATGAAGTAGCGCTCGTGCACTTGCGCGTAGCTGGACGCCGGCAAGGGCCGCGACAGAGCGTCTTCGAGCAACATGAGCTGACTTTCGATGCGGTGCACCTGGGGCCACGCCATCAAACGCCGGACGATGGTTTCGAGCAACAGCATCTCGGCGCGCTCGCCGCCGGTGCCACGGCGGACGTACAAATCGCCGATCAGCCCTTTGTGCTCGTCGGCGACGAAGTAGCCATAACCAGCCACGACGCCGCTTGCGATGTACGCGTTGCCGGAGAGCATGCGGCGGCCCGTAAAATGGCGCACCAAGTCCGCCGAAGCGGTGAAGTCCCAATCAAGCTTCTCGCGCCAGAGGGTGCCTTCCTCCACGAGCAGTGCATCCAGGTCGGTTGCCGAGAGATGCCTCAGGTCGGCCACCTCGAAATCCGCGGTTTCCTGTCGCCCGATCATGGGAGGCCTTTGTTTTCGTTACCAGCTTACGGGGAAGAGGATCATCGTAGAGCCTGTTTGATGGACCGGGTGGCCTGCCGGATGCGGTGGTCGTTTTCGACGAGCGCGAAGCGGACGAATCCCTCGCCCATCGGTCCGAAGCCGATGCCGGGTGAGACGGCCACCAATGCCTTTTCAAGGAGCATCTTGGAGAACTCGAGCGAACCCGCCTCGCGGAATCGCTCCGGAATGGGCGCCCAGACGAACATGGAGCCGCGCGGGGGCTCGACGGGCCAGCCGGCGCGCTTGAGGCCATCGATCAGGACGTTGCGGCGACGGCGATACGTCTCGCAGATCTTCTTCGTGTCCTCCTCGCACTCGCGCAAGCCGATGATGGCCGCGATTTGCAGGGGCTGGAAAACGCCGTAATCGAGGTAGCTCTTGATGCGGGCCAGTGCGCCGATCATCTTGCGATTGCCCAGGCAAAAGCCGATGCGCCAGCCTGCCATATTGAAACTCTTCGACATCGAGTAGATCTCAACGGCCACCTCTTTGGCGCCGTCGATTTCCAGGATGCTGGGCGCACGATAGCCGTCGAACCCCAGGTCCGCGTATGCGAAATCGTGCAGCACCATTGTGCCGTGAAGGGAGGCTAAGCGGATGATCTCGCGGAAGAACTCGCGCTCGACGCACAAGGTGGTAGGGTTGTGCGGGAACGAAATCAGGATCATGCGCGGCTTAATGAGCGCGGTGCGGTAGAGGTCCTCGAGCCGGTTCAGGAACTCTTCGGGCGTCGGCATGGGCAGCGCAACGGCATGTCCTTCGGCCATTACCACGCCGTATTGGTGGATAGGGTAAGCCGGGTTGGGGCAGACCACCACGTCCCCCGGGCCGATGACCGCGAACAGAAGGTGCGCCAGCGCGTCCTTGGCGCCTATGGTGACGATAGCTTCCCTTTCCGCGTCGAGATTGACCCCGTAATGCGACTTGTAGCGCTTGACGATCTCTTGCCGCAAGTTGGGGATACCTCGCGACATCGAGTATCGATGGTTGCGCGGATTCCTGGCGGCTTCGATGAGCTTGCTGACGATCGGCTTGGGCGTGGCACCGTCCGGATTGCCCATGCCGAGATCGACGACGTCCTGCTGTGCGGCCCGCAGGCGTGCTTTCATCTCGTTTACCACCGCGAAGACATAGGGCGGCAGTTTCCCAATGCGATAAAACTCCTCGTTTTGCCAGGACATTCTAACCATTCTAGGGGAAGATTGAGAAGATGGCTTAACGGGCCACCGGATAAGGTCCGATTCGCGGAACATGGCGGCTGGTCCGGGCGTATACTTCAGAGAGACCCGAGGCACTATGGCACTGAAGGATTTCCTGGCGAAACAGTTCATCGATGTCATCCAGTGGGTCGAACCCGAGGATGGCATCCTGGCCTACCGTTTCCCGATGAGGGACATGGAGATACAAACCGGGGCCAAACTCACGGTGCGCGAATCGCAGATGGCGGCGTTCGTCAACGAAGGCCGGATGGCCGACGTTTTCGCTCCCGGCCTGTACACGTTGAACACGCACACATTGCCGCTGCTCACTAACCTCTTGAATTGGGACAAGATGTTCCAGAGCCCCTTCAAGAGCGACGTGTACTACTTCTCGACTCGTTTGCAGGTGAACCAGCCCTGGGGCACGGCGACGCCTATCACTGTGCGGGACCGCGACTTCGGCGCCGTGCAGTTGCGTGGCTACGGAATCTATAGCTGGCGAATCCAGGATCCACGCACGTTTCACACCAAAGTGAGCGGTACGCGCGATCTGTACAAAACCGGCGAAATCGAGGGGCAACTGCGGAATACGATTATCGGCCGCATGGCCGATACGTTCGCCGAAAGTCAGGTTCCGTTTCTGGACATGGCAGCGAACCAGGTGGAACTGGGCCAGAAGATCGCCGGGCAACTGGCGCCGGCGTTCGCCGAGCTGGGACTGGCGCTGGAAGCGTTCGTGGTTCAGAACCTGTCGCTACCCGAGGAACTGCAGAAGCGCCTCAACGAGCGCATCGGCATGAACATGGTGGGCGACATGGGCCGATACACGCAATTCCAGGTGGCGCAATCCATGCCTATCGCCGCGGCCAACGAAGGCGGCGGTGCTGCCGGCATCGGTGTAGGGTTGGGCGCTGGAATGGCCATGGCTCAGACCATGATGAACGCCATGCGCGCGCCGGGCGGACCGGCCCCAGAACCATTGGCGCCGCCTCCAGCGGGAACGCCCACGGCGCCGGCGGCCGGTGGCGGTGCAGCCGCCGCGGCTGGCCCCAAGTTCTGCATCGAGTGCGGCAAGCCCATGCCAGGCCGCGCCAAGTTCTGCCCGGAGTGCGGGGCATCGCAACAATAGCCCATGGCCGGGTGCGAGTGGGTAGTGGAAGCGTACGGCTGCCGTCCGGCGGATCTCACCGACGCGGCCAAGCTGCGCGCCATGTTCGAGCAATTGATCGCCGCGCTCGACCTGCATCCGGTGGGTGATGCCGTATGGCACCGGTTTCCGGCCACAGGCGGGATGACGGGTTTCCAGATCCTTGCCGAATCGCACTTGGCGTGTCATACTTTCCCCGAATACGCGTCGATTTGTCTGAACCTCTTTTGCTGCCGGCGCCGTCCGGATTGGGATTTCGCCGGCTTTTTCCAGAAGGAGTTGGGAGCCGCGCGGGTGAATGTGCGGCGGATTGAGCGGACCTACCAGGAGGCGGATGATCCAGAGAAGCGCGAATTGTCCCAACTGCGGGGCGCAGGTTCAGTTCCGTTGGTCTAGCGCGATACAGACAGTCTGTCCGTACTGCCGCTCAATCCTGGTGCGCACGGACGTGGATCTTGCCAAGGTGGGCGAGGTGGCGGATCTGCCAGCGGACAGCTCGCCGATCCAATTGGGTGTCGAGGGAATCTACCGCAACAAGTCGTTCGTGGTGGTGGGGCGGATCATCTACGAGTACGAACTGGGCGCCTGGGATGAATGGCACCTGGTGTTCAACGACAATTCGAGCGGCTGGCTCTCGGACGCGCAATTGGAGTACGCGATTTCCGTGTTGAGCGATCCCGGGCAGGCGTTGCCGGCGGCCAACGCGGTTGCACGCGGGGAGCATTTTGAGTTCCACGGCGTGCCGCTGCAGGTTACCACTCTCACCAAGGCCCACTACCGGGGAGTGGAAGGAGATCTGCCGTTCCAGTATTGGGACAAGTCCGATGTGCTGTTTGCCGATCTGCGCGGTGCGGACGCGCGCTTCGGCACGATCGACTACAGCGAATCGCCGCCGCTCCTGTTTCTGGGCGAGGCCGTAGAGTTTGAGGACTTGCACATGACGCGGTTGCGCGAGTTCGAAGGATGGAAGCGATGAGCGCATCGCCTGCGCCCCCGGTTTCCACCCGCGCGCTGAACTGCTCCCACTGCGGTGCGCCGCTTACGATCCGCTCCGGCGCCAACGCATTGACGGTGGTGTGCATCCAGTGCTGCTCTGTCCTGGACGCGAAGGACCCGGCGCTGCGCGTGCTGCAGACCTTTCAGGCGCGCGAGCGCATCCTGCCGAAGATTCCGCTGGGCAAGCGCGGGAAGCTGGATGGCGCGGAGTGGGAGACCATCGGTTTTCAGGAACGCACCATCACGGTGGAGGGGATCCCTTATAGCTGGTACGAGTACCTGCTGTTCAACCCTTACAAAGGGTACCGCTATCTGAGCGAATACCGGGGCCACTGGAACCTGGGGCGTACGCTGCGCACGCTGCCCACCGACGCGAGGGCGGGCGTCAAGCCGGCCGCGCGGGCCGAGGGAGAGACGTTCACGCATTTCCAGACGGCGTTAGCGCAGACAACGTACGTGATGGGGGAGTTCCCCTGGCGGGTGAAAGTGGGCGAAACCGTCCAGTGCGCCGATTACATCGCGCCGCCGAGGATGCTCTCGGCGGAAACGACGCCGGAGGAAGTGGTGTGGTCGATGGCCCGGTACACGCCGGGCTCGGAGATCTGGCAGGCCTTCCGATTGACGGGACAGGCCCCGCCGGCCGCAGGCGTGTTCGCAGATCAGCCTTCGCCATTCGCAGGCCGCCCGCGCAAGGCGTGGATGCTGTTCCTGGCCTTCTTCGTGGTCCTGTTTGCGATCATGCTGCTAGTGGCCGTGAGCGCGCGCAATGAACAGGTTTTTAGGGGCAGCTATCGTTTTGAGCCGCGCGAGGGCGGCGAGCCCAGCTTCGTGACGCCGGTGTTCGATCTGAAGGGTCACACCTCGAACGTGGACGTGGCGGTGGATACCGATTTGGACAATAGCTGGGTGTACTTCGGTTTCTCCCTGATCAACGATTCGACAGGCGAGGCTTTCGATTTCGGGCGCGAGGTGAGCCGCTACTCGGGGCAGGATTCGGACGGCGCATGGACGGAAGGCAGCAGAAATGACAGCGCCACTATTCCCAGCGTGCCCCCGGGCCGATATTATCTGCGAGTGGATCCGGAGGGGCCCGCGGCCAGGTACGTGAACTATACGATCACGATCCGGCGCGACGTGCCGAACGTGCTCTGGTTCGGTCTCGCGCTACTGTTGCTGCTGATTCCGCCGATCGTAGTTTCGTTCCGTTCGGCGAAATTTGAGGGCGTGCGCTGGCAGGAGAGCGATTACGCGGTAACGAGCTCCGGCGGCGACTCGGATTCGGGAGACGATTGATGCTGAAACAACCGCTGTTTCTGGCGTACGGCACGGTGCTGCTCGGGCTGCTAGGTATGGCCGAGTATCGCGGTTGGAGCTTGTTGAGCGTGAACGAACTCAAGGACGTTCCCAAGACTGTGCGCGACAATCCCGGCGCGTACCGGTCCCATTACCGGTATCTGCCCCGCTATATTGGAGGAAAGTAAAATGGCCGACTTCCATCCCGGCTATGTGCTGAACGCGTTGCTGTATTCGGTGCTCGGCATCGTTATCTTCGTGGTGGCGTTCTGGATTCTGGACCTGCTGACGCCTTACGCGCTATGGAAAGAGATCGTCGAGCAGAAGAACATGGCGCTGGCCATTCTGGTGGGTGCGATGTCGCTCGGCATGTGCGTGATTATCGCGGCGGCGGTGCATTGAGACTTGTCCGCCGTACTCTTTCTCTCGGTATTTCTCATCGCCGCCTGCGGGCTGGTGTATGAGCTGATTGCGGGCACTCTGGCCAGCTACCTGCTAGGTGACAGTGTCTTCCAATTCTCCACGGTCATTGGCAGCTACCTGTTTGCGATGGGCGTGGGGAGCTGGCTGTCGCGTTTTGTCGGACGCGCGCTGGTAGCCAAGTTCGTGGCGATCGAACTGATGGTAGGGCTGGTGGGCGGCTTCTCCTCGGCCATGCTGTTTCTGGCGTTCGCCTACACGCAAGGGTTCCGGCTGCTGTTATACGTCATTGTGGTTGTGGTCGGAATCCTCGTGGGCCTGGAGATTCCTCTGCTCATGCGGATCCTCAAGGAGCGGTTCGAATTCCGCGACCTTGTGGCGCACGTGCTCACTTTCGACTATCTGGGCGCGCTGGGTGCATCGCTGCTGTTTCCCATTTTGCTGGTGCCGAAGCTGGGGCTGGTGCGCTCGGCAATCCTGTTCGGGTTGATCAACGCGGGCGTGGCGCTGTGGTCGACGTACCTTTTCGGGGACCGCATCGGCCGGCCGGCTTCGTTGCGGGTCATGTCGCTGGCGGTGGCGGCCGTGTTGGGGGCGGGGATGTTCGGTGCTGAACAGATCACCCGCGCCGCGGACGACAGCCTGTACGCCGACGAAGTCATCCTGTCGCGCACGACGCGCTATCAGCGCATCGTGCTGACGCGCTGGAAGGACGATGTGCGGCTATTCCTGAGCTCGCACCTGCAGTTCAGCTCGCGCGATGAGTACCGCTATCACGAAGCGCTGGTACACCCTGGGTTGGCGGCCGTGCCGGCGCCGCGGCGCGCGCTGGTGTTGGGCGGCGGAGACGGCCTGGCGTTGCGGGAGATCCTGAAATACCCGGCGCTGGAGAGCATCACGCTTGTCGATCTGGACCCGGAGATGACGCGCCTGTTCGCTACGCATCCCATGCTCACGCGACTGAACGGAGGCTCGTTCTCGAACCCGAAAGTACACGTCATCAACGCGGACGCGTTTCCGTGGCTGGAGTCGAATCCAGGAAGCTACGACTTCGTTGTGGTGGATTTTCCCGATCCCACCAACTTTTCGCTCGGGAAACTTTACACTACGGCGTTCTATAGGCTACTGGCGAAGCATTTGAGCCAGCAGGGGCTTGTTGCCGTGCAAAGCACGTCGCCCCTGTTCGCGCGCCAGTCCTACTGGTGCATCGTCGAAACCATGCGGCAGGCCGGCTTCAAGACATATCCCTACCACGTGTATGTGCCTTCGTTCGGCGAGTGGGGTTTTGTGCTGGGGGGGGCCGGGGATTACAAGCCGCCAACGGAATTGCCGAAGGGTCTGCGATTCCTGAGCCGCGACAATCTTGCGCAGTTGTTTGCCTTCCCTTTGGATATGCAGGAGGTCCCGGCCGGCGTGAACAGGCTCAACGATCAGGTGCTGGTGCGCTACTACGACCACGAATGGGCGGAGATCGCACATTGAGCCTTGAGCGGCGGGACTTTCTCGGCGCCGGTTTGGTGGGCCTCGCGAGGAAAGCCGGGCGGCCGGTCGCCGGAGGTTTTGTTTGGGAATCCCAGAAACCGGGACACAGGCTGCGCGATAATTCCGCCTTCCAGACGCCACGCGAAGTGCTGCGAAAGCCGGTGGTCATTGTGGGCGGCGGCGTGGCCGGGTTGTGCGCGGCGTGGCGCCTGCTCAAGCGAGGTTTCACGGATTTCGTCGTCCTCGAATTGGAGCCCCAGGTGGGCGGAAACGCACGCTGGGGCGAAAACGAGATCACGGCGTACCCCTGGGCCGCGCACTACGTGCCGGTCCCGGGCAAGCGGTCGCACCTGATTCGCGAACTTTTCGAGGACCTGGGTGTGCTGTGCAATGGCGTCTGGGAAGAGCGCCACTTGTGCCACTCGCCCCAGGAGCGACTCTTCATACACGGCCGGTGGCAGGAAGGACTGGAGCCTGAACTTGGAGTGACGGCGCACGACCGGGACGAATACCGGCGCTTCGAGGAACTGATCGGGCGTTTCAGGGCCACGGGCGAATTCACCATACCGATCGAGGAGCGCGGGCACGGGTCGCCGCTCGACCGGATGACGATGGCGGATTGGATGCGGGAGCAGGGATACAAGTCGCCTCATCTTGCGTGGTATGTGAACTACGCGTGCCGGGACGACTATGGGACGCTGTCCTCGGAGGCTTCGGCCTGGGCCGGTATCCATTACTTCGCGGCGCGCGAGCCGGAGGAAAAGGGCCCGCTGGTCTGGCCGGAAGGCAACGGATGGATCGTGCGCCGGATGATGGAGCGGTTGCGTCCGTACGTGCGTACCGGTGCCATGGTGAGGCGGGTGCGGGAGCAGGGCCGGCGTGTCCGGGTGGTGGCGGAGAACCTGGAGTGCGAGGCCGAGGTTGTCATTTGGGCCGCGCCCACGTTTCTGATGCCCTACGTAATGGAGAACGCACCGCGGACCGGCGGGTTCGAGTACTCGCCCTGGATCACGGCGAACCTGACGCTGGAGCGTTTTCCCCGGGAGCGGGGGCTCGAAGTAGCCTGGGACAACGTGATCTACGGTTCGCCCATGCTGGGCTACGTGGTGGCCACGCACCAGGGACTAGCGAGGCGCCAGGAGCGCACTGTCTGGACCTGGTACTGGGCGCTGGCCGAGGGCGCCCCGTCGAGGAACCGCGAGTGGATGCTGTCACGGGATTGGCGGTTCTGGAAGGAAATCATCCTGGACGATATAGCCAAAGCACATCCGGATATCCGTGAATGCGTTTCGCGGATCGACATCTGGCGGCTGGGTCATGCCATGGTGAGGCCTGTGGTTGGATTCCGATCGAGCGCGGAGAGGCTGCATGCGGCGCAGAGCAGGGGAAGGATCCTGACGGCGAATTCGGACCTGAGCGGACTGTCGATCTTCGAGGAGGCGCAGTACCGGGGGGTGCGGGCGGCGGATCTGGCGATGAAAATGCTAGGGAAAACGTAGTTTGCGAGAAATTTTCTTTCTTTTCGCAAGCTGTTTATCTGCAATGACTTACGTCTTGGCCGGCACTGCCGTAGGGCCGGTTTGGACGTCTCCGGCGCAAAAAATCCTGCTCCGGCGCTTGCGCAGGGGGTAGGGCTTTGTTATTCTGAGGTTGTCGCGAGCCGGACCGAACGAAACAGAGGAAACGGACGGAGGCGCTCTTGCGCGCCACGGACGGATCTGATAGAATCGGTAAACGGCAGCGGAAGAAACCGCAGGGTAGGCAGTACGAAGTTTTGATTTAGCCTTCCTTAAGCAGGTCTTACAAGTTCCAAGAGATTCCAGGGAGCAGAAGCGTGCGCCCAAAAGTGAGGCGCCGCGATATTTTGCGCTCTAAAGGGTTTCGAGGCCTGCGGGTTGGATCGGTTTTCCGAAAGGATCGCCGGCTGATCCGCAAAGATGTTTGACAATCTGGTTGGACGCAAAGTTTAAATTCGTCAGAACGCTGAGTTAAAAACCGAGGCGATCAAAACTCTACAATTTACAACGAGAGTTTGATCCCGGCTCAGAATCAACGCTGGCGGCGCGCTTAACACATGCAAGTCGAACGAGAAAGCCGGGGCAACCTGGTGAGTAAAGTGGCGTACGGGTGAGTAACACGTGGGTAATCTACCTTCTGGTGGGGGATAACCCTGGGAAACCGGGGCTAATACCGCATAACCCCGCAAGGGAAAAGTAGCAATACGCTGGAAGAGGAGCCCGCGGCCGATTAGCTAGTTGGTAGGGTAACGGCCTACCAAGGCTGCGATCGGTAGCCGGCCTGAGAGGGCACACGGCCACACTGGCACTGAAACACGGGCCAGACTCCTACGGGAGGCAGCAGTGGGGAATCTTGCACAATGGGGGAAACCCTGATGCAGCGACGCCGCGTGAGCGATGAAGCCCTTCGGGGTGTAAAGCTCTTTCGGCAGGAACGAT
>JAJFUV010000264.1 GCA_021372245.1 Terriglobales bacterium
GTCGTATAGGTAAGCGCCCTGCGCGCGCACGAACGCGATCTCGGGCTGCGTCGCGCGATTGACCGATACGACGCCTCCCGTGATGTACTTTCGGTTCTTCTCAAAAATGATTGCGGACTTCGGATAGGTTTTCACGGTCAAAACAAATTATAGCGAGTCGCGAGGATCTGTTGGATTAGCGAAGCAATGCGTTGAACAGGTAGCCAACCCCAATGATTCCGGCGGTGAGCAGAGCGACGAAAACAGCGAGCAGCGGCAGACGCAGGACTTTACGCAGGATGATCATTTCGGGGAGCGAAAGAGCGGTTACCGCCAGCCAATCGAATACCGCAAAAGGACTGAACATCTAATAAAGTGAGACCTCAAAAATGTAGGTCATCGAGTAATAGACACCGACCACGATGAAGACGATACCGGTTGCTACACGGGCAACCTTTTCAATTCTTCCCAGGTGATTCAGCGCTTTTCCAAGAGACTGCGCACTCCAGCTCATCAGCAACGCCACGCCGACTACTGGTGCGGCCGTACCGGCGCCGTACACCGCTGGAATCAATAGTTGCGAATCCGCTTTGACGGCCAGCGGAAGCAGGCTCCCAAAGAACAGAGCCGCCGACACCGGACAGAAGCTCAAAGCAAACAAAAGGCCTAGCGCACCCGCGCCCCACGTTCCCCAGGCCGCCATCCGGTGACTCAGGCGCTCACTTAGCCGCGATCCGGTAACCGGGAGGCTCAACAGGTCCAGCAGAACCATGCCCGTAAGGATCAACAGCGGCCCCAGCAACTTATTCATGTACGTCTCTAGCGTGTTGGAGATTTGCGGAATAGTGAGCAGGCTTGCTGCCAGCAAACAAGCTAGTGCGGTGTAAGCGATCATACGTCCCAGTGCGTATAAGAATCCCGCCAACACAACGAGGCCCGGACGCGCCATGCGCTGGCTGATGTAAGAGATCGCCGCAACGTTCGTTGCCAGCGGGCAAGGACTGATAGAGGTGAGCACTCCCAACCAGGCCGCCGAGCCGGCGGCCAAGACAATGGCACCCATCAGCTTCCCCCGAGCATGGCTCGTACTTCGCGCACCACATACTCCTGAAGAGCGGTTTTGTTGCCTACCAACTCCCAGGTCTTCTCCAAGACCTTGTAACGGACCTGGCGACCGGCCTTGAACTCGACCAGCACCAGGGACCGGGTGAAGAGCTGATAGTCCTGGACGAAGTGGCGGTTCTGGGGCAATTGCACATTCACCGGCCGCCATTCAAGAGTCCCCCTCGCCAACTCCGATGCGAATGTCGTAGTGATGGCTTCGCCCGACTGGGATTCTATACTGCGGCAGGTGGCACAGCGCTGCGTAGCGTGGAAGTAGTAAGCCACAACCCGCCTGCCTCCGGGCCGCGATGTGCCCGGTTCGGCCGCCTGCACCGGTGTTTCGGCCCTGCGCCCCGGCTTGAACAACAGGAACGCAAGACTCGCCGCCACGAATAGGAGTAACACTCCAGTGAGTGCTCGTTTGGCCTTCATAGTCCACCACTAGCCAGCATTTGCGAGGCCCTGATGACCGCTTCTTCAACCCGCCCCTGGGTCGGTGGAGTCTTGCCCTTTTCCATGCCAAGCTCGGCGAGGCGCAGGTGGAGATATTGTTCGATGGCTGCCTGCTGTATGGCTTGCTTGCCGCACTCTGTGGGACAGCCGTCGATCACCAGGAGCTTGTTTGAGGCTCTAACCTTCTCCGTGATTTCTTCCACACCGGCAGCGAAGCCAATGAGACATGACATCTTTCCGACGCCATCGTTGCGCAGCGTGCGAGCCGCTCGATCCGCGATCTCGCCAACGTCCGACGCACCCGAACACGAGAGGATGAGCGTCTCACCACCCCCGCAACTACAGCCGTCTTTCGGTCTGATTTTCATCTGGTCGCCATCAAACTCCTTACCTTGAGATCACGAACCCGGCTCCACGTCCCACACACCCAGCGCCGCACAGACTTCGGCCAGCGCTCCACGCAAATGTTTGTAATCGCCTCCAAACACCGGGACGCAGCGTGAAAGCTTGCCGTCTCCCATCCAAAGCTTGGCGGCGAAGGACATGCAGGTCGCCTCCCCGCAGGCTCCGCAATTGGTTCTGGGCAAGCGCTTGTAGACTTCGAGCATGGGCGGCTTGGCGCGCATTTCGGACGATGGGGTGATCGATGCTCTTCGCGCCCAGACCTGGTTCACGCGCCGCCTGAGGTCCTCCAATACACGGCAGGCGTCCACAATGTCGTCGGCCTTTCCGAGAGCGACGCGACGCGGGTAGATGGTCGCCAGCCGATAGCCTTCCATGAACGTGAGAGTTGGCCCGGCCGGGTTGTAGCAGGCCTGGCGCATTTCCGCGTTCAGATAAGGCAATGCCGGACCGGCGTCGCCCGACAGATGCGCGATCAGCCGCACCTTGGATTCGTCCGCCATGCAGGGGCCGAAGAACATGATGCTCGCTTCGCCGAAAACGTCTTCAGCGAAGGTCGCACGCACTGGCTCTGGACATGCACTGGGCCGATAGTCGGTCCAACCAGCAATAGTGATGCGTGGGGCCGCCTGTTGGATAGCGGACAAGCCCGGCGAATCGGTCACCAACGCCGGCGCTACGGTTATTGATTGCCCACAAAGACCCGAAGCGGCAAGCAAGGTTCGCGCCTTTTCGAGTTCTCCGGAGTTCGGGAAAACGACGACCAGATCCATCGGAGCCCGAATCAGACGGCCTTCTGGGCAAGCAGCGTCTTCAATTCAGCGACCGTGGGTACGCGTCCCATTACCACGATCCTGCCGTCGACCACGACGGCAGGGGTGCGCAGCACGCCAAGCTTGGCGATTTCTATCCACTCGGTGACGTGCTCGATGTCAGCCGCGAGATCCAATTCCGCGCAGGCGTTGATGACATTCTTCTCCGTGTTCTTGCAGTTTGCACAGCCGGGTCCGGCCACTTGAATCTTCATACATTCCTCCACTGATCGCATTTCGTTAGCCGCCTGATCTCGAAAATGATGTCTCCGATCACGGGCGTAGCCCTCGCATCCCTAAGCCACTGCGGAGGCTCCCGGCTCCGGGAACCAGTGCCTCGTCCGGTTGCAGAAAGAGCAGACTGACAGCATCACGGGTACCTCAATAAGGACACCCACCACCGTCGCCAGCGCGGCTCCCGATCCGGGCCCGAACAGTGCGATCGCGGTTGCAACCGCAAGTTCAAAGAAGTTGCTCGCCCCTATTAACGCACCTGGCGCTGCCACTGCATGACGAACCCGCAGGAGCCGCATCAGCCCGTAGGTCAGCGATGAATTGAAATAGACCTGGACAAGGATGGGGATCGCAATCAGAAGAACATGGAACGGCTTCCCCAGGATGTTGTCGGCCTGGAAAGCGAAGATAAAAACCAGCGTCGCCAGCAGCGCAACGACGCTGACGGGTGCGAAACGAGGTAGTAGCTGCTTCTCGAACCAGTCCTTTCCATGCGCCCGAATGAAGTATGTCCGAAGGACTGTGCCGGTGGTGAGCGGGATCACGATGAAGATGCCAACGGCATACAGCAGCACCACGAAGGGAACCTGCAGCGACGAGGCGCCGCTGACTAGAAAGCGCACGATCGGCGCAAACAGAAACAGCATGATGAGATCATTCACGGATACCTGAACCAGCGTGTATGCCGGGTCGCCGTCGGTGAGGTAACTCCAAACGAAGACCATGGCGGTGCAAGGAGCAGCCGCAAGAATGATGCATCCGGCGATGTATTGGTCGGCATCGGCTGGCGGAATCCAGTGCGCGAACAGGTAGCGGAACGATAGCCAGGCGATGAACGCCATCGAAAAGGGCTTCACGAGCCAGTTGACGAAAAGCGTAATCAGCAGTCCGCGAGGCCTCTGACCCACCTGGCGGATCGAGGCGAAGTCCACCTTCATCATCATAGGGATGATCATCAACCAGATCAGGACCGCGATCGGAATATTAATCTGGCTGCCGGAGCCGAACTCCATCCGGCGGAGGCTATCAGTCAGGCCAGGCTGCGACCGTCCGAGCAAGACGCCGATGAGCATGCACGCGGCCACCCACGCACTTAGGTACCGCTCGAACAGGTTTAGCCTTTTCGCAGTGGTCTTTTCCGAAGCAACTTGTGTCATGGCATTTCTACCTCATCTGACGATGAATTTATCGTTGCCCGCACCAGTCTCCTCAACGCTTCGGGGCCGACAGGGTCAGTCGGGATCCAGGGGACCAGTGCGATGCGTTCCGACAGTATCATTTCTACCTCCTCGATGAAAGGCGATTCCTGTGCTCCGCGTTCGATCAACAGGGGGTCAGAAAATCCGTTCCCATTGAAACTCTGATTTATGATCCACGCATAGGGCCTTATGCCGGCTCTTTGCAGGTCGGCCTGAAGCTTTGCGGCCTCATGGACTGGGGTCGCTTCAGGAAGGGCGACCAAAAGAATGCGCGTGTAGTCCGGATCCCGCAGCTTCGGCATTAATCGCCGCACCGCTTCCGGCACCTCACTTGCGGTACGCGACACCTCTCTGTGGTAGGCCTCCGCCGCATCCAGCAATAGCAGCGTGTGCCCCGTGGGCGCGGTATCGATTACGACAAACTCGGTATCGCCTTCTGCGACCGCCTCTGCAAATGCGCGAAACACAGCGATCTCTTCCGTACATGGAGATCGAAGGTCCTCTTCCAGCAGTGCAAGCCCCTGCGCATCCAATTCTGGTGCTGCCTTGGCAACAACCTCGGTTGTGTAGTTGCGGATCTCCACCGCCGGGTCTATCCGGCTTACCCGGAGTCCTTTGACCGACGTCCCAATTGCGGTTTGCACGTGGCCGGCGGGGTCCGTGGTCGTAAGATGGACCGAGTGGCCACGATACGCAAGTTCGACAGCGATGGCCGCGGCCATCGTGGTCTTTCCCACGCCGCCCTTTCCCATCGTGAGAATCACGCCCTTACCGCTTCGTTCGATGCCGTCGACGAGGCCGGCAAGCGGCGGCTTGCCGATGGGTCTGGCTGGCTTATCCGCGCAGGCCGTTACAGCCGGGGCTCCATCGAACAACGCCCTGAGTCTGCCTATTCCCATAGGGGCATAGGGAAGAAGCGGGATGGAGAGGCGGGGTATTCTTGCGAGTTCTTCAGGCATCTGTGCCAGTGCGCTTTCACAACGGCACTGGAGCGCAACAGCAGCCGCGTCGTCACTGTCGGATGCGTGGAAGATCCCGTTGATGATAAGGATCTGTTTCGCCATGCCGATGGCGTCTAGTTCCCCCCGCGTCCTTTCCGCCTCCGCCAGGGCGGACGGGTCCGGCCGGGCAACAAGCACCAACGTGGTTGTGGCCCCATCGGTGAGAGCCCGAAGGCTCGCCGCGTAAAGGTCTCTTTGCGTCTGCAACCCGGCAAGTGGGCCCAGGCACGATGTTCCCGTCGTATTCGTGTCGATGAAACCGGTCCACGCCGCCGGCAGCTTCAGGAGCCGTAACGTGTGTCCCGTTGGCGCTGTATCGAAGATCACGTGATCGAAGCTCGCAGTGGCCCTGGGATCGCCAAGCAACTTACTGAACTCGTCAAAGGCCGCAATCTCAACCGTGCATGCCCCTGACAACTGCTCCTCCATGCTGGCGACCGCCGTTGCGGGTAGCACGCCCCGGTAAGGCCCGACCACACGCTCGCGGTACGCTGCTGCTGCCGCTTCCGGATCGACATTGAGAGCGAACAAACCTTGCGCATCGGCAACCGCGGTCGGTTCCCCTGATAGCCTCGTGCCGAATACTTCGTCGAGATTGGAGGCGGGATCCGTACTGACGACTAGTACACGCTTACCCAGGCTCGAAAGCGCAACCGCCGTTGCGCAAGCGAGAGAGGTCTTGCCAACTCCGCCTTTGCCCGTAAAGAAGAGAATCCGGGTTGCCCGGTTCAAGAAGGTCGTGAAGATCATCGGCGCTATCCGCAACAGCTCTGAACGACCGGCAACGCGGTGGAATCTCCTTCGAGATACCTGTGCGCCAACTGGAGCATTGCCTCCGCCGGGGTCTCCTTGACACTCTGCGCTGTCTTCACCGCGCGCATCATATCCTCGCGTGAGACGCCAAGCTTCTTTGCCTGTTGAAAGTGGAACTTGAAGCACGGCTCGCAATTGGCCGCGATAGCGGCGCCAATGGCAACCAGTTCGGCCACCGCGTCGTTGTAAATGGTCGGTGCAGGTGGTTCGGCATCCACACCGCATAGACGCGCAAGTTCCCCTCGCCCAGGGTAAGATCCTTTGCTGGCAATCCGGCCATCTACCAGGATGAGCGGCAAACACCCATTGCCATCCTTTTCCATCGTGGATTTCACCAACTGCTTCGCCACGAACGCCTGCGGTTGTTGGCTTAAGTTGTAGCGCTCCACGTGTACGCCCTTACCGGTTAGCCAGTGTAGGTCGGCTGCGAAGCGCGCCAGCGCCGGATCTACGTTCGGACCGCAGACGCCAGTCGAACAGCACATTGGAGGATCAAATACTTCCACATTAGTCATGAGGACTTCTCCGTCATTCGATTATCGACGATAGGCGATACGTGATACACAAAAAAGCGCCCGTGCATTAGATGATGCCCACGAGCGCTTTTAGCCGCCGCAGACCATCAAAATCGATGCAATAACCCACCCGCGACCCCGTTTGCGAACTACGTATCAGGCCGGCCTCCTTCAAAATGCGCAGATGTTCGGAAACAGTGGATTGTGCCAGTGGCATCTCATCCACGATTTGGCTGCATACTCGCGCTTCCTTCCGCGAAAGCATTCGCAAGATGCGGACTCGCGCGGGGTGGCCGATCGCCTTGGCGAGTCTGGCTAGCTCCTCATCTGCTTCCGCTCCCTCCAGCGCAGCCAGACAAAGTCCTGGTTGATCCGCGCCTGACTGGCAGCACACGTCAGAGTTGGATGAGTTGGATGGCATAACTATCGTCGATTAACGATAGCTCGAAAGCGGCACAGGTGTCAAGTCACGGGTCAAACCACGGTACTGGCACATCGAAAGGACGTCTCTCGGCCCCACCGGGTATGATACGAAACAGGGATGATGCGCCTGGTTGCGCTTCTATTGTTGCCGCTCACACTCGCCTCCGCTGAGGGGTGGCTTGAAGTCCGCTCCGGCCCGTTTGAGGTGCTCACCGATGCCGGGAACCGCGCGGCGGGCCGTGCGATGGCCTACTGCGAACAACTGCGCGGCGCACTCGGAATGTCCTTCGGCAAGACCGAGTTGACAACCGTCTGGCCCATCCGCATCGTAGTCTTTCGAGACGCGCAGACGCTGTCGCGCTACCCTTCTTTGTTCATCGACGGGCGCGACGCACACCTCGGCGCCCTGGTTTCCGGTGTGCCCGTGCCGCGGGAATTCGCAGCCGGAATCGTCCGCATCCTGCTGCGCGACAACACGTCCGTCATGCCGGCCTCAATCGAAAACGGGCTCGTGGCGCTGTTCTCCACCCTGGACGTGAAGGGTGTGCGTGTCACGCTGGGCGCGCCGCCACCGCTTTCGGAACGCAACCTCGATTGGGCGCGGCTGCAGATGCTCGCAACCAACCCGGAGTACGGCGGCCGATTGCGGGTAATGCTAGGGAACCTCGGGCGCGGGGCGCCTTTGGACGCGTCCTGCAAGAATGCATTCGGCAGACCCATCGCCGATATCGACAAGGAAGCCGCCGCTTACCTCGCAGCCGGAGATTTTCAAACCGCCGCCGTTTCGGCGCGGCCGATTGACCCGGACCATGACTACTATCCCAAGGAGGTGCCTCCGGCACGTATCGAAGCGGTACTCGCAGAGCTGCGTGGTAACCCTCTGCCCGAAGCCGAACCGGGCGCCCGCACCCTGGTCGCCATGGCTGAGAAGGAAGGAGACGCCGCCAAGGCGCGGGCGCTTCTCGATCGCGCGATGAAGCTCAACCCGCACTGGGCCGAACCTCACGCTCGCCTGGCCATGCTGAAAACCGACGCGGACGAACGCGCGGTACATCTCAGGGCGGCGGCGAAACTAGATCCTCGCGGCCGTTACGAAGAAAAGGCCAGGGCTACGGAGGCCGCCGAGGAGGCCCGCATCGAAGAACAACGGAAGCGGGAGCTGGAACGCATTCGGGAGGCCGAACTCGCGCGCGTCCGGGCCGCCGAGGAGAAAGCCAACCGCGCCGCGAAACCTCTGCCCCCGGGCGAGAAAGTCGAGCCCTGGTGGGACGGCCCGCGTCCCGACCGCAAGGTGGAAGGCCTGCTGGAGCGCGTGGACTGTATCCGCGGCACGGCGCGTCTTTCTGTGCGGGACCCGAACCGCGGCTTGATCCAATTGCTCATACGCGAGCCGGGGAAGGTGGCGTTGAGCGGCGCCAGGGATGCCACCCTCGCTTGCGGCCCGCAGCGCAAGCCGCGCCGCGTGATCATCGAGTACTTTGCCAAGCCGGACAAGCAATCGGGGACCGCAGGTGAAGTCGCCACCGTGGAGTTCCGTTAGGTGACTCGCATCCCTCTGCGCTGGCTGATCCTGGGGGTTTTCGTCGGTTCCTCCGTGCTCAATTACTTGGACCGGCAGGTGCTCGCCGCCCTGGCCCCGCTGCTCTGCTCCGAGTTGCACCTGTCGAACGCCGACTACGGACTGATTCTCTCGGCCTTCTCGATCGTCTATGCCGCCGCTTCGCCCCTTGCCGGTCTTTTCATCGACCGCATCGGCCTCACTTACGGCATCGCGCTGCTGGTGGCGCTATGGTCGGCCGCCGGCTCTTTCACCGGCATGATACAGGGCTTCGCCGGGATGCTGGTGTGCCGCGCCGTGCTTGGCGTCGCGCAATCGGGTGGGGTGCCGGCCACCGGCAAAGCGATCCGTCAGTACCTGAATCCCTCCGAGCGGGCCTTGGGCAACGGTGTCAGCCAGCTCGGCCTGAGCGTGGGCGCGATCCTTGCCCCGCCCTTGGCCACCTGGCTCGCACTGTCGTACGGCTGGCGTTCGGCATTTCTGGTCACGGGACTGCTCGGTCTACTTTGGATTCCGTTGTGGCTGGCCGCCGTCCGGCGCGTCCCGGCGCAGCAGGAAGCGCCCAAGGCCGACTGGCGGGGTGCTCGAGCAGTGCTAAGCGACCGGCGCTTGTGGGGACTCATTGCCGCCAACGTCCTTTCGATGGTCGGCTACTCTCTGTGGAGCAATTGGACGACGGTGTACCTGGTGGAAGCGCATCGCCTGAGCCTGGCAGAAGCAGCGCGTTACGCGTGGTTGCCGCCGTTGGTGTCGAATCTCGGCGGCCTGCTGGGCGGATGGCTGTCGTTGCGCCTGATCCGCCGGAAGGTAGAACCGGTCGAGGCGCGCTACCGCGTATGTTTGTGGGCGGGTCTGGCTGCGCTGGCGACAGCGGCCATCCCCATCGTCGATAGTCCGTGGCTGGCCATCGCGCTGGTTTCGTTCAGCTTCTTTACGGTGGCGGGCTTCAGCGTTAACCTGTACACCATGCCGCTGGATGTGTTCGCTCCGTCGCAGGCGGCCTTCAGCGTCTCATTGCTCACGGCGGCGTACGGCGCAATGCAGACGGTGGTGTCTCCATTGATTGGCGCTTCCATCGACCGTTACGGCTTTGCGCCCGCGTGTCTGGCCTCCGCAGTGGCGCCGATAGTCGCCGTGGGGATCTTGAGATTGACAAGGAGACGTTCGTGAGCGGGCTCAGGAAATCGCTGAAGACCTTAGTGTTCAAGTTGTTGGGAAAAGAGCCCGAGGCCGTTGTGCTGCATTTCTGGTCCGGAGATGCGACGCTCGCCCGCCGGATGAGCGCAGAAGTGCTCGCCCTTCTGCCGGATCGCCGCCACTACCTCATAACTTCGGGGACACGCCACGCACCTCAGGAATTACCTCAACTATCAGTCGTAAGATTACAGCCAGCTTCCACTTGGTCGATGGAGCGGCAGTTGCGCCGGCAATTCAGGCATCAGCGTATCGGCATGTCCACGGTCCTGTTTACGGCGGACGCGGACTTCGCGCCGCTGCGCCGCGCGGCCTGTCTGCTGGCCCCGCGCAAGGTGCTGGCTTACAACACCCAACTGGAACGCCACCACCTGCGGCTGAGCACCTGGATTGCCTCGTGGCTGTTCCTGCGCGGCGTGCCCCTGGACCGGATCTACTTGCGGCCGAAGTGGTTGTGCCCGTTCAAGCGGGACCGCACCGTGCCTTCCTCCAAGGTCCAGGTGTTCGAGGGCCGCCCGCCTAGTGCCGCGCGTCCGAAGGTGGCAGTGGTTTCGCCGTACTTTCCTTACCCGCTTTCGCACGGAGGCGCGGTGCGCATCTACAACCTATTGCGGGACGCCGCGCGCGATTTCGACATCTACCTCCTGGCTTTTGCCGAACAGACGCAGTTGAACGACGCGGCTCCCGTGATGGAATTCTGCGCGAAGGCGGCTCTGTTCGACATGCCGCGGTACCGCGAGCCGCGCTGGGCGAGCGTGCTTCCACCGGAGGTCCACGAGTTCCGTTCCGAGCTTGTTCAGCGCACTCTGGAGCGCTGGAAGAAGGAGTACTCGATCGACATGGTCCAGGTAGAGTACACGCCGCTGGCAACTTACGGCGGCGACGTGCTGGTGGAGCACGACGTCACCTTCGACCTTTACGCGCAGGTACGGGAGAAGCAGCGCACGCTCTCCGCGCGCTGGGACTTCTGGCGCTGGCATCGTTTCGAGAGCCAGGCGGCGAGGCGATTCGCACGCGTCGTATTCATGTCCGAAAAGGACGCCGCACAGTTGCCGCATCCGGGCGCCGCGGTGATCGCTAACGGCGTGGACGTCGAGCGTTATATCCCGCGGCCGGAACCGCCCTCGCCGCGACTGCTTTTCATCGGCTCGTTCCGGCACTTCCCGAACATCGTGGCCTACCAGTTCCTTGTGGAGCAGGTTTGGCCGCTCATCAAGCAGCGCTTCCCTGCCCTAGCCGTGACCGTGGTGGCGGGGCCGGACTACGAGCGACACTGGCGCGAACACACCCGGACCATCGAGATTCCCAGGGACGAGCGCATCCGTCTGGAGGGATTCGTTCGCGACGTGCGGCCCCTGTACGCCGAGGCTACGCTGGTCGTCGTGCCGACCCTGGTTTCGGCGGGCACGAACGTGAAGGTGCTGGAGGCCATGGCGATGGAGCGGGCCGTGGTTTCGACGCCCTCGGGCTGCGCCGGCATCGCCATCAAGTATGGTGAGAGCGTGTGGATCGGCGCGACGGCGCAGGAGTTCGCCGAAGGGATTGCGCGGCTGCTGGAAGATGCCGCCCTGCGCCGCGGCATCGCGTCGAACGCCCTCCATATCGCCCACGAGCAGTACGACTGGCGGGCCCTCGGTGCCGCGCAGCGCCGGTTGTGGAAGGACATCCTGGCGTCCCGGCTGCGACTGCGGCTCGCAACGGCCGATGACCTGGAAGCCGTCCGAGGCATTCAGGATCGGGCCACGGAGGCTTCGCACTGGGACCCGGCGCGCTATCTCGATTACTCGACTACCGTCGCGTTGTGCGGCGGCGTCGTGGCCGGCTTTCTGGTCGCGCGCCGCACCACACACGACGAAACCGAGATCCTGAACCTGGCCGTGGCGCCGGAGTTCCGCCGTCGCGGTGTGGCCACGCGCCTCATGATGGATTGCTTCGACCGTATGCCGGGAACATACTTCCTGGAGGTCCGCGCTTCAAACACGGCGGCACAGGCGCTCTATGCAGGGCTGAAGTTCGCTCCGGCCGGGAGACGGCCACGGTACTATGACAATCCGGTTGAAGACGCGGTTGTCATGCGGCGAGAGTCATGTTAAGTTCAAATTGCGGTTGGCCCACCAAGCCTACCGTGAACGAGCGGTATCAATGACGTTTCGAGCAAGTTTCAGCCGCGCCGGCGATCGGGAGCATTCGCAAGGCCGCGGCCACGTCACGAAGGAGGCACCCCCCAGATGGTGAAAACCACGGATGAACTTAAGGCGCATCTGATGGAGACAAACGAGCAGTTCCGGCTCCTTGCACAGCAGCATTCAGACTACTCCAAAAGACTCGACGAACTTGAATTGCGGTCACACCTCTCTGCGGACGAACAGGTGGAGGAAGTGAAGCTGAAGAAGATGAAGCTTCGCCTGAAAGATCAGATGCAGGAGATGATGAACCGCTACCGCGCCGAACAGCCCGCGTAGCGGCTTCATCAGGTGCGCTGGAATCCGCTTGTGTTTTGAGCCCGGTCCGGATAATACGGACCGGGTTTTTGTTTCTCGGGTACTATATCTGGGTGATTCGTACCTTCGTAGTACTGCCGCTGGCCCTCGCGGTTTGCTCCGCCGGACCAATCGCGCTCACTCGCAACGGGCGATCGGATTACACGATCGCTGTTGCCGGGAACGCTCCCGCGCCGGAGCGGCGCGCCGCCGAAGAGCTTCAGCGCTTCCTTGCGGAGATATCCGGCGCGAGGCTGCCGATCGCCAACCAGTGCGCGTCCAAGCGTTGCATCCAGGTCGGCTCGTCTTTCGCACACCGGCCGTTCGGTCCGGAAGAGTACTGGCTGAGGACCGATGGCGAAACACTGATCGTCACCGGAGGCCGCCCCCGTGGGACACTCTACGGCGTTTATACGCTGCTCGACAAACTCGGCTGCCGCTGGTACACCACGGAGGTCAGCCGGATCCCGAAACGGCCGGATATAGTGGTCGCGCCCTTGGACGAGAGCCGGAAGCCGGACTTCGAGTACCGCGAACCATTTTTCACTGAGGCGTTCGACCGGGATTGGGCGGCACGCAACCGTGTGAACGGGAACTCCTCCCGTTTGGACGCGACCACCGGCGGCAAGGTGCAGTATTACCCCTTCGTGCACAGTTTCGACCGGCTGGTGCCGCCGGAGAAGTACTTCAGGGATCATCCCGAGTATTATTCACTGATTGACGGTAAGCGGCGGCCTGATCAGCTTTGCCTTACCAACCCGGAGGTGGCACGGATCGCCACGGCCACCGTCTTCGAATGGATCCGCACACATCCGGACGCCACCATCTTTTCGGTTTCGCAGAACGATGGCGACGGCTGGTGCGAATGCGACCAGTGCCGCCGCGTTGAACGCGAGGAGGGCAACGTACATCAAGGGCCGATCCTGCGCTTTGTGAATGCCGTGGCGGCCGCGGTCGGCGCCAGGCACCCGCACGTGCTGGTCGATACCCTGGCCTACCACTACTCCGAGGCTCCGCCCGCCAAGGTTCGGCCGCTTCCGAACGTCCGCGTACGGTTGTGCGCCTATGACTTGTGTGCGGCTCATCCGTACGGACAGTGCGACTATAACGAAAGCGCCCGCAGAAACCTGGTAGCGTGGTCGCGGATCACGAACCAGCTCTACGTCTGGCACTACAACGCCAACTTCCACAACTACCTTCCTCCATTCCCGGATTTCGACGAACTGGCAGCGGACGTTCCCTACTATAAGCGCCACGGTGTGGTGGGGTTGTTCATGCAAGGCGCCACCCCGCACGGTGGCGGCGGCGAAAATGCCGAGTTGCGGGCCTGGGTGCTCTCGCGCCTGCTCTGGGACACGACCACAGACGCTCAGGCGGCCGTGAATGAGTTTATTGACGCCGTTTACGGGAAAGCCGCGCCCTACCTGCGCGCCTACCACGAACTGCTGCACCGCGAGGTCCGGCCCGCCCCGGCGGGACTCGGTGGACATTTGTGGATCTTTGGAGGCCGGAGTTCTCCTCCGGCTTCGAACCGGAAGCGCGCGAGTTGTTTGAGAAAGCCGCGGCGGCCGCCGAAAACGACGCAGTGCGGCGCCGCGTCGCCAAGGCCCGGCTGCCGCTGGATTACTATGAGCTGATCCGCGAACGCACCTTCCAGTTCCGGGACGGCGTTTACGCCCCGGCAGACGCGACGCGGCTTCGCCAACGTCTGGAAGCCTTCTTCAATATGCTCCGCGGGTATGGCATGCAATCGATCCACGAAGGACAGCATTTCGATTGGGATGAATCACAGTGGGCCAAGTACCTCAAGCCTTTCCCCTTTGTCACGCTGGAGGACGACAAGCTGCGGGCCGACATCGTGCCGGAGCTAAACGGGCGGGTGCTGCGTTTGATCGATAAGCCGAGTGGCCTGGACCTGGTGCACCATCCCAGACCTGGAGAGCGCGACTATCCCAACGGGGGCGGTTTCACGGTTTGGGTGCAAGCCGACTACAAGAGCAAGCCGCTCGCGGCCACCTGGCGGTTGGCGAACGCCGCGCCGCCCCGCGAAGCAGTGGTAGAGGGGATAGCGGCAAATGGACTGCGGCTGTTCCGGACATATCGTCTCGAAAACGGAGTGCTGAGGTCGACGACGCGCGTCGAGAACCCGACCGCGCAACCGATAGAATTCGTGATCCAGGCGCGCGCGTTTCTGAGCGCCCCGGAACTGGGCTTCTCGTTCGGTGAAGCGGGTGGGGCCTGGACCGACCGGACTCTCCGCGCCCCGGGTACGCCGCCGGCAGGTTCGCAAATGTTCGGGGGCGCTGCAAGACCAGCGGGCGCATGGGCGGTGTGGCGCCCGGAAGCGGGTCTCCGCCTGGTCAACCGCTTTTCGCCTGAGCAAGTCGCGCGCTGCGTGGTGGACTGGTCGGTGCGAGGTGCGAAGCGCTCTTCCTTGAATCTGTATTCACCGCGCGCGACGCTGGCGCCCTGCGAATCCATTGAGCTGCGCTCGGATTACCACGCCATGCGCGTTCGCTAAGATAGTTCCGATATGTCCAGCAACCGTCCCCTGGCCGCTGTCACGGGCGCTTCGGCCGGCCTCGGCGCCACCTTCGCCCGTAAACTCGCCGCTCGCGGTTACGATCTCCTGTTGATCGCCCGCAGGCGCGACCGGCTGGAGCAACTGGCCGCGGAACTGCCGGTTCAGTGCGAGATCATCCAGGCCGACCTCACGAAAGACGACGAAGTGGACAAGGTCGCGGCGCGGCTGCGCGAGGCGGCGAATCTCGAACTGCTGGTGAACAACGCGGGTTTCGGCACGATCACGCGCTTTCTCCAGACGCCGCCTGCACTCGCCGAAAGCATGCACCGCCTGCACATCCTGGCCTTGATGCGCCTCACGCACGCAGCGGTCCCCGGCATGGTCGCCAGGAGTAAGGGCGCCGTCATCAATGTCGCTTCGGTGGCCGGGTTCTGGCTCTCGCCCGGAGGCATCTACAGCGCCAGCAAGCAGTGGGTGAACGCCTTCTCCGAATGCCTCTATATGGAACTCAAGCAGGCCGGCTCGCCGGTGCGTGTGCAGGCATTGTGCCCAGGGTTCACATATACCGAGTTTCACGACGTCGCCAACATGGACCGCGGCGCTATCCCCAAGAGTTGGTGGTTCGACGCCGATTTCGTGGTGGAGGAATCGCTGCGGGGGCTAGACAAAGGCAAGCTGTTCGTAGTGCCGTCGCTCAGGTACAAATTCGTCGTCTGGTTATCCGGCCTCCTGCCTCGCTGTTGCCGGCAGTGGCTGGCGCTCCGCCTGCCCAAGCGGCGGCCCATGCGTTGATCAACGCTGCGGACGGCGCAGCCGGTAGTCTTCCACTTGCGGCATGCGGATGACTCGGCACATTTCAAACAGCCGAGAGCGCGCCCGAATGCCGATACGTTCGGCGAGCGTCACGCGCGCGTATACCTTCATGCCGGCGCCCGCGCCGCGCTCCACCACCGTGCTTCCCGCATCCGGATCCGGCAGGTTCGTCGTGGCAATCAGCGGCTTCCGGTTGTTGCAGCGATAGGTGACGATGGACGTCACGGTATCTTCCACCCAATCGGTGACGCGGTGGGCGCCCAGATCGTCAAGCAGCAGAATCTCCGCGTCCAACGCCGTGCGGTAGGCCTCGCGATCGCTCTGGCCGCTCGCGGCATCGTAGCCCGCCCGGATGCGCTCCAGCAAATTCTGATAGTCGAAAAACAATCCTTCGAAGCCGCGGGAAATCAGAATGTTGAGCGCCGCCACGGCCAGGTGCGTCTTTCCCGTGCCGGGCTCGCCGATCAGCAACAGACCCGGCTTCTCGGTGTTTGGAAATTCGCGGGCGTACGACCGCACAGTGAGCAGCGTCCCTGCCAGGGCGCGGTGGGCCATCGGGTTGTCCTGCGGGAGCACGAAATTGTCCAGCGACGCATTCTTGTAAAGGGGCGGGATGCCGGCGTTCGCTTCGATGGTGCGCATTCGCTCGGCTGCGGCGCAGTCACATCGCTCGGCCGCCGTCAGGCCATCCTGCTCCGTTACAATCCAACCCGTACCTCCGCACTTCCTGCAAATCTGGTCGTTCATCCGAAAGGTGATTGTAGCAAGCCCCGCCCCCATCTGTTAGAGTGGCATCAACGGCTCATGTCCGCAGACAGCATCAAAGGATCACTCAAGCAGAGAGGCGTCCGGCTGACGCGCCAGCGGCAGATTCTGTTGGAACTGATCGACCAATCGGGCCAGCATCTGGACGCCGAACACCTTTACAAACTGGCGAAGGAGCGCGATCCGAAGCTCAACCGTGTAACCGTCTACCGCACGATCCGCATGTTGAAGGAAACCGGATTGGTGGACGAACTCGACCTGATGCACCAAGTCGGCGGGCAGCATTACTACGAGACGCGCATGAAGCAGGAGCACGCGCACGTCATCTGCCTGCGTTGCGGCCGGGTGGAGGAATTCTATGGCGAGCCACTGCAGCGGCTTCGGCGGCAGATCGAGGACCACTTCGGTTTTCAAGTCGTCATCGCGCGGACCGAAGTGGGCGGCTACTGCCCCCATTGCCAGGCGTTGCGGACCCAGGAGATTGCGAATCTGACGGCTGCGGCGCCGGTCGAGGCCCCACCGAAGACTGCTCCCAACGACCGCCCGCGCCGATGAAACCCGAGGAAAGCCGTCCCCGCGCTTTAAAACCAGCCGCTCTGTTTGTCTTCAGTCCTGGGGGGAGCCGCACGCGTGTGACCCTCACAACGATGCCATTCCGCATCGGGCGGCAACCGGACAACGACCTAGTGTTACGGGACAGCCGCATCTCGCGCAACCACGCCGCGATCGAAGCCGACGCGGAAGGCTATTACATCCGGGACCTCGACAGCCGGTCGGGCGTGTTCGTCAACGGCGCTCGCGTCACCCGCCAGCGCCTGCTGAACGCGGACCAGATCCATTTCGGCCACGAAGACTCCTACCGTCTGGTTTTCACATTTGTGGACGAGGAGGTGCAGCGCCTGCTGGGGCGCATTCTGACGCCTTCGGGAGAGGCAACCTTGGGCTCGCCGGCTCTCACGCAACTAGGCGCCCTCGTGGAAGTTGCTCGCGCCGTCGAAACCTCGCTCACCAGCGACGACGTGCTCGCAGCCGTAGTCGACGCTGCCTTACGCATCACACACACCGAACGGGGTTTCCTGCTTCTTGCCTCCAACGACACGCTGAATGTGCGCGTGGCGCGAGACAGACGCGGCCAACCGCTTTCCGGCGACGCACTCCGCGTACCCAGGAGCCTGATCTACCGCGCGCTGCGCACCCGAAGCAAGTTCCTCTCAATGGATATCACGCCAGAAGCGCCGCAGGCGGATGCCGGGCGCACGGTGGCGGATCTGGAACTGCGCGGTGTGGTCGCGGTGCCGCTGGTGCGCCCACGCTCGGCGGCCACGGCCGCGCAATTGGGTACCGATTCCTGGCCGGAGGAGACGGTGGGCGTCCTGTATCTCGATTCCCGCGCAGGGGCGGCGGATCTCGACTGGGGCAATCGCGAATTGCTCGAAACGCTGGCGCTGGAAGCCTCGGCTGTCATCGAGAACGCGCGCCTGTTGGAAGAAAGCCGCGCCCGGCAGCGCCTTGAAGAAGAGCTGCGTATCGCCCGCCACATCCAGCAAAGCCTGCTGCCGCGCCATCTTCCACAGACCGGCTGGTTGCGTGCCGCCGGTGCCACGGTGCCCTGCGAACAGGTCGGCGGTGACTACTTTGACGTCCGGCCCTCCAGCCCGGATGCCTGGGACCTGATCGTAGCCGACGTTTCAGGCAAGGGCGCCAGTTCTGCCTTGCTCGCATCTTTGATCCAGGGCGCATTTCTGAACGAGCCCGCCGACGCCGACAAGCTCGCTGTCATGCCCCAGCGCCTGAGTGCCTTTCTTTGTGAGCGAACCGAGGGACAGAAGTTCGCCACGTTGTTTTCGTGCCGTATCGCCCGCGACGGCACCATGTGCTGGATCAACGCCGGACACTGTCCGCCTCTCGTGATAGATGCCGGCGGCAACCTGACTGCGCTGGACTCAACCGCGACACCCGTCGGCATGTTGGAGGATTCCGAATACGCCGTCTCGGAGACACGCCTTTCGCCCGGCAGCAAGATCCTGATTCACAGTGACGGGATCTCGGACGCACGCAACCAGCAAGGCGAGTATTTCTCCGAGCGCCGCGTGCGCGAGTGCCTCCGGCTGAATGCGCAGCGTCCCTGCAACGAGATTCTCGATGCGCTCAGCCAGGAGGTAGCCGACTTCAGCACGAGCGCAGTTCAAAGCGACGACATGACCGTTTTGGTGGTCGAATACCAACCCAATTAGCGGCGCCTTCCACTACACTGAGACAATGACTTCGCGCCGTAGTTTTCTCGCTTCGGCGGTGTGCCTGGGTGCATCCGCCTACGCCGCCAAGCCTTCCGCGCTGCGATTCCAAGCCGGCCCGGGAGGCGAGTTCACCTTCGACACAGGGCTCGTGCGCGGCAAGCTGCGCTCCGGAGGCAAGTCGTTCGGCCTGGGTGAGGTGGTACACGTTCCTTCGGGCTCAGCCGTCTCACGCTCTTACGGGCTCTGCGGCCACTACCGCGTGTTCACGAAGAACCACCGTTACGGCGGCGGAGCGTGGGACTGGCCAAGCGAGGCTGAACTGCTTGGCGACGGCTCGGTGAAGGTGCACTGGCCCGCGGCAAGCGATCGGCCTTTTGTGCTGGAAGCGCACTACCGCTGGTCGGCGCGCGACACCTTCGACGTCGTAACCACGGTGAAGGCGACCGCCGATCTCGCGGACTTCGAGTCCTTCCTTGCCTCTTATTTCGCTCCGCAATTCACCAATTCGATGGTGTACGCGCACGAGACACCGAAGCATCCGGCGTTCCTCGCGGCCGAGCCGAGCCAGGGCGTCTGGCAGATGTTCCCGCAAGACGAAGCGGCACTCGAGGTCATCCGCGACGGCCGCTGGGCCATTCCACCCAGTCCCGTGCAGTGGGCCATCCGCCCGCCGATCGCTTGTCCTTTGGGGATGCGGCGGAACCCAGACACGGGCTTGACGGCCGTCCTGATGGCCCCGCAGAGTGACAGCTACGCCGTCGCCACACCGCATCAGAAAGAGGGGCACTTCGCTATGTATCTGGCCCAATTCGGCCGCACCGTCAAGGCCGGCGAAACCGCGCGGGCGCGCGCACGGCTGGTCATCGGCTCAGGGATCTCCGAAGAACAGGCCGTCAAGTTGTATCGCAAGTTTACGAAGAGGTAACGCTTCAGCGCAGCGCTTCGATCATCGCCGCGAAGTTCTGCACGGGCGTGCGGGCTTGCACGTTGTGCACGGTGTTGAAGACAAAGCCGCCGCCGGGGGCGAACACTTCGACCCGCCGCTTCACCTGCTCGCACACCTCATCCGGCGTTCCGAACGGAAGCGTGCTCTGCGTATCCACACCGCCGCCCCAGAAAATGATGTCGCGCCCGTACTTCTCCTTCAGCTTCTGCGGATCCATTCCGGCAGCGGAACATTGCACCGGGTTGAGAATGTCGAAGCCGCAGTCGAGCAAAGATGGGATCAGCTTTTCCACGGCCCCGCAGGAGTGCTTGAACACGCGCCACGCGGTGTTCTGATGAATCCAGGAGATGATCCGCTTGTAGTAAGGCGCCCACAGTTCGTTGAAGGTGTCGATCGAGCAGAATGTCGATTTCTGGGTTCCGAAATCCGTTCCGCACAGGTTGATCACATCGATCGCGTCGCCGAGGCGTTCGGCGATGCGCTGCAGGTTGGCCAGCCCCACGGCGGATTGCCCGTCGAAAACCGCATGCACGTACTCGCGGCGCATGCGCGTCGACATGTACCATTCCGTCACGCTGCGGATGCCCCGAGGGCTCACCAGTGCGGGTCCGGGGATGTGGCTGACGTCTCCGAGCGCGGTGCCGCCGAAACTGCCGATGACGGCGCGACCGGTCGCGCGAGCGCGCCGCGCGCTGGCTTCGAGAAACTTCAGTTCCTCTTCGCTCAGCGGCTGGAAATCCACCAGGTTGTCGCGGGGGTCGAGCGCGTCTTCGTCGATCTCCGGCTGCCGTTCGATGTTGTCGAAGAAATACCCGTCCGAGGGCATCATGGCGCTGGGCGGGTTGGCGACGTTGCCGCCGGGATGCATCAGGATTTCACCGGCAAGCCCGCGCGTCACATTGAATCCGCCTGGCACCAACACCTCTAGCCCGTCGGGCATGCGCCAGGGCTTCCAGTCACGGTTCGGGAAGCCGTATCGCGTGTTGCTACGGAGGACGCACTCGGTGTCCACACCGAGCACTTGTTTCAGGTCCTCCTCTACCTCCCCCAGCATTTGGCCGGGATCGATCACCTTCACGAGTCTCTTCTCGAGACCGTAGTAATCGCGAAGGGCCGCAACCACGCTTACGTGGATGCCGGAAACAAAGGTTCCTCCAAAATCGACGGGAACGCGATCGCTCGTTTTGTGCGCGAGCGCCGCCAGGACTCTCTCTTGGCTGGTCATCAACTATACAGTGTACAGGTCGGGCGTGTGCCGCGGTCGCGCCAGCGGTAGGCAGCTCGGGAGTTCCGCCAGAAGTATTTCTCGCAAGCCTCACGACTTTTGCCCTTGAAATACCGGTGCACGATCCCGATGACGGATGCGTAACTCGAGAAGCGCGCCGAGACCGGCCAATCGCTTCCGTATACCAACCGGTTTTCGCCGAAGATCTCCCAGAGAGCATCCAAGCTGTCGCGGTAGAAGGCTAAGTCTTCAACGACGCGGCCGTCGATGCGGCGCAAGACCGCGGAGACTTTGACAAAGAGTGCGCTGCGCGCGGCGAGTTCCTTCAGCACGGATGCGGGAGGGGGAGTGGCGCCGGGCAGATGGTTGATCACCATGCGCAGGTTGGGAACGCGATCCGACAGGCGCGCCACATTCGGAAGCAAAGCGGCCGCCACCAGCACATCCAGTTCGAGGCCGGCATCGGCCAGGCGCCGGAAGTCCTCGATATGGGCCTCGCTCTTCCACGCCTCGGTCACAGCCGCACCGCCCGCACGTATTCCGAGAAACAAAGGGTTGCGGTGGAATCGCGCCATGTTTCTAGCGAACTCCGGTTTGCCGGCATCGAGGTGGCCAACCACGCCTAGCAGGAACGGATCCTTCGCCGCCAGGTCGAGAATCCACTGATTGTCTTCCACCCAGGCGCTCGCCTCGATAACCACGGTTCCCTTCACGCCGTACGGTTCGGCGACTTTCTTGAAGTCGGCGGGAAGGACGGTGCGGTAAAGCGTCGTCTCGCTCTTGGACGGCCAAGGGACTCCCTGGGGCCGGCTGGGATCGTAGAAGTGCGTGTGCGTGTCGACTACACACACCGGCGGCAGGGGCGCCGTGACAGCGGCCAGGAAAGTACGCCTTGTCACCTGAGTTGAATCTCCTTTGCCAACCGCAGGCCGTTGCAGCGCAGCCTGCGGTCTGGCCGCTCCCCATGACGGAAAGCTACGTCGCGTAAATCCGGCGTGTCGGCGTCGCTTCCGCCGCGGAGCACTTTCAATCGTGCCGGCTCGGCGTTCTGGTCAAAATAGGGGCGGTAATCGCTCCCGGTCCATTCCCAGACGCCGCCGAGCATCTGCGCCAGGCCCAGCGTGCCGGCGCGGTGCGCGGCAAACTCCCACTCCGCTTCGGTGGGGAGCCGCAAGCCACCGCCCGGCGCGCCCGCATTCAAACGCTTGATGAACTCCTGGCAGTCGAACCAGGACACGTTCGACGCCGCGCCCGTGCCGTTATTCCCCGCCCCGGCGCCCGCACCCATCACCGCGCGCCACTGGACAGCACTCACCTCCGCGATGCCGATATAGTACGGATTCACGCGGACGGTGTGGACCGGCTTCGCGTTCGGCCAGCGCTCGGTACCCATATCGAACTCGCCGCCTTCAACCAGCACCAGGTCGATGCCTGCGACGGTTATCTTCCGAGGCAGACCGCGAACATCCGGCAGTCGGCGCGCCGGGGCTGGAGTGGCTGCAACAACGTCGGCAACCTTGGCGGGCTTATTTGGATCGACCAGGGCGTGCGCGTGATGGCAGCTTTGGCAGTCCTGCCGATTCCTCGGCTTGTCGTGGCAGGAATTGCAGAGGGTCGCAATCGCCTTCTCGCGCGGCAGCTTATCCGGCTTCACATTGTTGCGCTCGTCAACTACGTGGCCCTGGCTGGCGCCGTGGCATTCGACGCAACCGACCCCCATCGCGCGGTGCTTGGACATGGACCATTCCACGACCGAGATCACGTGGCAGCGCGCGCAAACGCCCGCCTGCTTGAACTGCTCATCCTGCGCGGTGCCAGCGAACGGCAAGAGAGCGAGAAAGAGGATCAGCCGCGCCATTGTTCCTCCAGCCACTGGTAGTTTCCCGGCAGCCACTGCGCACCCCAGGCTCGCGATAATTCACGAGCGGCGTTCAGCGCTGCGGTCTCCGCGGGCATCCCCTGGGTGTATCGTTCCAGCGCTTTGTAGTTGTCTTCAAGCAACTGCATGTCGAACATTCCCGTGATGGCCGTGGCGATGAACGGCTTCGCATAGACGAATCGCATCGCCGCCATGCAGAGCGTTTCGTCGGGCATGCGGTCCAGGCTCTTGGTCAGCTCCGCCACCGCCGCCGGCAGGATCGGCCGGTTCCGGCTCTGCCACAACTGGAGTTTCTCAAACTCCGGCGCGGCGCCCGCCCTCGCGCGTGGATCCAAGCGCATGATGGAGCCGGAGGCCAGCGGTTTCATGGCGATCAGGCCGACGCCCTTGGACACGGCGCGCGGCAGGAATTTGCTGTAATCCGCGCGGGCGTGTATGAAGTTGTACGGGAAGAAGATGAAGTCGAGGTCGTCGAGTTCATCCAACGCGCGGGTCATCGTGCTCTCGATGTGCGTGGCGATGCCGATGGCGCGCACCTTGCCCGCCTCCTTGGCCTTACGCAGCGTGTCCCAATTCTGCAGAACCTCGTCGGACATGTCGGGAGTATGGAACCGGTAGAGATCGACGTGTCCGAACAACTTCGCCGCGCGGTCCACTTCCTGGGGCGTCACTTCGTGCGCTAACGACACCAGCACCTTATCGCGGCGACCGCGCACCATGCGCTCGGCCGGCTCCCACTGGCCCTCGCTCGCGTAAACGTCAAGCAGGTTCACGCCGAAATCGAATGCGCGGGCAAGGATGCGGTCACGGCGCGCCTGGCCGCCTTCGGTGAGGACGGTTTTTCCCGGTCCCGCCGGCAGGCGATCCTTGGGATCGGTGTGCGAGCCGAAGCTGAGCAGGGAGACATCCAGGCCGGTCTTGCCGAGCTTGCGGTAGACCATTCCACCGCGCCGGTATTCGGCCCCCGAAGCAGCCGAGGCGGCCGCCGCCGAGAGAAGGAACTTCCTGCGGGTCGACAGAGTTCCCGTTGACATGCAACCGATCTTATACGATTTACGCGCCGATCAAGTGGGCGGGGATTTCGGGCAGCGCCGAGCGGCAAGCTGAGCGAAGCCGTGCCAGCGACGCCGCGTCGCGGCCTTCCATGCGCAATGTCAGCGCCGTTTCGGTCACGGAGTTGCGAATCAGGATGAAACCATCCGCGGTTTCCACGCGCAAACCGTCGATGGTCACTTCGGCCACAATACCCGGCAACCCGCGCAGGCGCGCCGCCGCTTCCGCGAAGGTCAGTTCGCCGCCTCGCAGACGTATGTCGGGCGTCATAAAGACAGGCGGCACCGTGCGGCGCAACTCACCCAACGCACCGCTACGCGCGACCATATCGGCGACCAGCAGGGCGCCGAACATGCCGTCGTCGCCGCCGTCGAGTTCGTCGAAAAAGTAGTGGCCGCTCGCTTCGCAGCCGAGCACGCAACGCTCCCGGATCATGCGGCTCTTGATGAACGCGTGCCCGCTGCGTTCCATGCACGGGACCAGGCCCGCGCGCTCGGCCTCGCGTCTCACCATGTCCGATAGCTTCAGATCGTAAACCACGCGACGCCCTTGCGCCGAGGGCGCGAGATGCCGTACCAGCAGCACCGCCATTTCGTCAGCCGATGCCACGCTGCCCGACTCATCCACGAACGCCACGCGATCGCCGTCGCCATCCCAGGCGATGCCGAGATGCGCGCCGGTCTCGCGAACTTTGGCGCACAGAGCGGTGAGGTTCGCGGCTACCGCCGAATCCGGCGGACGGTTTGAAAATCGCCCGTCGATTTCGCAGAACAGCCGCTCCACCCGAAAGCCCAGCGATTCAAACAGGCCCGGCCCGATGACGCTCGCCGCACCGTTGCCCGCGTCCAGCACGACGCGCATCTCTGGCCGAATCGAGGCCCAGCGGCGGCGGATCCAGGCGCAATACTCGCCGGAGAGGTCCACGTTCTCCACGGTTCCTGCGGCATCGCGAAACTCCCCGCGCTCGGTCGCCGCGCGCAGTTCCTGGATCTCACCCGGCGAAGGCGGGAAGTGATCCACCATCAGCTTCAGCCCGTTGTGGTCCGGCGGGTTGTGCGATGCGGTCACGATCAAGACAGCATCGGTTCGCAAGCGCCCGTGCGTGAAGTATGCGATGGGCGTCGGGATCTGGCCGGCATCGAGTACGTGCGCACCGCTAATGGAAAGCCCGGCGATCAGCGCGCCTTTCAACTCCGGTGTGCTCAGCCGGAAATCGCCTGCCACGAGCACACGTGCGCCCACTGCTCGCTGGGTAGCGACCGCGCGGCCGATGCGGCGATAGAGGTCCGCCGAAACGTCTCGCGGAAACACCCCGCGCAGGTCGCATGCCTTCCAGACGCTCACTGGCCGCACCCCCGCTGGCGGCACGCTTCGCGGAACCGGATGTAGACTTCTTCGTCCCGCGGTGCCAATTCCGCGTTTGGCGTGAAACGCGCCACGATCTGCGTCATGGCGCCGATGGCCGCCATGACATCGCCGCCGTACCAGGCTCCGGTGGCCGCCAGCACCGCCGCGCCGAACGCGGCTCCCGGTTGCGCCGCGCGAACTACGGTTCGGCCCAGAATATCGGCGCGCATTTGTGAGACGATCCCGCTCTGTGCCGCGCCCCCGCCGCTCGTGTAGATCGTGTCGCCAAGCGCTACGCCTGCCTCGGCGAGCGCCTCGTACCCCCAGCGTTCCACGAAGCCAATTGACTGCAGTTGCGCGGCGCACCATTCGCCGCGGCAACTGGGGCGGCCTTCGAAAAACGACAGTGCGTCGCGGTTCTGAAACGGGAATCGTTCGCCACGCCCGGCCAGCGGATAGCACACCACCGTCGCGGGGAAGTATGGCTGCGCCAGTTGTTCGACCTGCTCGGGCGTGAGCGGCGGGTCCTCGTTCTTGATGCTGCCCGGCCCGGAGTTACTGGCCGCCCCCGGCGCCCACAGCCCCGATGGATGCAAATGCGAGTAGATACCGTTTCGCTCTTCGGGACGCGTGGCGCTCAGAGCCTTCCACACCAGCGTCGTCCCCAGCGTCGTATTGAGCGCCCCGCGTGAGTTCGCGCCTGATGCGATCAGACAAGCTATGCCGTCGGTGGCGCCGGCGAAAACCGGCACTCCGGCCGGCAAAGCTGAATCTCCCGGTTTCACCACTCCCGCGCGCTCGCCCGGCCGCAGTACGCGAGGAAGCAACTCGCGCGGGACGCCGCTCATTGCGACCACCGGACCCCAATCCATCGCCGCCGGATCGTAACCCAGCTTGAGGCAGTTGGAAAAATCCGAGACACCGAACTCTCCGGTGAGTTTCGAAGCGAGCCAATCGGCGGGATGCAGTATGTGCCGGACCTTGTCCCATACTTCGCCCTCATGCTGTGCCACCCAAAGCGCCTTGGCGAGCGAGTAGGACGCACTCAGACCCGTTGCGCCCGGTTCTCCCCGCCGGTCGTCGTAGAGCATTGCCGCGCGTAACGGCCGGCCTTCTTCATCAGCCACAACCAGCGAGCCGGAAGTTGAAGTGACGGCCACACCCGCCACTTCCCCGCCCTCGGCCACCACCTCTCGCACCACAGTACAAACCGTCTGCCACCAGTCTGCCGGATCCTGCTCGTGCGTGCCGTCGGGAAGTGGGTGCGCCGCATCCAGAGACTGCACGGCGCACGCAACGACCTTGCCGTCTACGGAGACGGCTACTGCGCGCGCGCCGCTGGTGCCGACATCGATGCCGATCACCGTACGGAGGACGTCTCTTGAGGGTGGTTGGAAGCTCTGCATGGCCGGGCGCTATAGTGAGTGTAAAGCACATTATGCCATTCGCTTCCATTCCGGAGGCGCTGGATGATCTTCGAGCGGGACGCATGCTCGTCGTTGTTGACGACGAGGACCGCGAAAACGAAGGAGATCTGACGGCGGCCGCCGAACTTACCACCGCCGAGACCATCAACTTCATGGCAACCCACGGGCGCGGACTTATTTGCCTGGCGCTCGCGCCGGAGCGCTGCGACCAGTTGGGCCTGCGCATGATGGCGACCGAAAACACCTCGCGTTTCGGGACTGCGTTTACGGAATCGGTGGACGCGCGCGAGGGTGTGACCACGGGCATTTCGGCGCACGACCGGGCGCTCAGCGTCCAGGTGATCATGAAGGACGCCTCCGGGCCCGAGGACCTCGCCCGCCCAGGCCATACATTCCCCTTGCGCGCCCGCGAAGGCGGCGTGCTCGTGCGCGCGGGTCAAACCGAAGCCGCCGTCGACCTGGCGCGCATGGCGGGACTGAAGCCCGCCGGCGTCATCTGCGAGGTGATGAACGAAGACGGCACCATGGCACGAGTGCCGCAGCTCGAAGAGTTCTGCCAAAAGCACCAGATCAAGATGATCTCGGTGGCGGACCTGATCCGCTACCGCCTGCGGCACGAGCAATTCGTCTCGCACTTGGCGGAAGGCAGGCTGAACACTCAGTACGGCGAATTTCGCACCTTGGCCTACTCCTCGAAAGTGGATGCGGGAATCCACGTCGCACTCATCAAGGGCGATGTTCGCGGCCAGGAAGGCGTGCTGGTGAGGATGCACAGCCATTGCCTGTTCGGCGACGTTTTCGGTTCGGCGCAGTGTGATTGCCGGAAGTTGATCGACGAGAGCATGAGGCTGATCGCCGCAGAGGGCCGCGGCGTACTGGTTTATCTGCACCAGGGCAAGCCGGCCCCTCGCATGGACAAGAGCGGAAGCGGCCCCGGGCGGCTCATCGTGCACGACCGCAACTTGCCCTATTACCGCATGCCGGACAGCGGCAGGCTGCTGCAGTATGAAAGCGGCGTAGGCGCCCAGATTTTGTCGGACCTCGGCCTGAAGACCATACGCCTGATGACGAATCATCCCCGCAAGATCATGGGGTTGGAGGGCTTCGGCATCCGGGTGGTGGGGCAGGTCCCCGTCGAGACCGGGAACTTTTCAAGTTGCGACGTCGTAAAGACTGAGTGAGGAGAGCAATATGCGGACCCTTCGTACAGTCCTTGTGCTCGCGACTTTGGCGGCGGCCATGGCTTCAGCGGCTGACCGCGAACTCCTGCGTTTGGCGCCGGCAGGCACACGTTTCCTGGCCGGAGTCCAGGTTGATCAGGGAAAAATAACGCCGTTCGGGCGTTTCCTGTTGTCGAGGATGGAGAAGGACGACAAGGAATTCCAGGCCTTCGTCACGGCTACCGGCTTCGATCCGACTCGCGATGTGGACGAGATCCTGGTCGCCGCTTCCGGGGCCGGCACGGGGCACAAAGATGGGGTCATGTTGGCCCGGGGACACTTCAATATCCAGACGATCCTGGCCAGTGCAAAAGAGAAAGGTGCCGTAGTGACGGATTACCAGGGTGTCCCGCTCCTTTCGCCTCCTAAGAGCAAGACCCAGCAATCCGGGGCTGTTGCATTCCTCAATGGCAGCATCGCAATCGCGGGAGACGTTCAGAAGGTGAAGAGCGCGATTGCACAGCGCACACAGACGGTCTCGTTGGATTCAGCCCTGGAGGGGAAGGCCGCGGAGTTGAGCGCCACGCATCACGCATGGATGGTGTCGGTCGTCCCCGTGGCCGAGATGGCGGGGCGGGTTCCCGACGCCAACATGAGCGGCGCAATGAAGGGCAATGCGTTTCAGGCCGTTGAACAGATCAGCGGCGGCGCGGACTTCACCGACGGCGTCAAGATCTCTGCCGAAGCCGTCACCCGTTCGGACAAGGACGCGACGGCGCTGGCCGACGTCGTTCGCTTCCTGGCCAACCTTGCCCAGATGAACCGGGAGGGCGTCCAGGCGCCGGGCCTCGCGGCGGCGCTCGAAACGCTCGACTTGAAGACGGAAGGTAAAGTCGCCAAGGTCTCATTCCGCGTTCCGGAAGCCCAACTCGAACAGATGATCCAATCGCACCAGCATCGGGCGCGCGTCCGCCCGGTCGTGCATCGCACGAAGTAAGCTTCCCCCGCGTACCGACCAGCGGCGCCTGGTGCTCCTTGCTGTATAATTCGGGCTTCGGTAAGGAGCACCAATGCACGGCTTGGACAGACGTGAGTTTCTTTTGGCGGGCGTAGCCGCAGCCAGCGCCGCCGGCGTGAACGGCCGCAGGATTTGGATCGACAACCGGCAGGCGGCCATGCCAAACCGCCCCTGGCGCAAGATCCACCTGGACTTCCACAATTCCCAGTACGTCGCGAAGATCGGCGACAAGTTCAACGCCGACGAATTCGGCGACCGTCTGCAGGCCGCCAGCATCGACTCCATTGTGGTCTTCGCCAAGGACATGCACGGGTACTTCTACTACCCCAGCCAGTACGGCCCCGTGCATCCTGGGCTCAGCTTCGACCTGCTCGGCGCTCAAGTGAAGGCCTGCCGCCAGCGCAAGATCGCCGTCTATGCTTATTACTGCACCACTTGGGATAATTTCCTGGCCGAACATCATGCCGACTGGCTGGTGGTGAAGCGAGACCGTACCAACTACCTGCCGAAGTTCGACCAGACGCCCCGCTGGACCGCGCTATGCCTGGCGCACGACGACTTCGTCGAGCTGATGCTGAAGCACACCCGCGAGTTCGTCTCCCGCTACGAGTTGGACGGCGCGTGGTTCGATATGCCCGTGCCCATCGCTGGCGAGTGTTTCTGCCGCCGCTGCCTCGATGCGCTGCGCGCCAAAGGGCTGGACCCGTTCGACACCAAGGTGCAGCGTCGCCACAAACAGGATCTCCACGTCTCGTTCCTGCGGCGCGCCACGCAAACCGTGCGCGAAACCCGCCCCGGCTGCCAGGTGGATTACAACGGCCAGTGCGTGTACGGCCTCGCCGAGCGCGTGCCGCACATGGACAACATCGACATCGAGGCGCTGCCCACCGCTGGTTGGGGTTACTACTATTTCCCCACTCTGGTGCGCTATACGCGGACTTCCGGCCTGACCAGCTACGGCATGACCGGCCGCTTCCATTCGTCCTGGGCCGATTTCGGCGGCCTGAAACTTCCGGTGCAACTCGACGTCGAACTGGCCGGGATCGTGGCCAATGCCGCGCGCTGCGACATCGGCGATCAGATGCCCCCCAGTGGGAGGCTGGACCCGGCGGTCTACCACGTCATCGGCAAGTCCTACGCGCGCATCAAAGCGCTGGAGCCATGGCTGGAAGGCGCGGTACCGGTCACCGAAGCCGCCATCATCACCGGCGGTCTGCCGCTCGAAAACATATCTACGGAAGCGAATTTCGGCATCTCGAAGCTGCTGATTGAATCGCGCATCCAGTTCGACGTCGTCGAGCCTGACGCGCCCTGGGAACGCTACGGAGTTGTACTGTTGCCGGACGGTCTGCAGGTCGACGCGAAATTGGCCGCGCGCCTGGTCAAGTACGCCTCGTCTGGCGGCGCCATCCTGGTCTCGAACCAGGCTGGCGTTCTGAGTGGAAGCGGACAAAGCTGGCTCGAACCTTTCGGCTTGCAATACAAAGGCGCGTCGCCTTTCAAGCCGGCTTATATGATTCCGCGCGCGGGATTCACGGGCGACATTCCTCCGTACGAGTACGCACTTTACGAGGGCGCGGGGCAGTGGAAGGCCGATGCGCCAGCCGAAGTGCTTGCTACCCTGGGTGAGCCGGCTTTTCAGCGCAGCCCGGAGCATTATACGAGCCACGCGCAGACACCTTTCGATCACGCAACCGATTACGCCGCTATCGCGCGTGGCGGCCCGGTGGCGCTGTTCGCGTTTCCGCTCGGCACCAGTTACTTCACGCGCGGCTATTGGGTTTACCGGCAGGCGTTCCAATACGTGATACGCCGATTGCTCGGCACGCCGCTGGTGGAATCCGATGCGCCCATGAGCACGGAAGTGACCCTGACCCACCAGGCGGCTCGTGCCGGGCGCCGCGAGCGATATATGGTCCATGTGGTAAACTTCTCCGCCCTGCGCCGTGCGCCCAAGCATCCCGATTTCTATGACGACCCAATCCCGCTGACGAACGTTCGCGTCCGTTTGAACCTGCCCGTCAAAACCGCCTCGGCGCGTGCCATCGTGGCGGGCGAGAATCTGAAGCTGCAGCCGGGTTCCGATGGGGGCGTTGAAGTGACGCTGGCTCGCGTACCGGTTCACGAAGTTGTCTGTTTCGAATTAGCTTGAGGAGGCTCCGCCGATGTTCACACGCCGCGAGTTCGTTCAAGCCGCCGCCGCGCCGGCATTGCTCCGCCCGCAACGCAAGCCGGGCGACAAACCGAATCTGTTGTTCTTGTGGACAGACGAGCAGCGCGCCGACACAATGGCCGCGTACGGCAACACCCGCTATCGCGCGCCCGCCATGAACCGGCTGGGCGCCGAAAGCGTCGTATTCGACCGCTGCTACGTGAGCCAGCCTGTCTGTACGCCGAGCCGCTCTACAGTGATGACTGGCCTATGGCCGCACACCTCCGGCTGCTTCAAGAACAACATTCCGCTGCGACGCGAGACCCGCACGCTGCCCGAACTCGTCGCCGATTCTGCGTACCGCACAGGTTACATGGGCAAGTGGCACTTGGGCGACGAGATCTTCGCGCAGCACGGCTTCGAACAGTGGAGGTCCATCGAAGAGTACACCGCATACTTCTCGGCAGGCCGCGACCGCAACGCGCGCAGCACCTACCACGAATTTCTGCGCCGCTTGGGCTACCAGCCCGACGCCAGGAACAACTTCTCCCGCAACTTCGCCGTCTCGTTGCCCATCGAACACACCAAGCCTTCCTACCTGGCAGAGGAGGCTTCGCGCTTCATCATCGACAACCGGCACGAACCGTGGATGCTCTTCGTGAACACGCTGGAGCCGCATATGCCATTCACCAGCCGGTTCAACGATCTTCACGACGAACGCGAGATCGAACTGCCCGCTAACTATCCCGGGGTCCCCGCTACTTCCGAACCGGCATGGTACAAACGCCGACGCGAGCAAAGCCAGCAGCCCGGCGGCGAGACCGGATGGCGCCGCCTGATACGCAATTACGCGGGACTCTGCTCACTGGTAGATCAGGCCGTGGCACGGATCCTGTGGTCGCTCGAAGTCTCCGGGCAAGCCGAAAACACGATCGTCGTCTACACGTCCGACCACGGCGACATGATGGGCAGTCACAGCATGTACGCCAAGCAGGTGATGTACGAGGAAGCCGTACGCGTGCCGCTGTTGATGCGTGTGCCCTTCCGTCGCCAGCGGCTACTTCACGTCCAGCAGCCGGTGAGCCACATAGACCTGGTCCCCACGCTTCTTGATCTGCTCGGGCGCAAAGATGCCGCCGCCGGACTCCCCGGCCATAGCCTCATGCCGCAGCTCACGGGTGCAGTCCGCCCGGACAACTACGTCTTCCTGGAATGGACCGGCGACGTGAAGGACAGCGGGGAAGGCCCCAGCGGCCGCACAGTCATTTCGCCGGAAGGGATGAAACTGGTTCTGTACGACACCGATCAGTCGCTGCTGTTCGACCGCCGCCGCGATCCGGGCGAGATGAACAACCTGTACGGCAAGACCGACGACCGCCGACTCCGCACCAAACTAGTCGAGTGGCAGAAGAAGACCGGCGATACGATTGCCCTGCCCCGCTGAAGCCCGGCTATTTCGTGATCAGTCCGTTGCGTCTCATCAGGGCGTCGGGATCCGGGTCGCGGCCCATGAAGTTGCGGAACAGTTGGGCCGGATCTTCCGTGTTGCCCTTCTCCAGGATCTCGTGGCGGAATGCCATGCCCGCTTTGCGGTTGAAGATGCCTTCCTTCTGGAAGCGCGTGAACGCGTCTGCGTCGAGCACCTCGGCCCACTTGTAAGAGTAATAGCCGCAAGCGTAGCCGCCCGAGAAGATGTGGTTAAAGCTCGCTACCATGGCATAATCTTCGGGCACCGGTGCGGGCGTGTAGCGCTGAAACACGCGGCGCGCATAAGCCAGGATGTCGCCATCACGCTGCTGGTCGTAATCGACGTGCAGACTGATGTCCACCACGCCGAGTGACAACTGCCGCATCTGCGCGTAGGCCGCGCGGAACGTGCGCGCGCGCCTCATTTTCTGGTACAAGTCCTCGGGCAGCGGGGCGCCAGTCTGGTAGTGCCTTGCGAACAGGTCCAGGCACTCGCGCTCCCAGGTCCAGTTCTCCATGATCTGGCTGGGTAGTTCCACAAAGTCCCATGCCACGTCGTTCAATCCGCGCACCGGCACCCGGCCCAGGACGTGCTGCAACTGGTGACCGAACTCGTGGAAGACGGTCTCAACGTCGCGATGCGTGAGCAGCGCGGGCTTATCCCCGACCGGCGGCGTCATGTTGCCGTTGATGGTTCCCAGGTGCGGTTTGAAGGTGCCGTCTATGGGGCCGCCTGTGATCAGGCCGTCGGACCAGGCACCGCCACGTTTGTCCTCCCGCGGATAGAGGTCGGAATAGAAGCAGCCGAGCAAGCTCCCGTCGGCGTCGCGCACTTCAAAGTACTGCACAGCCGGATTCCACACTGCCGCGTTGTCCACTTTCGTCACCGTGATCCCGTAAAGCCGATGCACCAACTCGAACATCCCCTTTAGCACGCTGTCCATCGGGAAGTACGGGCGCACGGCCTCCTCGTCGAAGTCGAAACGCGCTTTGCGCATCTTCTCGGCGTAGTAGGGGATGTCCCAGGGCGCGAGCGCGGGCGCCTTGTCACCTTCAATAGAGCGGCGGAACGCCAGAATCTTCGCGGTCTCCTCTTCGTAAAACGGGCGGGTCTTCCGGTCGAGCGTTGCCAGGAATTCCCGCACGCGGTCGCCGTTCTTTGCCATACGATCCTCGACCGTAAGGTCGGCGAAATTCTTGTAGCCGAGCAGGCGCGCCCGCTCGCGGCGCAACTCGAGAATCCGCTTCATGTCGGCCACGTTGTCGCTGGCACCGCCGGCGGCGCGGCCGTTGTATGCACGGTACATGCGCTCGCGGATGCCGGCGTCGTCCAGATAGGTCGTCACAGCGCGGAAGCTCGGCTCCTGCAGCGTGAAGCGCCATCCTTCCACTCCCTTGCGCTTGGCGCTTTCCCGGGCGGCGGCGCGTGCCGATTCCGGCAGGCCGGCCAGCAGTGTGTCGTCCTTCACGACGATCTCGAAGGCGTTGGTCGCGTCCAGCACGTTATCGGAGAAACGCTTGCCCAACTGGCTCATCTCGACACTGATGGCGCGCAGCCTCGCCTTATCGGCTTCGCCCAATTCCGCGCCATTGCGCCGGAATTCGTCGAGCGTCCAGGTAAGGAAGCGCTTGCGCGGCCCAGTGAGTGCCTTCGCGTCAGGCGTAGCGGCGAAGTCCTTGATCTTCGCGTAGATCTCCTTGTCCAGCGGGATGCCCGAAACAAAGGCCGTATACTTGGGCAGCACGTTCGTCACGGCGGCGCGAAGCGCGGGTGTGGTGGCCACGCTCTCCAGGTGCCGCACGAGGCCCATGGTCTGGTTCAAGTCCTCCTGGATGTCCTCGAACGCCGTCATCGTGTTGGCGTAAGTCCGCGGCGCAGCGTTTGCGACGTAGGCGTCGCGCTTAGCCTTGGCCTCGGCGAGCAATTGCGTGATGGCGGGCTCGACGTGCTCGGCCCTGATGCGATCAAACGGAATCCGGAAGCTCTTTTCCAGCAGCGGGTTGTTCTGTGAAGCGGCATTCATGGCCATGGCGCATGCAAATAGAAACACGGTTTTCCTCATGGTGGTGTCCCGGCGAGACGAACTTACATTGTAGTAGTCCGGCGGATACAATGGTTCATCCGCACCTATGGAAACCAGAGTCACCGTCCTGATAACCGTCTCGGCCGCCCTGGCGGGGGCCGTCCTCGGCGCCTGGGGGTCCGCCAGTTACTTGCGCGCTCCGGAGCGCGTTGTGGCGGCATACCACCGCTGGTACCACGCCAACGGCGCGACGACTTTCAACAACACGTTCTGGCTGGGCATCCCCACGCAGAAGTGCCCGCTGGACACATGGACCTACCAGGAGATTCTCGCTGAAACGAAACCTGACGTGCTGGTCGAAACCGGAACGTACAAGGGCGGCAGTTCGTTTTTCTATGCTTCGATCTTCGACCTGATGAAGCACGGCCGTATCATCACCGTGGACATCGAGGACTATCCGGGCAAGCCGCCGCACGAGCGCATACAGTTTCTGATGGGCTCGTCCACTTCGGACGAGGTTCTCCGCAAGGTCCGGGATTCGATCAGACCCGGCGAGAAGGTGATGGTGGCGCTCGATTCGGACCACCACAAGGATCACGTCGGTAGGGAACTTGCGCTCTACAGCCCGCTGGTATCGCCAGGCATGTACTTGGTGGTGGAAGATACGCACTTTAACGGGCATCCGATCCTGCCGCACCACGGCCCCGGTCCGATGGAAGCCGTCGACGAATTTGTCGCCGCTCATCCCGAATTCGTCATTGACCGCTCGCGCGAGAAATTCGGCATGACATTCAATCCGCGTGGATGGCTGAAACGCGTGAAATAGGAGAGCCCATGTCCAGCGTCTGCACCCGCCGCGAGTTGCTGGCCTCGACGGCTGCGCCGCTCATGGCCGCTCCCCGCAGGCGCCCAAACATCCTGTTCATCCTCAGCGACGACCACCACTATCAGTGCCTGGGCGCCGCCGGCAATCCCCACATACATACGCCCAATCTGGACCGTCTGGCCGCGCGTGGCGTGCGCTTTTCCAACGCTCAGATCAGTACACCGCAGTGCGCGCCGAGCCGCGGCATCCTGCTCTCGGGCCTTGAAACCTACCAGAACGGCCTCATCAGCAACGGCCAGATCCGGTTCCGCGAAGGACTGGGGCCGGTGGTAGTCGAGCAACTGCGCCGCACCGGCTACGACACTGTGCTGGCCGGCAAGTGGCACATCGCAAACCGGCCGGAAGAATGCGGTTTCGCCCGCGCGCCGCTATGGCTACCGGGCGGGGGAAGTGTCTATAGGAACCCGAAACTGTGCCACGGCCTGGAGAGCAAGCCCACCGAAACATCGGGGCACATCACGGACCTGTTGACCGGAGCGGCGCTCGATTGCCTGCGCCAGGCCGGCGAGCAGCCGTTCTTCCTCTGGTTAGCTTACAACGCACCCCATACGCCGTGGTACGCCGAGGCGCGCTACACGGATCTCTACGCCGGCAAGGATGCCGCCTCGATTGCACCGCCCGCGCACCCTCCGGGCGGTTTAAAGTTCAACTGGAATCTCTACTACTCCGTGATCACGCACATGGATGAGGCTATCGGCCGCCTTATCGCGGAACTCGACCGGCGTAATCTCTGGAAGAACACGATCGTTTTCTTCCTGGGCGACAACGGCTTCACCTGCGGCTCGCACAACTGGATCGGCAAAGTCTATCCGTGGGAGGAATCCGTGCGCGTTCCCTTTATCGCCGCCGGAGCCGGTGTCGCGCGCGGCCGAGTGAGCGACGCGCCAGTAGCCTCCATCGACCTTCCGCGCACATGGCTCGACCTGGCTCATCTCGAGCCGCCATCGCCCCTGGCCGGCCGTTCGCTTGTAAACACGCTTCAGTCCGGCCTTGGCGGCCCCGAATATGGCTTCAGTGTGTGGGACGATGGCCGTCTCGGTGCCCTTGCCGTAAAGACAACCGTGGAGCCCTACCGTCTCGTCCGCACCAGAACGCACAAGCTGATCGCGTGGCAGTCCGGCAGGCAGGCGCTTTACGACATCCGCACGGATGTGGACGAAGAACACGATCTGATAGGCAGCCCAGCATCTGCGCGGATCGCTTCGGACCTGCGTTCAGCCCTGGTCCGGCGAATGAAAGAAACCGGCGACAAGGCCATCGAGTGGCTCACCCGCTATCATGGGTAGAAGTCACTCATGGAAATTACCAAGCCCCAACTTTCGACCGCCTGTTTGCTGCGCATGTCCGAGCAGATCGGCGTGCCGCTGAATCAAATCGTTCCGACTATCGAACTGTTCGACGAAGGCGCCACAGTGCCCTTCATTGCGCGTTACCGAAAGGAGGTCACCGGCAACCTGGACGAGGTCCAGGTCCGTTCCATCGAAGAGAAGCTGGCCTACTTCCGGGAGCTTGAGGATCGCCGCACAACAGTGCTGCAATCCATCGAAGAGCAAGGCAAGCTGACGCCGGAGCTGCGCGCGCGTATCGAGGCCGTGTTCGAGAAGAACGAACTCGAGGATCTCTACCTGCCTTACAAGCCGAAGCGCCGCACAAAGGCTTCCATCGCGCGTGAGAAGGGTCTCGAACCGCTGGCCGATTACCTCTGGAATCAGGCGCCGGGAGAACTGCCGCTGGCCGATCTTGCGGCTACGTTCGTGAGCGAAGAGAAAGGCGTGGCGAGCGCGGAAGAGGCGCTTGAAGGCGCGCGCCACATCGTGGCGGAGCGCATCAACGAGGACGCCGAGATCCGTAAGCACGTGCGCCAGATGATGATGGACACCGGCCGCGTTGTAAGCCGCGCTATTCCGGGCGTGGAGGATCCCGAAGGCAAGTACAAGATGTACGCCGAATACAGCGAGCCGGCGGCGAAGATCCCATCGCACCGCATGCTGGCCATTCGCCGCGGTTCGAAGGAAGGCATCCTGGGCTTCGAAATCGAACTGGACCGCGAAGCCGCGCTTACCTATCTGCGAGGCCACGTGGTGCACGCTCCCGGCGACTGGGTGGAGCAGTTGACCACCGCCGCCGAAGACGCTTACGACCGCCTGCTGAACCCCTCGATCCAGACCGAAGTCCGGCTCAACCTGAAGGACCGCTCTGACGAAGAAGCTATCCGCGTATTCCGCGAAAACCTCGAAAACTTGCTGCTGTCGCCGCCCGCGGGCCTGCTCTCGGTGCTGGCCATCGATCCCGGCATCCGCACCGGCTGCAAGCTGGCTGTCGTGGACGACACCGGCAAGTTCCTGGACCACGCCGTCATCTACCCGCTCGAACCGCGCAACGATCTGGCGGGCGCCGTCAAGACGCTGGCGTCCCTCATCGCACGCCACAACGTCCGCGCCATCGCTATCGGCAACGGAACCGGTTCGCGCGAGACGGCTGCCTTCGTGCAGGATTTCTTGCGCCAGGCCAAACTCGAAAACGTCTTCAGCGTGGTGGTAAGCGAATCCGGCGCATCGGTCTATTCCGCCTCCGAGATCGCGCGCCAGGAATTCCCCGATCTGGACCTCACCGTGCGCGGCGCCATCTCCATCGCGCGCCGCTTGCAGGACCCATTGGCCGAACTGGTGAAGATCGATCCGAAGTCCATCGGCGTGGGCCAGTACCAGCACGATGTGGATCAGCGCCTATTGAAGGAAGGCCTCGAAAGCACGGTCGAATCCTGCGTGAACCATGTTGGCGTCGACCTGAACACCGCCTCCTGGGCCCTGTTGCGCTACGTGGCGGGCATCAACGAGCGGACTGCGCTGAAGATCGTCGAATACCGTAACGAAAACGGCAAGTTCCGCTCCCGCGTAGATCTGGAAGCCGTTCCTGGTTTCGGCCCCAAGACGTTCCAACAGGCGGCTGGCTTCCTCCGCATACGTGGAGGAGATAATCCTCTGGATATGACCGCGGTCCACCCGGAGTCCTACCCGGTGGTTGAAGAGATCGCCCGTTCGCTCGGCGTGAGCATCCCGGAGTTGATCGCCAAACCGGAGCTTGTCGAGAAAGTCGACATGAAGCAGTTCCAGACCGCGACGGTAGGCGTTTACACACTCACCGACATCCGGGAGGAACTACGCAAACCCGGCCGCGATCCGCGTAACCAGTTCGTGGCGCCGAAATTCCGCGATGACGTGAAGGAGATCGCCGACCTGCAGCCCGGCATGGTGGTCGAGGGCACCGTCACCAACGTGACGAACTTCGGCGCTTTCGTCGATGTGGGCGTGCATCAGGATGGCCTGGTCCACGTGAGTGAGATCTCCAACCGCTACATCAAGGACCCCGCCGAGGCATTGAAGGTGGGCCAGATCGTCCGCGTTAAGGTGCTCTCCGCCGACCCCAAGGCCAAACGCATCGCGCTCTCCATCAAGGCCTTGGAAGCCCCGCCACAGGGTCGGCCGAAAGCGGAACGCAAACCCGCGCCTCGCAAGCCGTCTCTTGAAGAACAGTTGGCCAAACTCAACGCGCAGTTTCATCGCCGCTGAGTGAGAGGAGCCGCGCCGGCGCGGCACTATACATACAGGAGTTGAGGCTTTCCAGCTTCGCTAGATGCTCCGTACTTGGCCCGGCGGGTCCCCCACCCGCCGGGTTACAGAGTTCCGTTGGGAGCCACTGCGCGTGGCGGCGCTCTACCTAAGATGCTCCGTGTCCGGTCCGGCCAGCTCTCCGCCGGCCAACGACAAACCGGTAGCCGGGATCCAGCGTATGCTCGAGCAGGTCTGCACTCAGCATGAACTCGCGGATCAGGTAGGGATTGGTCCGCTGTTGAAAGATCGCGTTACGAATCACTTCGAAGCCGTGCTCAATCCCCGCGGATTCATCGATGTCGATGTCCGCGGCCAACTCGTCCGTCTGAGTGTTCCGCATGAATGTCACCTGGAGGTTGGCGTTAGCGTCGCGTGTCTTGAAGCTCCCTTCCGCCAGCTCAAACCCGGGCAACGGATCATGCAGCGTTTCCGGAGCGGATTTGTACAGCGGACTACTCCTGAGAAGCGCCGGCAGCGACGAATCCGCGGTCGCAAAGAAACGGTCCTGACGGCAAAGCAACAGGCCGCCGATAAGGGGGAGGCAACTGTCCGCCGACGCGTGCGAAGCCTTCTTTGCGATGTTAAGCAGGCAGGCCTTTCGTAGCGGACCCAGCGTCTGGTACAGCGATGCGCCGGACGTCCCCAGCAGGTCCTGGTCCTCGGACTCCACGGCGCGCATATCCGCACCGCTGAGGATCGCCCGAACAGGCTCCGCCAGATCATCAAATCCCGGCGCGAGAATGTCTCTCACGTCGCCCGGCTTCACCCAAAATTCCACATCGTCGCTTGCCGCGTTGGCGGCGTTCTCCTGTATCAGTTGAAAGAAGCTGTAGTGGCGATAGTGAGGCGCCGACACGGCGATCCGGTACATCGTCCCCGGCCCTCCGCGGCAAGTGATCCCCGTAACGAAGAGGTCAACGGCGTCCCCCATGTCGACGGAAACCGCCATCTCCTCGCCGCCCGTTCCCGGCTCTCCCGGAAACGGCCGCAGTTCCATCTCCACGCGGTCGCGCACGGGCTCCCCCGTCAGCAGCGTGATCTGGATATCCAGGTCGCCTTTGGGCATGTTGGCAGCCATTCTACTACTGCGAGCCAGGTCAAGCCTGGCGCAGACCAGCTAACCGGATGGCGTTCCGCAAATGTTCCAGAGCTTCCTTGTAGTTGCTCGAACCTACGTATTCCAGGATGACCGGCACACCGGGCGTGCGCTTCGCCGCCAGTGTGACGAGCTTCCGGTAGTCGAGATCGCCTTGGCCCGCCGCCACGCCCGTCGTGACGTGCAATTTGCGATCTTTGGCGTGGATGCAACTGATCCAAGGGTGAAGCTGCTCGAACATCTCCTCCAGATCGTTGGCTTCCAGCAGATTTGCGGGATCGAGGAGCGCCCGCACGCGAGGGGAACCCACCTCCTCCAGGAAGACACGCGTCCTTTTTGCCGTCGCAAAGATACTGCGGTAGATGGGTTCCAGCAGCACTGTGGCCCCCTGGCCTTCGGCCATCCTGGCCAGTTCCTTCACCGTCTCGACGGCCATCTTCCAGACGTCGTCCTGATAGTCGTATGGGATCGCCGGCGCCGGCCCCGGCGGCTGATAGTGTCCGGCTTCGGAGACGAACGTCCGGACCCCCATTTGGCCGCCGATCTTCATCATGTTCTCGAAGTAGGCAAGGTTGGCTTTTCGTTCGGCGGTGTCCGCGTGGACCAGCGTGGTGTAGACGCCCATGCTGTGAATGGACAGACCGGCGGAACGATATGTCGCCGCGATCTCCCTCGCGCGCTCCGGCGTCATGCCGGGGAGATCGCTGCGGCCGCCATATTTCCAGTAGTTACTGTCGGTCTGGGTGAAGAAGAGCTGGACGATGCGAAACCCTTGCTCACTCAATTCCTTCGCCAGGCCGGCGTTGGTATACTCGCGGAACTGCATCGTGGCGATTCCGATGGGCAACTTACGTGTGGACTTGGCTTCGGCGGCCCCGGCCCACGGCAGCGCAACCGCGCCAACCTGCAGTGCGTCTCTACGCGTCAGTTCGCTTCTCATTTAGACCTCCAGTTTCCAGGGAGCGCGGTAGGGCCGCATCACCAACGCGTTTGCTTGCGGATCGTCCAGGACCTTGTTCTTGCTGCCGTCCCAGCGAATACTGCGCCCCGCTTCCCACGAGATGTTCATCAGGTGTCCCAGCGCCGTGGCATGGTGGCAGGTTTCCGGGTTTGCTTCCGGCTGCTTGCGCTCGCGCAAGTTCTTCAGGAACAGCTCGAAGTGGTACA
>JAJFUV010000285.1 GCA_021372245.1 Terriglobales bacterium
GTACCCCAGGTTTCCGACTGCCACGCCGTGATGGTGCCGTCCTTCTTGCCGCCGACTTTGATGTTTCCGAAGAAACCCGGCCGATTGCCGGCGATTTCCTGGTCTGTCGCGCGGTCCAGGAACAGTTTCACGGCGCGTCCGCCGCTCTTCTTCGAAAGGTTGGCGCACACCACAGCCCAGCGATCCGGCGAGAATTTGCTGCCGAAGCCTACGCCCATGTGCTGCTGCATCACATGAATGTTGGCGGCGGGAACATTCAAACTCTTGCCGAGATCGCCGGCCAGGCCGCTCACGTTCTGCGTGCTTGGCCAGTAGTCAACGTTCGCGCCGTTCCATTCGATCACCTGCCCGTGCGTCTCCGTGCAGCAGTGTGTGATCACGGGAATGCCGTAGTGGCCTTCGCTGGTAACTTCAGCCTCCGCGAAGGCCTGGTCGGGCTGGCCCTTCACCATTTGGCCACCCCGCTTCACGCGTGCACCAGGTTTCGCGTAATCCTGCTCCCGCGCCATGTGGGGCAGCACTTCGTATTCGACCTTGACTTTGCGCAGCGCGTCGCGCGCGATGGGCTCGCTCGTCGCGGCCACCGCCGCGACTTCCGTGCCCGCCCACTGTACTTCCGTCCCGGGGGCCGAAACGATTTCGACCGCAGTCACTCCCTTGGTCGCCTCGGCCGCGCTCGTGTCGATTTTCACTATCCGAGCGTGTGCATGGGGCGAGGTAAGGATGGCTCCGAACAGCATCCCGGGACGACGGATGTCATACCCGTACACGGCCTTGCCGCTGGCTTTCGCCAGACCGTCAATGCGGCTGGTGCGCTTACCCAGGAGCCGCCGCTTGTCCATTGCAGGCCAGCTATAGTCAGGCATGGGCGCCTCCCTTCATTCGCGCGCCAGCCTCCACAACGGCCCGGCGGATTCCCATGTAGGTGCCGCAGCGGCAGATGTTCCCGCCCAAACCGTTCTTCACCTGCTCATAGGTCGGATTCGGATGTTTTTCGAGAAAATGCTTCACCGCCATTACGAAACCCGGCGTACAAAAGCCGCACTGTTGTGCATCATTGTTCACGAAGGACTGAATCAATGGATGCACCTGGCCCGGCACCGACAGGCTCTCGATCGTCTGTATTTGACGGCCTTGCACGTCGATCGCAAGCACGCTGCACGCGTACACGGCCTTGCCGTCAAGCATCACCGTGCAGGCGCCGCACGTGCCGCGGTCGCAAATGCGCTTCGCCCCGGTCAGACCCAGATGGTCGCGCAACGCATCGAGGAGCGTTACCCTCGGCTCCACGGTCAGGTTGTACGGTTTCCCGTTCACCTGAAGCGTGACGGGGACGGCGCCGGGGCCCTTTAATCCTGCTTGGCCTGCAGGCTGCGCCTGCGCCTCTGATTCCAGCAAATCCGCGCCCAGTACCCCTCCCCCAAGACCCACGCCGCCCATGAAACCGCGGCGGGACACTTTGGAAGAGGGTTGGGAGGAAACTTCAGGCACACTTCGTTTACTCACCAGACACCTTCCTTTCGTGTCTAAGACATCAATCCCAGCAACGAATAAACAGAAGTCCTGCGATGCAACGAATATAGCACGCCCAGGTCCCGGAAAACACAAAGGCCGCCGATAACGGCGGCCTTCGTAAACACTGAATTGTTAGGAGGAACTGGCTAAGCTTTCGTTACGTTCTCCGCCTGCAACCCTTTCGGGCCTTGCTTGACTTCGAACTCTACCTCCGCACCTTCATCGACTGTCCGGTACCCATCCATTTGGAGGGCCGAATAGTGCACGAACACGTCTTCGCCGGTGGACCGCTGGATGAAACCGTAGCCCTTAGCGGCGTTAAACCATTTCACAACACCTTTTTCTCTCACTACTGTTCTCCTGACTTGACTGGCGGAGAGCGAGACGTCTTGGAGGGCCAGAAAACGAAAAAGCTACGCCTATAACTCCCGCGTAGCTCCCCTGGTTATTCCGCAACGGACACAAATTGCCGCCAACAACTTACACGGTATTGTCGCAGAAAAGGATCCGAAGAGCAAGAGGAATTTTCGATGTCAACCACGGTCAACGGCAGCCCGTTCGCCGCCTGTTCAGGATTCCCTAGTATTATCAGCCAGAAGGGCCTCGATGCGCTCGGGATCGTTTGGCACTACGAGGGGTTGATTGCCGAACGCCGGGCGGATCTGCGTGCCGTTAGGCGCCTTAAGTTGCCCGGTGTGATAGCGATAGATGTAATCCGGATCTTTCAGAACATTACCGGTCAGCACCGCCACCACGTCCGCGTCGCGATCGATGACGCCGGCGGCGGTGAGCTTGCGGATGCCCGCCAGCGTCGCGGCAGATGCCGGCTCGCAGCCGATGCCGCACGCGCCGATGAGGGCCTTGGCGTCGGCAATCTCCTGTTCGGTCACCTTTTCCACTACGCCGCCCGAGGTCGTCACTTCGTGCAGCGCCTTGGGCCAGGAAACCGGGTCTCCGATTCTGATGGCTGTAGCGAGTGTTTCCGGATGTTTTACGGCAGTGAGCGTATCGCGTGCCTCGGTCTGCATCAGATTGTAGAACGGCGCGGAACCTTCCGCCTGGATGACCGCCAGACGCGGCGAGCGCTCGATCAGGCCCATTTTCAGCATTTGACGAAGTCCCTTGCCGAATGCCGAAGTATTGCCGAGATTGCCGCCCGGCAGCACCACCCAATCCGGCGCACGCCAGTCGCGCTGGTCCATCAGTTCCACCATGATGGTGGTCTGTCCTTCGATGCGGAACGGGTTCATCGAATTCAGCAGGTAGATGCCGGTCCGTTCAGCAAGAGTGCGCACCAGCGCCAGGATCTGGTCAAAATTGGCCTCCACCTGGAGCGTCCGCGCGCCGTATTCGAGGGCTTGCGCCAGCTTGCCATAGGAGATGTTGCCGTGCGGGATGAAGATGATGGGGTCCAGACCGGCAGCGCTGGCGTAAGCGGCCATGGACGCAGACGTGTTCCCTGTGGAAACGCACGCCACCCGCTTCATGCCGAGACGGACGCCCTGCGATACGCCGCAGGTCATGCCGTTGTCTTTGAACGATCCCGTGGGGTTAAAGCCCTGGTGCTTGAAGGCGAGCCGCTTCAAACCGCCGTACGCGGCGGCCTTGGGGGCATTGAGCACCGGCGTGTTCCCCTCGCGCAGACTTACTACTACATCTATAGAGTCAAGAAACGGGATGAACTCGCGGTATCGCCAGACGCCGCTTTGGTCGAGTGGCGTGTTGTTCATGCGGCGTTCGCGCCACAGTTTCTTCAGATGGCCGGGATCGGGCGCGGGCGGGTAGACGGCTTCCAGGAGCGCCCCGCAGCGCGGGCAATTGTAAATCACCTCGGTGATCGGATAGCGCGTCCGGCAGGACGGATTGAAGCAGACCAGCTCAGCGGGCATGAGATCCCTATTATAGCGGTCCCACGTGGACTCCTTGAATTTCGGGCACGGATTCATTCCAATAGAATGAAGTGGACCGCGACCAGATCCTAGCCCGCCTGCGCGAAAGGATTGTAGGCTTCGCGGCATCCCGTATAGGGAGGGACATGGCAGAGGACCTGGCTCAGGAGGTCCTGCTGGTACTGCACCGCAAGTACGCGCACCTGGACGCTCTCGAAGATCTGCTCCCGCTCTCGCTCAAGATCGTGCGCTTCAAGATGGTGGCCGAGCTGCGCAAATCGCACCGGCGCGGTCTGGACACGCAGGTTTCGACCGACGACGTGCCGTTGGCCGACGACACGCCGGGCCCGTTCGACCAGGCGGAGCGGCGCGAGATGCTGGAGCGGTTGGAGGGCGCAATGACGGGGATGGGCGAACGTTGCCGGCAGTTGTTCCGGCTGAAGCTGGAAGGCAAGAGCTTCCCCGAGATCCGGGAGCTGATGGGCGTGAAGTCGATCAACACGATTTACACCTGGGACTTCCGCTGCCGCAAGGAATTGATCGAGCGGTTGGGTGGGAACTGGGAGCAGGAGCCATGAAGCGCGAGGACATCGAGAAGCTGCTGGGCGCTTATGCAACCGGGACGCTCACGGCCGAAGAGCGTGCTGCGCTGTATGAAGCTGCGCTCGCGGACCAGACGCTCTACGACGCGCTCATGCGAGAGGAGCCGCTGCGTGAGTTGCTCGCGGATCCCGTCGCACGAGCGCGCCTGATCGCCGTGCTCTCGGAGTCTCCCGCAGCCAAACACTCTTGGTGGCTGCGGCCCGCGCCGTGGGCCATGGCAGGAGCGCTGGCAACCGTCGGCCTGGTCGCCTTCTTCATGATTGCGCCGCGCCCGCCCGCCATCGCGCCGGTGATGCGGATCGAACGGAAATCCGTGCCCGCACCCGTCGAAGCGCCCGCAGCACAGAAGGTGCTGCCCGGCAAGAAGCCGGTAGTGGTGGCGCAAGCCCCGGTAAGGCAGCGTCTGCAGGTGAAGGAGCTGCCGCAACGGGTGGGTATCGGTGGGATGCCGGGACCAGTCGACAACGAGGCAAAAGCCGGTTTCGTGGAGATGGAACGCGCCGTCGCCCCACCTGCTGCCGCGCCGGTCGCGTCCGTGACGCCAGCCTCCCTCACGTACAAAGTTCTGCGAGAATCCGGCAATGAGTTCGTGGAGGCCCCGGCGGGCGCGGTCCTCAATTCCGGCGACCTGGTCCGTCTTGCGGTGACGGCGCCCGCGGACGGCCGGTTGGCGTTGTATTCGGATGCCCAGAAGCAGATTTTCGCGGGAGATGTGCACAAGGGCGCGCAGATAATCGCACCCGCGGCCGGAGGAATCAGACTCGGCCCCGGCGCCGGCGTGAAAATCCTGCGGCTCACCTTCGAGCCGGCGGCTGCTTCTGTGAAAAAGGGCTTGCACGATGCGCTGATGGTGCGCCAGGCCAAGATAAAGGAAGCCTCCGACTCCGCAGCGGCCTCTGGGTCGCACACCGTTGAAATAGTCCTGCAATTTCGTTGACCTCCTGATACACTGCCATTGATCAGCCATGGAAAGCCCATCCTCTCGCAGAACTTTCATGCGGGCCTCGGCGGCGGCGCCACTGGCAGTTTCAGCCACCGCCAAACCCGCCCGTCCGAACATCTACTCGAAGCTCGGCATAAAACCGATCATCAATGGTGTCGGCACGGTGACGGTGCTCGGCGGCTCCATCATGCCTCCGGAAGTAGTGCAGGCCATGGTGGACGCATCGCATTATTTCGTTCCGCTGCCTGAACTCAATAAGAAGGCGGGCGCACGCATCGCCGAGTTGATCGGCGTCCCCGCGGCCATGATCACCTGCGGCGCCGCCAGCGCCATCACAGTGGGTACGTCGGCCTGCCTGGCGCGCGGCGACGCGAAAATCATGGCGCGCCTGCCCGACACTTCGGGATCCCGCGGGGAAGTGATCCAACAGAAGAAGCACCGGTGCGGCTACGAGCAACAGATGCTCGCCGCCGGAGCGCGCATCGTGTGGGTGGAGACGGCCGAGGAGGCCGAGCGCGCGATCAACGACCGCACTGCCATGATGTTCTTCCTCAACAAGTACGAGCCCGACGGCCTCATCAAGCGCGACGAGTGGATCGCCATCGGCAAGAAACACAGCGTTCCCACCTTCAACGACGCCGCCGCGGACATCCCGCCGGTTTCGAATCTCGGCGCCTATGTGAAGCAGGGCTTCGACCTGGTGGCTTTCTCCGGTGGCAAGGGGCTGCTCGGCCCGCAGGCCAGCGGCTTGCTTCTGGGCCGCGAGGACCTCATCGAAGCGGCCCGCCCCTGCATGAGCCCGTTCGGAGGCATCGGACGCGGCATGAAGGTCGGCAAGGAAGAGGTGATGGGCTTGCTGGCCGCCGTCGAACGCTACATGAAGGTCGATCACGAAGCGGAGATGCGCGAACTCGAGCGGCGCGTCTCGGAGATGATCGCGACGCTCTCGAAGGTGAAGGGGATCACTCCGCGCCGGCACTTGCCGGTGATCGCCAACGTGGTGCCGCACCTGGAAATCACCTGGGACGAGGGCAGCAGCAAGCCAACCTCCGCCGACGTCGTCAAGCGTCTGATGGATGGCGACCCGCCCATCCACATCCAGAGCCGCGGCGCCGGGGCGCTGCTGGTCTCGGTGTGGATGATGCGCGGGAACGAGCACCGGATCGTCGCCCGGCGGTTGGCGGAGATCTTCGGCTAACGGCCGCGCAAAGGCAATCGACCAAGTGAGAAAGATCAATCTGTCCGAAACTACCGTTCTGTGCTGCGCGCTCCTCGCGGCCGCCGGACTGGCCCGCGCGCAGGAGTTTCCGGGCGCACGCTCGGAATGGAAAGGCCACCCCCGGTACGTGTTCCAATTCGCGGATCGCCCCGTGACCGTGGTGACGCCCGCGAAGGTAGCCAAAGGCAAACCCTGGTTGTGGCGCGGCGAGTTCTTCGGCGCATTTCCCATGGTGGATGAGGCGCTGCTCGACAAGGGCTGGCACGTCGTTTACATGGCCTGCCCCAACACCTTCGGCAGCCCGGACACCATGGAGCGCTGGCTGAAGCTCTACGAGGAACTCACCGGCAAGTACGGATTTTCCCGGCGGCCCGTGTTGCTGGGCATGAGCCGGGGCGGGCTATACGTGTACAATTGGGCCGCCGCGCACCCGGACAAGGTGGGCTTGATCTACGGCGACGCGCCCGTCTGCGACGTGAAAAGCTGGCCCGGCGGGAAGGGAAAAGGGAAGGGCAGCCCCGGCGATTGGGAACTGTTCAAGAAGGTTTACGGGTTCAGCGAGGAGCAGGCGCTCGCGTGGAAGGGCAATCCGATCGACATCCTGGCGCCCATCGCCAAAGGCCGCATCCCGATCCTGCACGTAGCTGGCGACGCGGACGATGTAGTTCCCTACGAGGAGAACACGCTGGTTCTCAAGAAGCGGTTTGAGGACCTGGGCGGGCGCATGGAACTGATCGTGAAACCCGGCGTCGGCCATCACCCGCACTCGCTTCAAGATCCCACGCCGATTGTCCGGTACATTCTCAAGCGCCGGCTGAAGTGACAGCGCGCGGGCCGAGTTACTCGACGGTGCGCTTTGGCGCAGGCCCCACGCCTGCCATCGGCTTGCCGCTGCCCGGCCCGTGCAGTTTCGAGCAAGGCTGGCCTTTGCGCCCCAAGTGCAGGTAGTTCAGAACCAATCGCCGTTTGAGGAGTTGGACAGCCTTGCCCGGATCGACGCCTTTCGGACAAACGCGGGAGCATTCCCCGGCATAGTGGCAACGGAAAGCGCCGTGGTCGTCTCCGGTAACCAGTGCCCGCACGCGCGAACCATCGTCCCGGCTATCGCGGTTGTAGCGCTCCGCCGCGGTTGCGGGCATGGGTCCCAGGTACGATTTGTCGGTCGCCAGCGTCGGGCAAGCCGCCATGCAGCAGCCGCACTTGATGCAGTAGGTAAATTGCAGGTACGCTTCGAGATCTTCGGCCGACTGGTAGTATTCACCGGCCGGGTCGTCTATCTCGGAAGCGTCCGCCCGCAAAATGTAGGGCTTCACGGAGTGGTGCTTCTGGAACATCGGCGCGAGGTCCGGTACCAGATCGCGGATGATGCGGAAGTTCGGCAGCGGGCCGACGGTCAGATCGGTGCTGGTAATGTGGAGGATCTGGGTGTTGCAGGCCAGACCCGCGCTGCCGTTGATCAGCATGCCGCAAGAACCGCAAATGCCCATGCGGCAGGAGTAGCGCCAGACCAGGGTGGCGTCCAGGTAGCTCTTGATGTAGTGCAAACCGTCGAGCACGGTCATGCCCGGCGTCACGGGAACCGTGTAGGTCTGCACGTGGGGCTTCGAATCGGACTCGGGATTGTAGCGGGTTATGTGGAAGCGGATGTCGCGCGCGCCTTCCTTGCTCGGGGTCATACGCGTCCTCCCACCGACGCCATTCCGTGCGCCGCCACCGTCGCCATGGAGCCGAGAGTGAACAGAGCGAGGCCCACGACAACGAGCGTGACCGTCACCACCGATTCCATTTTGGGCGTGAGTGTCAACTCAAGCAGCATGGTCCGCAGGCCATACAGTCCGTGGTAGAGCGCCACGCCCAGCATGAGGACGTAAGTAAATGTAAAGAAGAGGCTTCCGTCCCGTGCAAGACTGTTTTGTACCGAAACGGCGTCGCCGCCATGCGGCGAGAACAAATGCACCATGCCGCCCATGTGCATGATGGCCATGTGCAAACCCAAAAGGAACAGGATCAGGATTCCCGTGACAATGTGCGCGGTCCAGTATTTCGTCACTTGGTCACTTCCTCTCACAGATAACAGTACGCACCGGCCAGCAGCAGGGCAAACGCCGCGACCATCATCACAATCAGCAGCGGCCGCTGGACGGTCAGCGAAGTTTTATATGGGTAGATCGGCTCGATGGGGCGGCCCACCGCCATGCCGAGTTCGATCAGCACCAGCCGGATTCCGTTCAAGGCGTGGAAGGCGAACGCCGCAAACACCAGGTACTCACCGACCTTGAAGATCGGAGCGTGCAGCGGGCCTCCCTGGGCCCATAGGTAGATGCCCATCGCGCGCAGGCTGGTCACCACGATGTGCAGCAGAAAATAGCCGAGCAGCGCCAATCCGGTAATGCGGTGCAGCGAGTAGGCGTAGCGCTCCAAACCCCAGCGTCCTCCGCCCAGCCAGCCCCACAGCCCCAGCCGGTTATCGTGTCGTTCGATTTGAGCCATGGTAATCTCTTTCAAAATCAGTACTTACGCTCCACAGGCTTCCAATTGGTGATGGCCACGGGTTTGTATTCCAGACGTGGAGTTCTACCAGTGTAGTAGATCATCGAATGGGCCAGGAACTTGACGTCGTCCCGTGCCGGAAAATCGGTTCGCGCATGGCCGCCGCGCGATTCCTCGCGAGCCTGGGCGGCGTAGAGCAGCACCTCGGCCAGCTCCAGCATGTTTTCCGTTTCCAACGTCTGGATCAGGTTCGTGTTGTAAATGTGACTCTTGTCGTCGACTCTCACGCGCTGGAAACGGTCCTTCAGGGAAGCGATCTTGGCCAGTCCTTCGCGCATGGACTCGCCGGTGCGGTAGACGCCGGCGTGCTGGTCCATGGTACTTTGCAGATCGCGGCGGATGGCCGCCACGCTTTCGCTGCCATCACGCCGGAGCAGGCCGCTGAACACGCGGTTCTCTTCCTGTTCGGCTTGCCGGACAGGCGCGTCGCTGAGCTGCCCTCCCGCAAGGATGTACTTGCCGATTTCGTCTCCGGTGATGCCGCCCCAAACCAGGCACTCGGCCGTGGAGTTGCAGCCGAGGCGGTTGGCGCCATGCAGAGAGTGGCAGGCCACTTCGCCGGCCGCCCAGATGTTCTCGACCTTCGTGCGTCCGTCTATGCCGGCTTCCACGCCGCCCATCGAGTAGTGCGCCACGGGCCGGATCGGGATCATTTGCGTGATGGGATCCAGGCCCAGGAACTTGATGCAGACTTCGCGAATCAAGGGCAGCCGCTTATTGATGCGTTCGGCGCCCAGGTGGGTCAGGTCCAGGTGCACGTAGTCGAGGCCGTCCGGCCCCTGGAAGCCGCGCCCTTCGAGGATTTCGGTCATCTCCGAGCGTGAAACGATGTCGCGCGGAGCCAGTTCCATCATCTTGGGCGCGTACTTCTCCATGAAGCGCTCGCCCCGGCTGTTGCGCAGGTAACCGCCTTCTCCGCGGCAGCCTTCGGTCATCAGAATGCCCGATGGCACCAGGCCCGTGGGGTGGAACTGGAGGAATTCGGGATCTTCGAGAGCCAGCCCGGCGCGGTAGGCGATCGCCTGGCCGTCGCCGGTGACAGTCTGCGAATACGTGGTGAACCCGAACAGGTTCCCCAAGCCGCCCGAAGCAATCAGGAGCGCTTTGGCGCGCAACAGCACGAACTCGCCCGTCGGCGCGTCGTACATCGTCAGCCCGGCAAAGCGCCCCTGTTCAAGGAGCAACGAGGTGATGAAACCCTCGTCGTAGCGAGAGAAACGGCTGAACTTCTGGAGGGTGTCGTAGAGCGCCTGCATCTCGAAGAAGCCGGTCTTGTCGGCCGCCATGCAGGCGCGCGGGAAGGTGTGGCCGCCGAAGGGCCGCTGCATGATGCGCCCGTCGGGGCGGCGCGACCAGGGCACGCCCCAGTGATCGAGCAGGCGGATCTCGTCCGGCGATTTCGAGACAAAACGGTCCACAACATCCTGATCTCCCAGGAAGTCCGAACCCTTCACGGTGTCCCAGGCGTGCAGTTCCAGGCTGTCGCCCTCTTCGGGCCGCATTACGGCGCCCGTGCCGCCTTCGGCGCACACCGAGTGCGAACGCATGACCTGTACTTTCGATACGAGGCCGATGTCGATGTTGCCCCGCGTCCGCAAATTCATACCGATGGCGGCCCGCAAGCCCGCCAAGCCGGTTCCGAGAATCAACACGTCGTGGACTATTTGTTGCATGTTCTGAATCTGGTCTTGATGCCACAGCCGTTGGGGACGGTTCTGCGTGGAGAACTACGAGGAATCTTGGGTAGCATCGAGAAGTAATTCTCGATGTTGAGTTTACACTACCAAAACGGACTCCGTCAACCTGATCCCTGTAACGCGTTGGTAACAAATAATTTATAGACGTTATTCAGTTTTTCTATTGACGTGGAGTGGCGCCTGTTGTACGATGGAATCGAGAAAAGTTTCTCGATCAGTTCTGAAAAGCACCTTTCGAGGAATGGTTTTATGAGCGATACCAACCAGCCTGCGACTTACCGGGTTCCGGAACCCACACTGCACCGGCTGCCGGATTATTATCGCTACCTCCAGCATCTCGAAGAGAAGGGAGCCTCTTCGGTTTCCTGCAGTCTGATCGGCCGGGACCTCAGCATGGACCCGACCCTGGTGCGCAAGGACCTGGAAAGCATCGCGATGGTCGGGAGACCCGGTGTGGGTTTCCGGCTCAACGAGTTGATCCCGGGGATCGGCGCTTTTCTCGGATACAACGGCGGCAAACGGGCAGTGCTGGCCGGGGCGGGGAGCCTCGGGACCGCGTTGCTCGGCCACCGGAGGTTCGCACAGGTCGGCCTCCAGTTGATCGCCGCCTTTGACAACTCACCCTTGCGAGTGGGTGAGCGGGTGCACGATGTCGAGGTACGCCCCATCCAGGACCTCGCCGAATACGTCCGCGCGATGGACATCCATCTGGGCATCATCACGGTGCCCGCTGAAGCGGCGCAGAAGGTGGCGGACCTGATGGTGGAGGGTGGCATTCGAGCGATATGGAATTTCGCTCCGGTGCGCCTTCACTTGCCGCCGAAGATCATCGTGCAGAACGAAGACCTGTACAATTCACTCGCGGCACTATCTCACCGGCTGGCAGTGATGCTCAGCAGGGAGTCTAGAGGAGGTAAGTCCAATGGCGTCGATGCCGGCGGCGCTCGCATCGCTTGAGCGCCGTCAGGGGCGCTGAGCCCCCGGCCGAACGCGACGCGGCCCGAACGCGGGCAAGCGCCGCTATTGCCAGGAAAAAGGGTGGCGCTATGGGTGTCTCAGAAGGAGGGAACCCGGAACGCCAGGGCAGTTTTAGAGACAGGAATGAAAAGAGCTACACATGGCACCAGCATTGCTAGAAAGATCGATTCGTAAATCTGGAATCAAGAGCATTCGGCACCCCGAGCTTCTACGGTGGGTTGAAGAAATCATGGAGCTGACCAAGCCGGACCGCGTTCATCTCTGTAACGGCTCGGCCCGGGAGTATCAATTGATGCTCCGCCTCATGATCCAGCAGGGCAACGCGATTCCATTGAATCCCGAAAAGCGCCCCAACAGCGTGTTCGTGCGTAGCAATCCGGGCGACGTTGCCCGCGTCGAGGACCGTACCTTCATCTGCTCGCGGAATAAGGAAGACGCCGGTCCGACCAACAACTGGGAAGACCCGGACAAGATGAAGAGCCTGCTGACCAAGCTCTTCGACGGAGCCATGGCCGGCCGCACCATGTACGTAATCCCTTACTGCATGGGGCCCATCGATTCGCCCATCTCCAAGATCGGCGTCGAAATCACCGACTCGGCCTACGTCGTCGCCAACATGCACATCATGACCCGCGTGGGCACGAAGGTGCTCGAACGGCTGGGCACGGACGGCGAATTCGTGAAGGCGCTGCACTCGGTCGGCGCGCCGCTGGCACCCGACGAGCAGGACTCCAGCTGGCCCTGCAATCCGCAGCACAAGTACATCTGCCATTTCCCTGAAACGCGCGAGATCTGGTCGTATGGTTCCGGTTACGGCGGGAACGCCCTGCTCGGCAAGAAGTGCCACAGCCTGCGGATCGCCAGCGTACAGGCGCACGACGAAGGCTGGCTGGCCGAGCACATGCTCATCCTGAAGCTCACCAACCCCGCCGGCGAAACGAAATACGTCGCGGCCGCCTTCCCGTCGGCCTGCGGCAAAACCAACCTGGCGATGCTGGTACCCACCATCCCAGGCTGGAAAGTGCAAACCATCGGCGACGACATCGCCTGGATGAAGTTCGCCTCCGACGGCCGCTTGCACGCCATCAACCCCGAAGCCGGGTTCTTCGGCGTGGCGCCGGGAACGAACATGAAGTCGAACCCCAACGCCATGCTAACGGCGCAGAAGAACTCCATCTTCACCAACTGCGCGATCACGCCGGACGGCGACGTCTGGTGGGAAGGCATGACGGACGAGAAGCCGGAAATGCTGATCGACTGGCTGGGCCGCATCTGGTCGCCCGATTGCGGGCGCAAGGCGGCACACCCCAACGCCCGGTTCACCGCGCCGGCACGGCAGTGCCCGGTGCTGGCTCCCGAGTGGGAGACCCCGGAAGGGGTGCCCATCGACGCGATCCTGTTCGGCGGACGGCGCGCGAGCGTGGTGCCGCTGGTGACGGAAGCCTTCGACTGGCAGCACGGAACGTTCCTGGGCGCGACGGTAAGCAGCGAGACCACCGCCGCCGCCACGGGCAAAGTGGGCAGGCTGCGCCGCGACCCGATGGCCATGCTGCCCTTCTGCGGCTACAACATGGGCGACTACTTCGCTCACTGGCTCAAGATCGGTTCGACGGCGGACGCCAAGCTGCCGAAGATCTTTTACGTCAACTGGTTCCAGCAGGACGCGCAGGGCAAGTTCCTGTGGCCCGGCTATGGCGACAACAGCCGCGTGCTAGAGTGGATCTTCAACCGCTGCGACGGCGCAGTCCAGGCCGTGGACACGCCGATCGGGCGTTTGCCGCGAGTCGAGGACCTCGACCTGAACGGACTGGAACTTCCCGAAGGCGCCATGGACCGGCTGCTTCGCGTGGACGTGGACGCCTGGCTGCACGAAGTTCCTCTCATTAAGGAGCACTTCGCCAAGTTCGGTACGCACCTGCCGGAAGGTTTGAAGCAGGAAACGGCGCGGCTGGCAAAGCGGTTGTGGGCGGCGAAACTGGCCGCCAAGTAAGCCGGCGCACTCTCTGAATCCGGCGCTGCAATCAACAGATGCAACCACTTATCGACACGCTTGTGCAATTTCCCATCCTGGCGCTTTTGCTGGCGATCGGGCTGGGGTACTTGTTGGGCGAGATCAACTTCTTCGGGTTCCGCTTCGGAATCGCGGGGGTGCTCTTCGCCGGACTGGCCATCGGCGCGTTGCATCCGGCCATCGCGGCGCCGGACATGGTTCCGACGCTCGGCCTGATCCTGTTCGTTTACATGATCGGGATTCAGTCCGGACCGGCGTTGGCCCAAGCGATCCGCAAGCGCGGCTATCGCGACAGCCTTTTCGCGGTCGGGGTGCTGGCCTTCGGCGCCTCCATCACGCTGGGCCTGGCGTGGTTCATGAACATGTCCGGCCCGCGCGCCGCCGGTCTGTTCTCCGGTTCGGTGACTAACACGCCCGCGCTGGCCGCCGCCCGCGAGACGGTGCGCGACGTGGCCGCGAAGGCCGGAGTGAGCGCGGTGGAAGCCAAGAAACTGGCTGACCAGCCGGTTGTGGCTTACAGCATCGCCTATCCGATGGGCGTGATCGGCGTGCTGCTCTGCTTCCAGTTCCTGCGCAAGATGTGGGGCGTGAAGCCTCGCGAGGGCACGCGCCAGGCTCCCATCACGGTAGGGAACTTCGTGGTTCAGAACCCGGCGGCGAACGGCCAGACGCTGGCCCAGTTCCAGGAAATCTACAAAGCGCGCTTCGTGGTGAGCCGCATCCAGAAAAAAGGACACACCGACGTGGCCACGGGCAAGACCCGGCTCGAGCTGGGCAGCATCGTGGCCGTGGTCGGCGACGAGGAAGCGCAGGAGAGCGCCCGCAACATTTTCGGCGCGCCCGCGCCGTCGCGCATCGAGCAGGACACGTCGCAGTTCGAATACCGGCGCGTATACCTGTCGAGCGGGGAAGTGGTCGGCAAGACCGTCGCCGAACTGGACCTGAACAAGATCCCGGCCACGGTATCGCGCATCCGGCGCGGCGACACGGATTTCGTGGCCACCCCGCACACGCGCCTGGAATACGGCGACCTGCTGCGCGTGGTCAGCCCGCGCGAGAAGCGGCAGGAAGTCTCGAAGTTCTTCGGCGATTCCATCCGCGGCGCGGCCGAAGCCGACTTCCGCTCCATCGGCATCGGCATGGTGCTGGGCGTCCTGCTCGGCATGATTCCCTTCCCCATGCCCAGCGGCACCTCGCTGCGGCTGGGCTACGCCGGCGGACCGCTCATCGTGGCCCTCATCCTCGGCAAGCTAGGCTCCACCGGACGCATCAGTTGGGTGATCCCGGCCAGCGCGAATTTCACGCTCCGCCAGATCGGTCTGGTTCTGTTCCTGGCGGGCGTCGGCACCCGTGCCGGCTGGGACTTCGCGCAGACCATCCAGGCCAACGGCGCGCCCACCATGCTCGCCGGCGCCGCAATCACGTTCAGCATCACCCTGGCCACGATGATCTTCGGCTACAAGGTCCTGAAGATGCCGTTCGACTTCCTGATCGGCGTCATGAGCGGCATTCAAACGCAGCCTGCCTGCCTCGCCTTCGCCGCCAACCAGGCCAAGAACGACGAACCCAACGTTGGCTACGCGGGCGTCTATCCCGCGGCCACCATCGCGAAGATCGTGCTGGCGCAGCTTCTGGTCACCCTGCCGATGGCGCACGCGGCCGAAATTCCCAAAGCGGCGCTCTGGCCGAAGCCGTTGAAGCCGGTGGCTACGAAGCTCATCCGGCCGGGCGTGAACGGCGTGACGTCGATTCCTCCCGCCGGCGGCTGCCTCATTTCGGAAGGCCTTTCGCGCGAGGCTTCGGCTACGGGCGCGGAAACAAGCGGGCTCACCGGCTTCTATGAATGCTCGCTAAACAAACGCTTCGCGCTGTTTACCGTTCCCACGCACTGGATTTCCAAGGGCGGCGAGAGCGGCTTCGGCGATACCAGCTTCGGCGGAAAGTTCGTGCTGAACACGGAGACCCGCCGCGTCCCCCTGTTCGCCGTGGGCTACACGTATAAGCAGCCGACCGCCAGCAGCAAGCTGGGCACCGGGATGCACGACCACAAGCTGACCTTTTACGGCGACAAGAACTTCGGCAGCACGCGCTTGACCGGGAACCTGGTCTCAAAGTGGGAAGGGCACACCGGCGGCGCGATCCATCAGTACCTGCCGTCGGTCGGCGTGCTGCGGCCCATCCACGGCAAGCTGGGCATGGCACTGCAGTCCTACTATTCGATGTCCAGTGTGGTGAACTACGGCGGCGCCATCGCGGCGGCCACGTATCACATTGCGCCGAGCTTCTCCGTACACCTCGGCCTGGAGCACGGCTTCGGCCCGCGCAGCCCGGACCTCGGCGTGGTTTTCGGCTGCACCTACCTGTACCGCGGACCCAACCACCGTTAGCGCCGCAAGGCAACCCAGCGCTGTATACTCGCTCATGCGGAGCGCATGATGCGGAAAATCGTAGTGCTGTTGCTCGTCCTGGCGGCGGCGGCCGCCGCCCAACCCTACTTCAAACCCGCCGACATGATGACGATCGGCGTCTACTATTACCCTGAGGCGTGGCCGTCGAGCCAGTGGGCGCGCGACATGGCCAACATCAGGAAGCTGGGCCTCGAATTCGTACACATGGGCGAGTTCGCCTGGGCGTTCATGGAACCCGAGGAAGGCCGCTTCGATCTGGACTGGCTCGCCAAAAACGTGGAACTCGCCTCGGCGCAGGGGCTGAAAGTGGTGCTGTGCACGCCTTCGGCCACGCCGCCCGTGTGGCTGGTCCGCAAGCATCCCGAGGTGCTGATGGTGGACGCAGGGGGCCGCCGCATGGAGCACGGCTCGCGCACGCAGGCCTGCTGGACCGTGCCGCGCTACCGCGAGTACGTCGCCGGGATCATCACCAGGCTCGCCGAACGCTTCGGGCAGGACCCGCGCGTCTGGGGCTGGCAGATTGACAACGAGCTGAGCCACTACAGTAAGCAGTACTGCTACTGCGATTTCTGCCAGGAGAAGTTCCGCTCGCATTTAATGCGGAAGTACGGGAACATCGCGAAGCTGAACGACGCCTGGGGCAACGCCTTCTGGTCGCAGATCTACCAAGACTTCGACCAGATTCGCATCCCCAACCAGGCGGAGCTGGTGCAGCAGATCAACCCGCACGCGCAGCTCGATTTTCAGCGCTGGTTCGCCGAAGAGACCGCCGATTACATACGCTTCCAGGCCGAGACGCTGCGCCGCCACACGCGCAACCAGTGGGTCACCACCAACTACATGGCGCTCCACAAGGAAGTGAATCCCGCGCTTTCGGCGCGCGACCTGGACGTGAATACCTGGACGCACTACCCCGTACACGGCAACCTGAACGAAGGTCCGCTGGGCTTCCGCCTGGGCAGCGCGCCGGACATGAGCTTCATGCACGATTTCATGCGCGCCCTGGGCAAGCCGCACGGGCTGATGGAGCTGCAGCCGGGGCAGGTGAACTGGGGCGACGTGAATCCGCAGCCGTACCCGGGCGCGGTCCGCATGTGGATCATGCGCGCGTTCGCGGCCGGGGCGAACCTGGTGTGCACCTACCGCTACCGGCAGCCGCTATTCGGCGCGGAGCTTTACCACTACGGGCTGGCCGGTCCAGATGGCGTCACGCCCACGACCGGGGGGCACGAGTACGCGTGGGCGATGAAGGACGTGCGCATACTGCGCCAGTTGTATAAGGCGGACGCGAAAGAGCCGCGCGCGTACGCGGCGCGCCGCGCGGGGTTCCTGTACAGCTACGACAACCGCTGGGACATCGACAACCACAAGCAGACCGCGCGTTGGGACACCAACGCCCACCTGATGAAGCACTACCGCGCGTTGAAGCGGCTGGGGGCGCCGGTGGACGTGATCACCGAGGAGAAGGATTTCGCGGGCTACCCGTTCCTGGTCGCGCCGGCGTACCAGATGGCGGATGGCGGGCTGGTGGAGCGCTTCCGCAAGTACGCCGAAGCGGGCGGTCACCTGGTGCTGACCTGCCGCACGGCGCAGAAGGACCGGAACGGGCACCTGTGGGAAGCGCCGTGGGCCGGGCCGATCCACGATTTGATCGGAGCGGAGATCCCGGCGTATGACGTGCTGCCCGCGCCGGTGAAGGGAAGCGTGATGGCCGGAGCGCGCGCCTACGATTGGGCCGCGTGGGGCGATCAACTGAAGCCGAGGGCCGGGACCACGGTGCTGGCGCGCTATGCGGATCAGTTCTACGCGGGAACGCCGGCGGCCACCACGCGCAAGCTGGGCAAAGGGACGGTGACCTACATCGGAGTGGAATCGCTGGCAGGCGAACTGGAGTACGACCTGCTGAGGCGAATCTACACGGCGGCCGGAGTGGCGACCGAGAGTTTCCCGCCGCAATACGTAGTCGACTGGCGCGACGGCTTCTGGGTAGCGACGAACTTCTCGGAAAAGAAGCTCGCCATCCCCGCGGGACCCACGGCGAAGATCGTCATAGGAACAAGAGAAATCGGCCCGGCCGGCGTGGCGGCTTGGGTGGAGTAGCGTTCCCCGTCACGTTTGATCGCCCCGGGCACCTCAACCGCCGACCACGGTGCGGACGGGCGTATCGGGACAGTTTTGTGCGATGACCGAGTGAGGTTGTCTATTCGCCGGAGGTGACCACAAGGGTGTTTGCCGAGAGCAATCTGCCCAAATGGGCAGAAGACAAGATGCGCCCTGACCTTAGGATGGCTGGCGAGAGCGGAGATGCCCCTGGTACGCTCAAGGTACGAAGGTTCGAGGAGACTGAGGACGGATCGAATTCCGATAGACCGGCGTAGCTGGAACATGGCCCGTATCCGGAGCAAAGACACCGGACCGGAAATGGCCGTCAGGCGGCTCGTACATTCGTTGGGGTACCGCTATCGGCTGCACGTGCATGACCTTCCAGGCTGCCCAGATTTGGTATTCCCGCGCTTGCGTAAGGTTATACAGGTGTTCGGTTGTTACTGGCACCCGCACGACCGATGTCGCTTCTCACATCAGCCGCGATCGAGACTTGAGTATTGGATTCCGAAGCTGGAGAAGAACAGGCAGCGCGATCGAGAAAGCCTCCGGCGCTTGCGACAGCAGGGTTGGACAGTGCTTGTCCTCCGGGAGTGCAAGATCGCGGATCTGGAAGAACTCGCGTCGACAATACAAGCGTTCCTGGGTTGAACTAATTCGCGACTCAAATGAGCTGGACCGATATCGGCTCGGTGGCAGGCGCCAAGTCGGTAAGCCCAAGAGGCACGAAATTTAGTTGTTTCGCGCTCAGGATATCAGGACAAATGTAGTCGTTAAAGAGGACACAAGGGACGTGCACGCTCGGCTGTAGACCTGAGTGCTGCGAGAACGACCGGCTTCCGGCCCCAACAGATTGGTCCGCAACATCCATATTGAACTTGCCATTCTTACATTGCACGGATACTAAAGGGCGATGTGGAATCGTGCCTACAGGCAGCAGCCAAAGGATATCGAAGCCGCCATCCTTGTCATGACCGAGCAATACAGGACGACCGAAGCCCAAGGTCTTCAGATGCGCATTGAAGTCGTCACGCTTCTTTTTTTGATCGCGCGGATGTCCGACACGGTGGATGCTTCCGGTTGCCCGCTGGCCCAGTCGCTTCGCGATGCTACATTCAAAATCATGCGCTTTTGTGTTGATGCTTCGGATGCTGCTCATCTCCTTCACAAACTTAAGATAGTCGCTGTCTATCGCCGTAAACCGCCCGGTTGCAGAATCGTAGTCGAACGGTAGTCTTGATCCCTTCCCATCGAAGTGCTTGCGCAAAGCCTCGACCGCACGTTGAATCGCCTCGTCGGTACTCGTCACCTTCATGTCGCGCTTGAGATCGTCCAAGAGCGGGGACTCGTCATCGTTCACTTGAAGACTATCCCGAGTGATCACTCGGGATGGCTCCGATGAAAGTTCTTCTGCGATCGTCTCGAAAAACTCAAACAGAGGGGTTGGCATTCTTGCTGATGAAGCCCTTCACGGCGGTCTCGAACTGCCTAAAGAATTGAAGCAACTTAGTCTCGTCTGGGTCCTTGCTCCCTGGCAGCAGCTTTTTCAGGAGTAGGCCTAACTCTTTTGTGACCTTCTTGAGCCGTGAAAGACTCTGCTCGCGCGTATCTACATAGATCTCGGCTTCTCCGAGGCTCTTTCCAGCGTGTAGGACAGCACTGGCCTTTTCCGAATCCAGGACCCGTGAGAGCCTAGAGAGATCTCGTGTATCAGACACAACCTTCGCGCTCGCATCACGCTCTAAACCCTTCTTCGGGCCATATAGGTCGTTGAGCAACAACGTCAGGTTCTTTCTGTCATAACCGACGACATCGAGAGTCGCGGAGTCCACCTCCAACTGAAGAAACTTCTTCACACCGGCGCGTTGCAGGGCCTCACCGAGGACCCAAAAATCCTCACCTTTCGGCAGAGTGACACCGGCGCGCTGCAGCAGTCGGTACGGAATCAGGAACCGTCGTACCTGCGCCTTTGTCAGTCTTGTCTCCTTGATCACGCGGTCCAAGCCGCCCGGAGTCTTACTTTCCCGTTCCAAAAACAGCGCTTTGCTAATTGGTGGCCATTCGCGAAACCCCAGGAGGTGCCGCACACCAAGATAAATTCGCATTTCGTTCTGCTGCCGTTGGCCTGGCCTATCGGTGAAGACGAGCACCGGAATGTTCTCCAGATCCGATTTCTGACCTTCGTATTTGTCGGGGTGACTTCTAATTTCTCGGATGGCCGCAAAGCGCCTATTCCCCTCCACGACTACGAACTTGTTCCTTTTCCGCCTGACAACCAGCGGCTCGTAATCGATATACCCGTTCTCCAAAAAGGAGTCCACCAGCTCCGAGGCGTAATGGGGCTCACCGAAGATGTACTCTTGAATCTCGTCTTGTGATTTGTCGGCGAGTTGACCGGCGAATCGCGGGTTGTCGGGATCAAATTCCAACATATCCGGAGAGACATATTGGAGCATCGGTTGCGTATCTGGTTGCTGGTCCATCTCACTCATGTATCACCACAAGTCCTTCAGGTTCCTGACCACTGCCTTGAAGAGCGGCGGCGGCACAGCGTTGCCAATCATTTGAAAGCGCTCACGGACTGATCCCCTTTTCCAAACGAATTCACGGGGGAAACCCTGCAAGGCGGCACATTCTCGATATGAGAACCGCCGCGCAGGTCCGTCGGTGGAAAAAACCCACTTGTCCGTGTGGATTCGCTTAAGAGGCGGGCTCATGGGGTGCAACGGCACGTGCCGCCAATGTCCAACGATACAGGCGCTCGGCTGGTCCCATTCATGGCGTCTGTTGCGCGACAAGTAGTACCAATGAAACGGTTCCTGGTTGAACTCGCCCTCGGGCCATTCCGGCAGCCCATCGAGCGCTTCGCGCTGTGTCACGCGCGAACAGTTCGGACTATGTTCCGGCTCAGGGAAGGTGTAGTTGTAGTCTATGTCTGAACGTACACCCACGATGAAAACACGGCGGCGGAACTGTGCGACCCCGAAGTTCCGCGCATCGAGCACTTTCCACTTGACGCTATATCCTGCTAGTCTGTAGCGTCGAAGCTGGTTACCCAACAGTCGCTGGTTGGCGCCATAAGCCATACCATTTACGTTCTCAACGACAAAGGCTTTTGGCCTAACAATCCGGAGGACCCGATCAAATTGCTGGTAAAGAAAATTGATTTTATCTTTCGATTGCCGTCGTCCACCCTGCGTAAATCCCTGGCATGGATAGCAACCGACAAGAAATTCCGCGTTGGGGAAACGATTAAAACAGGCGACGTCGCCAAGCTCGATCTTGGGGCTGACATTATCCTGATACGTTTCGCACGCAACTTCAGAGATGTCGTTAGCCCAAACGATTTCGTGACCCAGCTGGCGCAGGGCTAGATCTGAACCGCCGCAGCCGCTGAACAGGGAGATTGTCGCCACTCGTCGCATATATGCTGCTGAAAGTCCACATTAACACCGGACAACTCAGGTCACTCTAAAAGAGTTGATCATAACAGATTGTAGCAGGGATGTTTTGCCGTTCAGCTTAAGGCGCACGGAAGTGGAATACCGGTGTCTGCCGAAGTCCCAGAAGTCGGGGCAGCATTCCTGGAAGGTACGCAGCGTCAGTGCAGGTTCTTCTTCGAGGTATGCCACGACGTCGGCACATGAGGTGTGGTGTCTCCCAGCGTTCAGCGGCGCTCCACACTAGTCCGGTTGCCAGGCATGCGTACTTTGAAAGACGGCAGTTGCCGCGGTGCGCTGCCAAACATTCGTCGGCAGATGCGGCAGAAATGGGCGGGATCGGCGAAACCGGCGGTGCAGGTGGCCTGGGTGAGCGTCGCCCCTTGTGCGATCTCTTGCGCGGCCTGCTCCATCCGCAGCGTCAGGCGGTACTGGCACATGGGGATGTCCACGTCGCGGCGGATGGCGACGAACTGTCAAAGTGGATCGCCAGGTGCTGGCGCGCTTCCCGGGGGCTATCCGGTTCCTCCACTCTTTCACCCAGGGAAAACGAATTGCGTAGAATCGCAGAAGGAGATGGTATGAATGATTAGGCTCGTGTGCGGGATAAGCTCCGAGAGAAGGGATTTTCTCGGAGTAGACAGGTCACAGGCTGCATGTTCGTTTGAGGCGTTTGACCTCGTGAAGGAGATTGGTCAGACCTGTGAC
>JAJFUV010000291.1 GCA_021372245.1 Terriglobales bacterium
CGCCAGTACCGGCGCGCCGGATATGATCCCATCGAAGTCTTCCGGGAAGCGTTGTGCCAGCATCAGTGCCTGCCGGCCGCCGTTTGAGCAGCTTTCGAAATACGACCGCGTGGGCTTCACGCCGTAATACGCCGCGATCAGTCGCTTGGCTGTCACGGCGGTGACATGGAGCGAACGGAACGCGTAATCGAACAGTTTCTGCCGGTTCATGGCGAACGACGCCCAAGGCTCCGCGGATGCCTCGTGGCCGGCGTTGCTGACCGCGGTGGCAAAGCCCCGGTTCACCTGCGTGTTCCTGGCGCCGGGCCGCAGCGGGCCGTCAACAGTGTTGCCCGCGTAGCCGCCGTTACCGGCCATATAAAAGCGGCGGTTCCACGTCGTGGGGAGATTTACCTCGAAGCGGATCTCGGGAAGAACCTGGCCCGTCACGCGGCAGTATTCCCGAGTGTTGGCACCTGCGGGGATGATCGTGGCGGTGACTACCGTGAACTCATACCCCGAGAGACTGTAAAGATCCGTGCAGGCGAGCTTGGGCGCCAGCGTAGCTTCGCCGACCGGTGGAGCCAGCGGTTCAGGCAAGGACGGCTGACACCAGGCGCAGGAAGCGCCAAGCGCAAACACAACGAAGGCGACTGCAAGAAATCGGTAAAGAGTCATGGTGGCATTCTCTCCGGTTACTGCTTAGTTTACTTCCGTCCGGGCTTTCGCGATTCATCACCGGCGGCAAAATAACGCTGTGTTGCATGGAACCTCTGATTATGATATTCAAGTGCCCCAGGAGGATTGAATGCGTCTCGATCGAAGGAAATCGTTAGTGCTGTTGGCTCTCATCTCTTTGAGCTTGGTTCTGGTGTCCTGCTCGACAGGACCGCGGCCGCCGGAGAAAGGCACGCCGGAGTTTTACTGGCAGGCGGCGCGGGAGACTTACGCCACCTCGGATTATCTGAAGACCGCCGAGCACCTCGATGCACTCGGCAAGACTGACAACCAATTTACGAGCAAAGCGCAGTCCTGGCGCCTGGTCCTGACGTCGGGCATGACCAAAGCGTTCATGGAACTGGCCGACAACTACGAGTACGGCGCCCGCGCCAACAAGGCGAACCCCACTCCGTTCCGCAAGCGCGTGAGCACCTATCGCAACATGGCGGGCCAGTTGTCCCTGCAGTTCGCCGAGACGTTCCGCACGTTCCGGCAGACTCACAAGGAACCCGAGATCGTGCTCAGCTTCCCGTTCCCCACGGGCAGCGCGGGCCAGGTTGCGCTGATGAGCAAGCTGGGCAACGGCATATTCCTTTCCGACGCTGAGCAGGAAACCGCGCAGAAGAGAATGATGGAGCGCTGCATCCTGATCGGGGTAGCCAAAGCCGTGGGAGCCGGTGAGGATACCGCCAAGGCGCGGGCGATGTTCCAGGCGGGCGAGGTGAAGGTGCCGCGCGCGGTATTCATGACGGCCATGGCCAACGCGCTGTACGATCAGTCGCAGTTGTTCGGCCGGATGAAACTGGACAGGCCGGACCAGATGAAGCTGTTCGCCAATGAAGCGCTGGAAGCCTTGAAGGATGTCCCCGAAAGCAAGGAAACCAAGGCGCTGGCGACGAAGATCCAGGCCTCTCTGAAGAAGCAATAGACACAATCCGGAAACTTCAGCGGATGGGTCCCAGGAGCCGCGGCGCTTTGCCCGGCTCCTGCGCCACCCGGTATGGCTGTGGCGACGCGGCGCAATCGGCAAGCGGCGTGATGCTGTAGTAGTTCAGCCCGTAGCGCCAACTCCGATGCATTTGGTCGACGCAGGTTTCCGTGCGGTGCGGTTCGATTTCGCGCCACAGCGGCCGCGCCGAGGCAGCTTGATCGATGGCGGGATAGGTGACGATCTTCAGCGCCACGACGCCGATAGTTAACGCGCCACCGATCATGGCTAGCGCCACTGCGCGACGGCCGCCATTCTCCAGCCACCAACAGAGGGCGGCAAATCCCAGGGCCGCCGCGGGCACCCAGGCTGAGATGTGCAATCCTCCCGCCCGGGAAAGGCCGACGGCGAGCGCGCCGGGCAGCACCCGGGCGGCCACCGGCAGCACACCAAGAAGAATCCCCACCGAGGCGGCGTACCAGCGTGCATTCGGAAGGCGCGCCAGCGCCAATCCGGCCAGCGCCGTCACCGCAGGCAGCAGCGGCAGCAGGTAACCGGGCAGCTTGTTCGCCGAAGCCGAAAAGAAGACCAAGCCGAACAGCACCCAGGCGGCGAGGAAACGTGCACGCCGGTCGCCGAACAGGCGACGGTTGAAAACGGGAACTAGCATCGGGGTCCAGGGAAACAAACCCGCCAGCAGGACGGGAACGTAAAACCAAAAGGGCTGCTGGTGCATCAGAACGTCTTCCGAAAAACGCTGGAAATGATGGCGGCCGAAGAAGTCATTTAAGAACAGCCAACCGTGCCGCCAGGTCACCGCCGCATACCACGGCAAGGCCACCAGCAGTCCGGCCGCCACGGGCCACAGCAGGTCGCGCCAGCGTCGCCTGTTTATCCACCCCATCGGCACGGCCAGCAGCAGCGGCACCAATCCTTTGGCGAGGACCGCGATGCCCATCAGGATCCCCGTGGCCAATAACCCGCGCCGCTCTCCTCGCTCGATCCAGCCGAGCGCCAGCAATTGCGCCGCCGCGAAGGCCGCCGACATGGGCAGGTCCGTCGCCGCGATTTGGCTGTAAGCGAGCCACCCGGCCGA
>JAJFUV010000302.1 GCA_021372245.1 Terriglobales bacterium
GAGATCTTCCGCCAACTGGACGAAGTCCTGGCCGCAGCCGGCGTCGATAAGACCGCCGTAGTGTCGGCGAGATTGTATTTGCAGGAAGTCATGCGAGACATTGCAGCAGTCAACGAGGTCTACAAAGAGTACTTCGGAACCCACCCTCCGAACAGGCGGGCGTACGGAGTAGATTTGCAGGCCGGAATGCTCATCGAAGCGGCGTTCGTGGCCGAACTGCCGTGAGGCACTGACGATGAAACTCGTAGCTGTGCTGTTGCTCGTTACGTTCCTGTGCACCAGCCTGTCAGGGCGGGCAAGCGACTCCGTAGAACCCGGCGCTAATCCGTCCGGCACGCTCGTCAACCCTTTGATCGCTTCCGGTCCCGACCCATGGGTAACATTCCGTGACGGTTTTTACTACCACATGCACACTACTGGCGTGGAATTGACCATTTGGAAAACGCGCAGCCTCGCCGAATTGAGCGAGGCGGAAAAGAAGGTTGTGTGGCGTGCGCCAGCCGCTGGTCCGTACTCCCATGACATCTGGGCGCCAGAACTCCACTATATCGGCGGCAAGTGGTACATCTACTTCGCAGCGGACGCGGGCACAAACCGGACGCACCGGTTGTGGGTGCTCGAGAATCCTTCACCCGATCCGTTCCAGGGCGACTGGGTCATGAAAGGGAAGGTTGCCGACCCGTCCGACAAATGGGCCATTGATGGGACGGTGTTCGAGAATCGGGGAAAGTTCTACCTGGTTTGGTCCGGTTGGGAGGGCGACACCGATGGCGTCCAGAACCTTTATATCGCCCGCTTGAAGAATCCCTGGACTATCGCGGGCAAGCGCACCAGGCTGTCGACTCCGGAGTATCCATGGGAGAAAGTAGGCGATCTCCGTCCAAAGAAACGCACCGGCCCGGCGCACGTCGACATCAACGAGGGACCGGCCGTTTTGAAACACAACGGCCGGATCTTCCTGGTTTACTCGGCATGCGCGTGCTGGACCGACGAGTACAAACTGGGGATGCTGACCGCTTCGTCCCGCAGCAACTTGCTGAAGCGTCAATCCTGGGCCAAGTCATCTGAGCCCGTGTTCTGGAAATCGCCCGAGGCGAGCGCCATTGGACCGGGTCACAACTCGTTCTTCCAGTCGCGCGACGGCAAGCAGGATTGGATTCTGTACCACGCCAACTCTAAATCGGGCCAGGGTTGCGGAGGTTTTCGCGCACCGCGCGCGCAACCGATCACGTGGAAGCCCGACGGAACACCCGATTTCGGCAGGCCGGTGGCGGCCGGCCAACCGATCCCCGCACCTGAGTAGCTCGTTCTGAGCCGGCGGGGAGTGCGTGTCCACCAGGTTGGACGCTATTGTGTCCGCTCGATTGTCTGCCGCAACCGTATGAGCAACAATGGGGCAAATGATTGTCGATTGCCATACCCATCTCTGGAAAGCCGAACATTGGTCCGAGCAGATGACCAAGGAGGCGGAGATCGCCCGCGGCGGACCTGCCGACGTGAACGTCCATGAGGAAGATCACTGGAAGGCAATGCAGGCGGTTGACCGCGCTATCGTGCTGGGTTTTCGAGCCTCGCATGTAGGACTGGTCGTACCGAACCAGGTCATCGCCGCTTACGTCGCCCAGCATCCGGAGAAGTTGATCGGCTTTGCCTCGGTCGATCCCCACGAGCCGGACTACCTGGACGAGCTGCATCGTTGTTTCGAACAGTGGCGTTTCAAGGGATTGAAGCTCGCGCCCATCTATCAGAACTACCACCCGATGGATGAGCGCATGCAGCCGGTTTATGCATACTGCGAGAAACACAACATCCCCATCATGTTTCACCAGGGGACAACGTTTCCCCGGCTGGCGCCTCTCAAGTACGCCTCGCCGGCGCTGCTGGAAGACGTGGCCATGCGTTACCCGGAACTGCGCATGGTGATCGCGCACTTGGGACACCCATGGATCGACGAGACCATCGTGCTCATCCGCAAGCAGCCTAACGTTTACTCGGATATTTCGGCTCTCTTCTACCGGCCGTGGCAGTTCTACAACGGGCTGGTCTCGGCGGTTGAATACGGCGCGGCGCACAAGCTGCTGTTGGGTTCCGACTACCCCTTCACAACACCCGGCGAAACGATTGTGCGTTTGCGCAATGTCAACGACACGGCCGGCAACTCCGGCCTGCCCCGGATTCCATCCGACACCATTGAAGCGCTGATTGAGCGCGACACGCTCGGATTACTTAGACTTTCCTAAGGAGACGATTCTGATGCGACGCAGTTGTCTGCTCACTCTACTCGCGTTCACGTGCGTCTTTGGCCAGGATAGCCGGCAGCCCACGCCGGTCGCCGCCAAGGATTTCCCCGTCATGGCTTGGGGCGGATCTCCATCCGATCCCGATCAACTGCGCGGCATGAAGGAAGCCGGGTTGAATGTTTCCGGTTTCTGCGCGGCGAAGGATCTCGACAAGGTCAAAGCCGCCGGTCTCACCTGCTTTGTTACCGATCCGCGCATCAACGGTTACCCGCTGCTGAACCTCCCTCCTGAAGGGGAAATCCGGCGCAACATGGCCGCGGTCAAGAACGAAGTCGGCGACCACCCCGCCGTCCTCGGCTACTACCTGCGCGATGAGCCGGACGTCAAGGAACTGGAAGGCCTGGCGAAGCTGGCGAAGATTGTGCGTGAGACGATCCCCGGCAAGCTGCCGTACATCAACCTGTTTCCGTATCACGTGCCGGCAGCCAGGTTGGGAACCGACTATGTCACCTACGTCCGCATGCTGGCGGAAAAGGCCGGGCAGCCCTTCCTGAGCTACGACAATTACTCGCTGGCCGGTACCGAGATGCTGGACCACTTTTACAACAACCTGGAGATCGTGCGGCGGGTGAGCGTCGAGACGAATACGTCATTCTGGAACTGCATCCTCGCCAACGCCCACTTCAACTACTCCGAACCGAGCGACGCAACCTTCAACCTCCAGGTGTACAGCACTCTCGCTTATGGCGGCCGGGGGATTCAGTACTTCACGTATTTCACTCCCCAAGTCGGCAACTATCGTTTGGCGGCCATCGATCAGTTCGGCAACCGGACGCGAACCTGGGATATGCTTCGGCGCATCAACCTCCAGATCCATGCCCTCGCCCCCACCCTGCTCAAGCTGCACAGTACAGGGGTCTATCATTTTCCGGACGTTCCGCAGCAGGGAAAGCCTCTGAGCGCCAGCCAATCGATCGAGCGTGTGGATGTTCGGCAAAGTGGTTTGGTGCGTACGCCCGCCGGCGGCCGGATCCTGGTCGGGGAATTCCAGGACTCAGCCCAGCGGCCTTACTTCATGCTGGTGAACAAGGACCTCAACAACTCTTTCACCTTCAAGGTCCTCTTGAAGCAGCAGGGTCGCAAGTTGGTGCGCATATCTCCGTATACGGGCAGGGAAGAGGCGTTTAGCGGAGAGATGGACTGGCTGGCTCCCGGCGCCGGTGTCCTGTTCCGGGTTGAGTAGCTATGACGCAATCCTGACAATCGTACCCGCGATGTGGCGGGTGCCGTTGTCACGGTTGAAGTAGTAAACCGAGAGGATCCGGTTCCCGGGCAGCGGGACCGCCCACGGGTAGCCGAGATCGTAGGTTCCCCCGTCGTCCCGGAGAACATACTCCGGAGCGGTGGCGAAGTCGGTGCATTCCGCGTTCAGCACGCGCGCCCGAACCCCAAACGGTGGGTGCCGGTAGCCGTACACAAGCCAGACGCGGTTGTCGGGCAAGCGCAACGCATAGTGTGGATGTCCCTGAAATCCGGCATCCTGCCACCGGCCGAAGCTCTTGCCGCCATCGGTGGAACGCACCACTACCGTGTGGTCGTCAAAACCTGCCGTCCGCACGAAGGCGAGAATGTCGCCTTTCGGCGTTTCATACAGCGACGTCTCGTTGAACGCCACTTTGCTGTCGGCGGCAATGGGGCAGGAGTACCGCCATGTCAGCCCGCGGTCCTCGGAAGTCATCAGGTGGATCTCCGTCGGCGAGCCTGGAAGACTTGATGCCACGGCCCAATACAGACGCCCGTTGCGGCCCTGACACATGGCGCCGCGATTACTCGCCGGCAGCAGATTTCCGTTGAAGTCACGCCCGGCACGCCCCGGGATTGGCGGTGGCAGATAAGGGCCTTGCCAGGAGCGGCCGCCGTCCTGCGAACGCAGAAGGAATCCGCCGAGAAAGGTGTGCGCGTCCTCCTGAAGTTGAGGCGGCAGCTTGGGGAATGGCCCCACCCATTCCCATAGATAACTGGTGCAGATGATCGAACCGTCATCCAGCTGCACCATACAAGGATCTTGCGACGAACCGTAGGGATGCGCCAGGATGAGCGATGGTTCTTTTGTCCAGGTCTCGCCATTGTCCATGGAGCGGACCATCACCAGGTAGCCGTTGGGATCGGCGTGATACGTCCTCGGATTTCCCAATGGGCGGCGTTCCGGACAGCGGCGTAATGCCACCAGGATCTCCCCGTCGGGTCGCCGCACCATCGAAGGGAAGGTCGCGTAGTACTTCGGATGGTTATAAATGAGGATGTCTTTTTCTTTTTGAACGCCGCCGGCCGATTCGCCCGCCATCCGGGAAGCAGCGCCCGTCAGCATGGCACCGAGGAACTGGTTTCTAGTAATGCTTCGCATTGTTGTCTCTTTAGATCACGACTCACGAATAGGAGAAAACCAAACAGGAGCAGGGCACTGCCAAGCAGGATTGTTGTTGAAACCGAAGCGAAAACACCGGCAAGGCCGAAGTCCTTCCGGAAATAGCCGGCGACCAGAGTGCCAAGTCCTCCGGCCATCGTGTTGGTCGTATTCATCAGGCCAATTCCGGTAGCGCGCAGCTTGGAGGGGAGGACCTCACACATCAGCGGAAGTTCATTGGACATTCCCAAGCCGCGCAGCAGGGCGAAGAATACTACCGCCAGACTGACGATAACGTAGTCGCGGGAGTATACGAAGGCCAGCAGGAAGGGAGCACAGGCGAGGTAGAAGGTGCTCTGCGCCAGGATTCGACGCCTTTTGCCTTTCTTGGCAATGCGATCGGAGAGCACACCTCCGAGCAGGACGCCGATCGTTCCGGTGATCTGGATAATGAAAGTTCCCGAGAAACCCGCCGCCGACAGGCTCAGGTTGAAAGTTTCCTTGTAATAGAGCGGCAACCAGTTCGAGAACATCCAGGTGCTGATCGAGATCAGGGCTGCCGTCACCAGCAGAATGCCATAGGTGGGAACGCGAAACAGGCCGAGCATGGACTCGCGAAGAGCCGTTCCTTTGGTGATGGTTGCTGCCGAATCGGTGGGAGGGACCGCTGGCCGGATGACGAATTTCGCCACGAGCGCAAGGAGGAGGCCCGTTCCCCCGAGGACGAACGTCATGATGCGCCACCCGACCGTCTCTCCGAGGTAACCGCCTAGTACGCCACCCATGACCATTCCGAAGTTGAGGGCGGCAAGGTGTATCCCCATGGCTGTCGCGCGTGTCTCCACCGGATGATGTTCCGAAATCAGCGCAATGGCAGCCGGCAGGTAGAAACACTCCGACAAACCGAGCAGAACGCGGGTGAGGAAGAGTTGCTGCGCGTTGGCCACGCAACCGGTCAAAGCCATGACGGCGCTCCACGCGGTCAGGCTGAATACGATCAGACGACCGCGCGAAAAGCGGTCGGCGAACAAGCCCGCCAGTGGGGAGCCGATAGCATAGCTCCAGAGGAAGAAGGAGCCGACCGCGCCGAGCGCGAGATCGGTCAGTCCCAGATCCCGCTGCAACAGCGGGAATACCGAACTCATGGCCGTCCGGTCGGCATAGTTCAGCGTGCCGCAACAGAACAGCAGCGCCACCAACTGCCAACGGTATCTCGAATTTTCCGGCTGCATCCGGAACTCCTTCAAGCCGGCTGCAGAGTCCGCGCGTGCAGTGTCTTGAATTGCTCGAACGAGTTCTGGAAGCCCTGCACCAGGAACACGTGGTCGGCTCCGCATGTCACCATCTGCGCGCCGCGGTCGATTTCCCGTTGCGCCGCTTCCGGCGTGCCCGAAGTCGTGCCCCAGAACTTGCCGTGGCGCGCGGCCGCATTGGCCACCCGGTCATACGCGCGCTGCACGTCCGGATGATTGAACTGGAACGGCACGCCGTAGCTGAGCGAGAGGTCGCCGGGGCCAACGAAGAGCATGTCGAAGCCCGGGACCGCTGCCATTTCATCTATGCACTCAACGGCCTCGCGATCCTCAATCTGCAGCACGAGGAAGGTCTCCTCGTTGGCGTGGCGCAGATACTCGTGCATGTTCGCGAGCATGTAATCTGCATCCACACCGGCGCCGTCCATCCCGCGGCGGCCAAGCGGCGGAAATCGCATCCATTCAACCCACTGGCGCGCTTCGGCGGCACTGCGGCAATGCGGTACCATGATGCCGTTGGCGCCGGCCTCCAGGGCTCGCATGGGTGCGTCGTAGCCGGTTTTGAGGATGCGAACCATGAGATCCATCTGCGTGGCGCGGCAGGCCAATGACATGGGACCGATGGTTTCCGGCCCGAACGTGCGGTGCTCCAGGTCCAGCCACACACAATCGAAGCCGAAATGTCCTACGACTTCACATAGCCAGGGATCGGTTACTCGTCCGATGCCTGCCACTCGCACAAAGTCGTCATTCCGCAGTTTGCGAAGAACTCTGCTATTGGTCATAGGGGATTAGTTCCTTCCACCGGCAGCCCGGTCGCATTTAGAAAGACCCCCAGTTTAGCTCCGGCCGGACCTATGGAATGGCGATTTTGGGGCGATTCGTTGTGTGCGGTCCATCCTATTGGACACCGCCTCGCTCCGAGCCGGAAAGACCATCAGTGTAGCCCTGATCAATACTCAGAAACCCGGATTCGGAGAAGATGCGTACGGCCCATCCACCTTATCGGACCCGTGCCATGGTCATGAGCCGACGCTGCTGGCCAACCGACAGTGAACAATCGCATTAGATATTCAGCCTAATGGATTGATAATAAGATGGATGCCTATAGGTAAGACCGGGTCGGGGCAAGCGGACAGCCGCAACCGGATCCCGTCCAGTCCACCTTCGGTGGCTCACACTTTTGTGGCTTCAGGACAGGCTACGCGTGCTATGCTCATGTCTGCCGGAGGGCCTCCAGCGGTATTTTCCGGTTCATCTGATTGAGGACACTCGGCGAAGAAGGGAGAGCAGATCATGAGTTTGTTGTACTCGACGAAGTACCCCGCTTACTGCAAATTGCCGGATCTGCCGGGCATGCACATCGCACCCCACCGTGTTGGGAATGGCCGAGTCTGGGGCAAGTCGATTCTTATCAATTTCCTGGAGAAATTGGCAGCGGAATGGAGCGCCAGACACCGCGACCATCCTTTCTATGTTGGGGACCTTAGTCCGGAAGGAGGAAGTGGCAAGCTGCAGGATCATGCGTCACATCAAGGCGGCCTGGATGTCGATATCTACGTAGTAACCCAAAGCGGGCTACCGCCTCCCGGATATGGCTGGATCGCGTGGAACTCGAAGGAATACGATCAGGCCTTAACAAAAGAACTCGCCCAAATCATCATGTCGCTCAGTCACGGACCGTGCATTTTCCTGGACAAGTTCTTCTTCAACGATCGTGAAGTCCTCACGTCAGTGCCAGGGATTACACGGTGGCCGAACCATGACGACCACTTCCACATTCGTTTAAAGCCTGAGTTCCATTAGCAGTCCAGAGTTACTTCACAAATCGGAGGGAGTACAAATCGGCATCCTTCAGGACGAAGCGCAATCGCACGGGGCGGCCAGCCAGTTCTCCCAAGTTGCTGCCCAGCTTCCAAGGCACTGTGTACTCGATGGAATCACCGAAGAGTTCAGGGTTCTCCGCAAGGGAAAATCCCGGAATCGGCTGACCCGAACCATCCTGCAGTTCGATACGGATGCTTCCTGCCGCCGAGGTGGAGAAGTTCACCACGAGCCGGTTGCCCTCAAAGGTTATAGGGCGTGTGACGAACTCGCCTCCGCGTAAAGGCGCGTGCACCGACACGAAGCCATCGATGCGGATGGCGAACCGGCGCAAATGCATGCCGTTTCCGCGCCAGTAGTTCTCAACGGCATACAGGGAAAGCTCCTTCGGGGCGCCGGGTGTGCCGGACGCGGTCTCGATCATCCCCCACGCCGGGTTGTTGTCGCCATAAACCCAGTTGCTGGTCAGCGGCCCGGGCCGGATGAACGCCTCGCCCCAGCGCTTGAAATGGATGCCGTCGCGGCTGCTCATGAAGAGCGCGTCGGTGATGGCCGTACCGTAACGAGGCGAAACGTGGGAGCGCGCTTCCCGATGTTCCCGGTTGGGCAAGAGACGCATGGGCTCGGACCAGCCACGATCCTGGTAGCGCATCGGGAAGCCCATCAGGATGTGCGGCGCCCGATAGTACGGCGCGACCTGGTTCGTGTACAGTTCTTCGTCAGGTGCGCCAGGGTATTCAAGCCATTTGGGTGCGCTCCAATGGATGAAGTCCGTGGAAGTGGCAGTCATGATGTCGCGGACGTACCGGTGGCCCGCGTCGGGCTTCGGTTGCTGGGACTGTTGGGCACCGGTGACAGTGTTGCGGAAATCACGAAAGTAAGCGCGATAGAGCTTGCCCACCGGGTCCCAGAAAGCCAGATTTTTGGAATCGAAATACCCGTTGGTGATCACCGGTTCGTTGCGGATGGGTTTCCAGTGGTAGCCGTCGCTCGATGCCAGCGCGTAGAGGACCCGGCCGCCCAGCACGAGCATCTTGTACCCTTCGCCCGGCCGCCGGTCGGGATTCGGATCCTTGTAGACGGCGAAATGATCCACCAGGAGCTTCTCCACTCCCGGAATCCTGACCGTGTTCGCGCCAAGCACGATGTTGTTCTGACGCGACCCCTGATACTCGACCAGATTGAGATCGGGGCGCTCCCAGTGAATCCCATCCCGGCTTTCTGCATAGCAGAGAAAGCTGGGGTGGGCGATCATACCTTTTACGCCCAGGTCGTAATGGTTGCCGGCATAGTACATTCGGATCCGGTCGCCATCCTGAAAGACCGTGCGGTACGCACAGGCATTGCCTTCCCAGGGTTTGTCGGTGACCATGACCACTTCGCGGCGTTCGGGTGAATGGAGCCGCAGTTCGGCTCCCGGCGTCATCTGTTCAATCAGATAGTCATCGAGGAAGAGTTCGAGGCGCGATCCCAGCGGTATGGGATTGGCCGCCAGTGCCGTCAAGCAGGACAAGACGCAGAGACACGCGGCGGCGAAGAGCGTGCCGGTTGGGATCGGGAGTCTAATGCGAATCATGATGGTCTCTACCATTGGCCGGAACCTGCGCTCCGGCTCCAAGTCAGTATACAGGCATACACGTTTCTCAAGACTGCAGGATCATGAATGACTGACATGGGCAGCCGCGCTGCCCGTTGTCTTAAAGGCACCATGCGGGCGATTGTGGTCGCCTCTCTGACGGGACGGGCGTCAGGCGAAGCTGAGGATTGCGTACTCTTCGTGTTCGAAGACGTCGAACACCGTGAAAAGTTTTGTGATCTGCAAGAGATCTTGCACCCGCTTGGTTAAGTTGAGCAGCTTGAGCTGTCCCCCCTGATTAGCCACGGTGGTATAGGCGCAGACCAGCTCACCGATTCCGGAGCTGTCGATGTAAGTGACCTCGCCGAGATTTAGGATGAGTTTCTTGTTGCCCTGGGTTACGAGATCGCGCACTGAGTCGCGGATCGTGCATGACCCCTCGCCGAGGGTGAGACGGCCTGCCATATCCAACACGCACACGTCGCCTACCTTACGCACACTCAATTTCGCGCTCACCGGTCCAATCCTCCTCGCTCTCGAGTAGTAGAGGAATCGTCCGACATGGTCGCCGTCCGAAACAGACAACTGGACGTCTTCGTCGGTGTCTGGTCAATTCTACAGCAACAACGGACGAATAGAGCCTCAAAGATCGAGTAACTTGTTGCGGGGCAGGGGATTTTGCTCGGCCTGGAGTTGATACGCGCACAGACTATGTTTGCAGCGGGAAATGCTCCGACGGGAGAAGTTAGCCTAGGAGGTTTCGGCGCGGCGGTCGTACCACTTGACCATGGCAACGAAGATCAGCACGATCACCAGGACGACGCCGGCGATGTTCCAGGCGTTCCTGGTGAGGAAGCCAACCGCGTCCTGGCCGAGGCGGATGCCGACGTACGTCTCGCCGAAGTAGCGAATCACGCGTGCCACAAAGATCACGCTCAGGAATCGGGCGGTGGGCGTGCGCATGGCGCCCGCCGAGATGACGAAGACCTTGAGCGGCAGCGGAATAAAGGGGACAACGGCAGGGACAAAAACCGTGATCAGCCCGTAGCGCGAGAACCACAGACGGAACTTTTCGCTCTTGTTGCTGGTGGTCTCCGTCTTGAAGAAGCGAGTTCCGCCATAGCGAGCGGCGCGGAACAGAGCGTAGTTGCCGGCCATGGAGCCGAAAACTCCCATGGCTGCGGAAAAGTACGCGCTCTGCGGGCGCTGGGTGGCAATGATCACCAGCCAGGCATCCAGCACCGTGGGGAGCGGCACGCCGGCCGAATCAAGAAAGCAGATGAGCAGCACCCCGAGGGGTCCGAATGCCAGAAGTCCGTCAGCAATCTGTCTCAGCAACGCCCTATTGTAACGCCTGAGCGGGACACCACCGGTTTCAAGACATGCAGTTGCACAATGCTGCAGCCGGGATGCGTGCCTCAGCGTTGCACCGGAAGCCAGCCATTGAAATAGCCGCTATCGCCTTCGCCCTGGCAACCCAGGAAGAAGTTCTCGCGCAGGTTCCCCACCGGGATTTGTATCGACAACTGGTAATA
>JAJFUV010000308.1 GCA_021372245.1 Terriglobales bacterium
GAGAAATAGGCCCTCCGGACCTTTTCCCTCGAAACCGCCACCGCAACAGGCTAGGACGCAGCGTGGTGAGGTGGGTCATTCACGATGCCCGAGGCCCGCAAGAGACCCTGCACCATCTGCCGCCGGTGGTTCCGTCCCGACCCACGCGTAGGCGCCCGCCAACGAGCGTGCCATCAGCCGGAATGTCAGATGGCGTGGCGGCGGAAGACGCAGGCCAGTTGGCGGCGTCGCAATCCGGACTATGCCATCGCCTGGAGACTGGACCGGCGCAAGGCCCAAGCCCAGTCGCCGGAACCGCTGCGGTTGCCGCCGCCGTTGCCGCGACTTCCCTGGGATGTGGCGAAAGACGAGTTCGGCGCGCAAGGCGCTGATTTTCTTGGGGTTATGGGAGCACTAATGGTGCGTGTCGCAAAAGACCAGATCCGGCCGTATCCACTTGATCCAGCAGGACTTCCCAGCCGACTCCCCCCGGTGTTGGAAAAGGCCAGTTCCCGCCCGCCGCATACTGAATCCCGGACGGCACCGGATGCAACTGGAGTTTCACCAACTGGAGCGCCGCTGGGAGCACCTGCGCGTGCGCGACCGGCAGCGCCAGCGCCGGCTGTTGGCCTCGCTGGCTGACAGCGGGCAGCAGTTGCCCATCGTGGTGGTGGCCGCCGAAGGACAGCCGGACCGCTACGTGGTCATCGACGGCTACAAGCGGATCACCGCGCTCGAACAACTGGGGCGGGACACGGTGGAAGCGGTGGTGTGGCCGATGAGCGAAGCCGCGGCCGTATTGCTGGACCGCTCGCTACGGTTAGCCGAACATGAGACCGCGCTGGAGGTGGGCTGGCTGCTGGCCGAGATGGAGCAGCGTTTCGGCTACGGGCTGGAGGAGTTGGCGCGGCGGTTCGATCGCAGCGTGAGTTGGGTATCTCGGCGGCTGGCGCTGGCGGAGCTGCTGCCGGAAGCGATCCAGAAGCAAGTGCGCGAAGTAAAGATCGCGGCGCAGGTAGCCATGAAGTTTCTGGTGCCGGCAGCGCGGCAAAGCCTGGAGGCCTGCCAGCGCATGGCAGCCGTTTTCGCGGAGCATCACTGCGATACACGCGAAGCGGGGCAACTGTATGGCGCCTGGCGCCGGGGATCGGCCGCGATTCGCAAGCGGATTCTGGACGATCCGGCGCTGTTTTTCAAAACGCAGCGGCAGGAGAAGGTCCCCGCCGGGCCTGCCGCCGAACTGGTCCGCGATCTGGAGATGGTCACCGCGATTGTGAACCGCGCCCATCGGCGGATCGCCGGCGCGGAGGCAGCCGAACTCGATGCTTCGCAACGAGACGCCGCGCGCCGACAGGTCGAGCGGATTGAACGACAACTCCAGCGCATCGAGGAAAAACTTCTCCCGGAGCAACCGCATGTTGAGCCAAGCACAACGCACCACGATCCTGGAACTGCACACGCAGGGAGTGGCGAAGCGCGAGATCGCACGACTGATGGAGATCTCCCGCGTGGCCGTGCGCAAAGTCCTACGCTCGAACTCCTCCGCCGTGCCGGAGTTGCAGCGTTCGGAGAAAGCCGAACCTTACCGGCAGCAGATCCTGGAGCTTTTCGAGACTTGCCAGGGGAATCTCGTGCGAGTCCATGAGGAACTGGTAGCGAGTGGCGCAGAGCTATCCTATCCGGCGCTGACGGCGTTTTGCCGGCGACACGGCATCGGATACCAACCGCCCGTCGCAGCGGGCCAGTATGACTTTGCGCCGGGCGAGGAGTTGCAGCACGACACCTCGCCGCACGAACTGGAACTGGCCGGCAAGAAGCGCAAGGTGCAGACCGCGTCGGCGGTGCTGTGCTATTCACGAATGCTGTTTTTCCAGTGTTATCCAACCTTCCAGCGTTTCGACTGCAAGGTATTTCTCACCGATGCGCTGCGTTATATGAGCGGCGCCACGGCCCGCGTGATGATTGATAACACGCACGTGGTGGTGCTGCGCGGCAGCGGACGCGACATGGTCCCCGTGCCGGAGATGGCCGCCTTCGGCGAGCGGTTCGGCTTCGCGTTCGTGGCTCATGCGATTGGGAACGCGAACCGCTCCGGGCGGGTGGAGAGGCCATTCCACTTCATCGAGCACAACTTCCTGGCGGGGCGCACCTTTTCGAGCTGGGAAGATCTGAATCAGCGGGCGCGGGAGTGGTGCGATAAGGTCAACGGCACTTACAAGAAGCACATCCGCGCAGTTCCCCGTGAGCTATTCGCCGTCGAACGCCTGCATCTGAAGCCGCTGCCGGCGTGGATTCCGGAGATCTACCGGCTGCATCAGCGCCTGGTGGATATCGAAGGCTATGTGGCGCTGCACACCAACCGTTACTCCGTGCCGGTGGAGTGGATCGGCCGCCGGGTGGAGGTGCGCGAGACCAAGGGCAAGATCGAGATCCAACTGGACGCCCGCCGTTTGGTCACGCACCGCCGTATCGCCGAAGCCGAGCACCAGCGCATTACCTTGGCGGAGCACCGGTCGCCACGAGGCCAGCGGATTCCACGGCCCGACCCGCACCCGGAAGAGAAGGCCATTCTTACCGCCGCGCCCGAACTGGCCGAATACGTGGCGGGGTTGAAGCAACGCAGCCGCAAAGTCATCACGCTTGCCCTGCGGCAACTGCTGCGGTTCGTGCGCGAGTATCCACGGGAACCCTTGCTGGGCGCGGTGGGGGAAGCCGCTCGGTATGGGCTGTACGACCTGGACCGGCTGGAGCGCATGATCCTCCGGCGTGTGACCCGGGAATATTTTCTGCTCGACAGGGGGCCACAGGAAGATGAGTGAAGAACTGGAACAACTGCTGAAGAATCTCAAGCTGCGGCGCATCCTGGAAATCTACGAGGAACAGTTGCGCGCCGCGGATAAGAGCGAGATCAGCTACACCGAGTTTGTGACGCGCCTGGTGCGCGCGCAGTGGCAAGCGAAGCAGGAGGGCGCCCTGGAATGGCGCATCCGGCGTGCGAATTTGCCAGAGCGGTGGACGCTGGAGACCTTCCCCTTCGCCCGGCAGCCGGGCGTGAGCCGCAAACAGATCCGGGGGTTTGCGGAGTTGGAGTTCATCGCCAAGGCAGAGAACATCGTGTTCCACGGCAAAACGGGCGTGGGCAAGACGGGATTAGCCTGCGGCCTGCTGCTGAAGGCGCTGGAGAACGGCTACCGGTGTCAGTTCATCAAGGCCCAGGATCTGTTCGATGAAATGTATGCCTCGCTGGCGGATCGTTCCACGCGGAAACTGCTCAAACGCCTGGCGCGCTTGGACGTCCTCCTGGTTGACGAGCTAGGTTACTTGAATCTGAAGCCGGAGCAATGCAACATCTTCTTCAAGCTGATGGAGGAGCGCTACCGGCAGCATCCTACCATCATCACCACCAATCTCGTCTACGACGAGTGGCCTAACTTTCTGGGCAACCGGGCCATGGTGGAGGCGTTGTTGAGCCGCCTGCGGCATCAGTGCCACACTGTGCACATCGACGGCCCGTCGTTGCGCGAGTTGCAGGGCTGAAGCCATGGACCACGGCCTTGGCCAGGAAGAATACGTTCGTCAGGTGCTGGAGGCGTACCGGAAGACGCCAGGCACGATGGGAACGGTTCGCCGTGCGGACCGGATGCTGGCGGCACAACTGTATCAGCGCGGCCTGAGCGTGAAGGTGATCGAGAATGCCCTGGTGCTCGCGGCGACGCGCCGCCTGATCCGGCCCACGGATGCACTGCCGCTGGGCACGATCCGTTCGCTGGCATATTTTCTGCCGGTCATCGAGGAGGTCCAGGAACTGCGCGTCAGCCCGGATTACTTCGAATATCTCCGGCACAAGCTCGGACGCTCTGGATCGCGGTAGCTCGCATGATGCCGCGCCTTCGGCGCGAATGATGGAAAAGCAACCCGCACGCCTGCGGCGTGGATGATATCGCCGCTCCCTCCCCCAAACACAACCAAACCCGTCACGCCTTCGGCGTGAATGATGACGAGATCCCGTTCCTGTTCCCATCCTCGTTCTCAGAGTGGGTCACTCTACCCAAGCGCTACTGGGTCTCTCTTGCCAAGCGCCCGGG
>JAJFUV010000328.1 GCA_021372245.1 Terriglobales bacterium
CCGGGCTTCATGCGCCGCGCCAATTCGATGCCGGCTTCCACGAATCGGTTCCCGGCCGTAATCTCCAGGTTGCTGTAAGCGGTGAGCCTCGTCTCGTAGCCTCCGCCAGAAGCGCTGAACGCCTCCTCGGTGGGCACGTACCCTACGCAGCCGTTGGCGAGTTCCACGGGAAAAGTGAACGGGAACGGACTCCCACGCTTGATGCGCAAACCGAGCTCGCAGAAGAACTCAGCCGGATTCGAAACGAAGACCGCCGGCCCCACCTGGATGGCCTGCGCTTCGGCAATGGCGACGGGCTCCTTGGCGAGAATGGCGTCGAGCATGACGATCTCTTTTGCGAAGACCCACTCGGTCAGGTCCATCGAGGCGGGATCTTTGGCCGCGATTTCATAGCAGCGCTTCACGCGTTCCGGGCTGGGCTTGCGCCGATTGATGCGCAGCGTGACGCTGGCAGCATCGAGCGGCGTGAGCGAGCCCGGCTGCATCGAGAACAGCACCTTCACGGCTTCCGCACCTATGTGCCCGCCCACCAGCTTCGCGTATTCCTCGCCGTTCGGCAGCGCGTAAGGGCTGAGGTTGTCCACCTGCGTCACATCTCCACAGGCGCCCTGCAGGAACAGCACCACAGCGTCGCTTCCCAGCGCGCCGCGGATAGTCTTTTCGAGGTAATAAATCCAGTTGGCGGAAATACCTCCGGGGCTCGTGGTGGCATGACAGGCATAGTTCACGATACAGCCCATCAGCCGGCCATCCGTGCCCCACACGCCGATCACGCCGACCTGCGGGTCGGTGGGGCCGGCCGGCCCCAGCATATCGGGATTGCCCTGCCCCGGATGGGTATAGGAGAGGCCGTTGCGCATGCGATGACGGCGGTTGAAGGCGACTTTGTCCTCCACTCCAACGCCCGCTCCGGCGCGCGCGGCCGAGAGTCTTGCGTGCGCGTCGCAGACGGCCTGCACGGCTTCGCGACGCACCAGGGCGAGATATTCGGGATCGGCGGAACTGGATACCTCGTAGGCCAGCTTGCGCACCAACGGGGACGCGTGATCATATTCACCCGGCTGCACCATGCCCGTAGGGCCGGACGAGTGTGAGTGCGTCGCACCAATCAGGATGCAGTCCGCCGGAATACCGCAGCGCGACTGAACCTCGCGCCTGACCTCGACAACCAACTTCCGGGGCACGGTCAGCGCATCCACGCTCACCAGTGCTACGCGTTTCGTGCCGTCGTCAAATACAGCCACACGCGCTTTACACGGGTCGTGAAAAGTGCGGTGGAAGCGCTTCTGATAACCGCCGGGCTCTTGCATGCCGATTCGCGGAGAGATATCCCGCTCGGCGAAGCCCGCGCGAAAAACGGGAGCGGCGGGAATCGCCAGCCCCCCCATTGAACTGAGTGCCAGAAATTCCCGTCGCTTCATTTTTTGATCATATTAGAATTCGTACTTCAGAGCGAACTGCATGTTGCGCGGGCTGCCGCGGCTGGAGATGATGCCGAATGTCGCCGGCGACTCGAGATTCGTCGCCGCTCCGCCCCAGTTGGCATGGTTCCAGGCGTTGTACATCTCCCAGCGGAACTCCAGCGTGTGCCGCTCGTGGATGCGCGTGGTCTTGAAGATCTGCAGGTCGTGACTCTTTGTGCCGGGCTGATACAGTATGTTACGCCCGGCCGTGCCGATCCTCGCGTCCGCGCCGCCCGCGGACAAGAGCTTGAACGCCGTCACGTCAAAGAAGCGATTCACCGTGCGTTCGCTCTTTGACAGGTTGCCGTTCCCGAGGCGGTCTGGCCGCGCCGAGCAAGCGGTGGCGCAGGTGTTCAAGCGTGTGAGGTTCATACCGGGGCTCACGGCGAAACCGGTTTGAAATACAACCATGCCACGGGCACCCCAGCCGCCGATGAAACGTTCAACTGCCGGGGAAACGCCGCTGCCGAACTTCCTACCCTTGCCGAACGGCAGGGCGTACTCGAAAGCCGTCACGAAGCGGTTGCGCACATCGAAGTCCGACGGACCGCGCGCCGTGCCCTGCTTGTTGTTAGGATCGGTCCATACTCCGGCGGCATTAAGCGTCGAAGCCGTATCCAGCGACTTGGAGAATGTGTAGCTGGTGATGTAGCTCAACCCGTGCCAGGGCCGCTGCTCGACCTTGATCGCCCCGCCATTGTAGTTCGATCGCGCCCACATGTCTTCATTCTGTATGCGTGCGAACTGCGGCCACGGCAGCAATTGCTGAACGTTGCCCGGTCCCGGCGATTTGGCATTGATATTGTCGAATTGGAGCAAGTTCACGCCGTTCGAACCCTGGTAAATGCCCTCCACCACCAGCGTGGGCGTGATCTGATGTTGGAGGCTGAAGTTCCACTGCTGGATCTTCCCGTAAGGGAACTTCCGCGACAGGAAGGGGAAAATGGTCAGCGGGGCTTTCGAGAGCGTCAACTCGGCCGCGGTGGCGCCTTCCGGGTTGTAACTTATGTCTGGCGTGACCGTGCTTGCCGCTGTCCAGATGGGGCGTAGCGTATTTGGCGCGAAGTCGTTGGTCGAAGCCAGCGACTGGATCTGCGGTGCATCGTAATAGATGCCGTATCCGCCGCGGAAAACCGTGCTGCTCAAGATGCGGTAAGCGAAGCCGAATCTCGGTGCGATGTTGTTGGTGTCGGCATCGTAAGGAGTCGTCTGCTCGATGAATTGGACCGGCACATCCGGGCGAATGTTCTTGTAGAAGGCCTGGATCGGCCCCGCGTTGGTGGCGTACTTGGACACCAGCAAGGTCCCTGTCTTCACGTCGAATCCCAGGCCGCCATTATCGATCTGTTTCAGCGCACTCTCCACCTCGTAACGCAGACCGATGTTCAGCGTCAGTTTCGGCGTGACCTTCCAATCGTCCTGGATGTAGCCGCCGAAGTAGTAGACCCTTGAATTCCACTGCGTGGCGCGCGCCGTTTTGGCGACTTGCGAGGCCCACCCGAGCAAAAAATCTGCGATGTTGTTGCCGGTGTAATTGTTGGCGAAACCGGTCGAGCCGCTGCCGCCGGTGTAGAACATGTTCTCTCGCACCTGGCGCAGATCCATGCCGGTCTTCACGTTGTGCTTGCCGCGGCTCCAGAACAGGCTCTCCTGGATTTGATAGTTATTCGTCGTCCGGTAGTTGGGCGTGCTGTCGCCAGGCATGCTGTAACCGGTAACACCGACATTCGGCACACCCCAGAACAGCGGGTCTACCGCAGAGAGCGTGTTGGTGATTCCGGCGGGTGTTACGAAATCCTGCTTGAACGAGTTCAGCGTGCCTAACAGGTTCCGGTACCGCGAGTAGCCGAGGCTGAGGCTATTAATCAGCGTGGGTGTGAAAACGTGGTTCCAGTGCGCGCTCGCGCCCTGTCCGCGCAAGGTCAGGTTGGTTCCGTTGGCATTGGCCGGGGCAGGCCACGCGGGGGACGTGATGTAGGATTCCTCATTCAGCAGGTAGCGGCCGTAAATGATGTCGTTCTGGCTCAGGTTGTAGTCTGCGCGCACAACGCCATCGTTCGCCGTGGTCTGACCGGGCGGCCGTCCGTCGAAGACGTAATTGCGCAGCGGGTCAGACCTGTTCGGCGAGGGTAGCAGCTTCAGGATGTTCTTAGAGATGGAGTTGATCTGACTGGCTGGAATCGTGTTGTCCCCGAACGGTACCTTCGTGAATGGGTCCTTCACCACGGTCGAGAACACGCCGCTCCGCTCAGCGTCCGTGAAGACGCGGTACACCGGCGGGCTCCCGGAGGTGTGCTGCCGCAAGCCTTCGTAGTTGCCGAAAAAGAAGACTTTATTCTTCTTGATTGGTCCACCGAGCGCGCCGCCGAACTGATTCAACTTGAGCGGGCTCTTGCCGCTGGAAAAATATGGGCGTGCATCGAAGAATTCGTTGCGGAGGAACTCATAGAGCGTCCCATGGTACTCATTGGTTCCGCTCTTGGTGGCGACGTTCACGATGGTCCCGCCGCCGCGGCCGAATTCGGCCGGTGCCAGGCCGGTCTGCACCTTGAACTCACTGATGGAGTCCACTGGAGGAGCGACGGCCAAACCGTTGCGCCCACTCTCTTTGTTGTCGATGCCATCGATTTGGTAGTTGTTCTGTTCGGGGCGCTGGCCTGCGCTGGCGGGAACGGCGGAGCCGCGGCCAATTTCAGTCGATCGGAAGTCGTTGCTGGCCGGCGTTGCCATGGGCGCCAGGTACGTCAGTTGCAGGAAATTGCGGCGGCCGAGCGGGAGGTTGGTCACCTGCTCGGTCTTGATCACTTCGCCCGCCTGTGAGGTTTCACCTTCGAGCAGCGGCGCCCGGCTTTCCACCGTGACTGTTTCGGTCACGGCGCCGAGCTCCAGCTGGAAGTCCACCGTGCGCACCTGCAGGATCTCGAGCTGAATGCCGGTCTGCACTTCGGCCTTGAATCCCTGCTTTTCTATGCGCACCGAGTAGCTCCCGATGGGCAGGAACGGAACCCGGTAAACGCCTTCTTCATTCGTGTTGACCACGCGCTTGAGACCGGTATCCTCATTGGTGATGGTGACCTTGGCTCCGGCAAGCACTCCCGAGGACGGGTCGCGTACTACTCCGGACAAGGTTGCTGTGGTGTTCTGCGCGCTGGCTGAGACACTAAGAGCCAGTAGCAGGCAAACTGAAAGTGTGAAGATTCTCTGGATGGACGTCATCGAGTCTCCCCCCTAGCGTTGAACGACTTCGAATGACTACGTTGCCTCCAGACGCAACCGCCTGGACGCTAGATCAGCGTAAGGCACCCCCCGTTTTCTGTCAATGCAAATTTTGTACACTGTCGACAGTTTCCCGTCCCTCCGGCGAACGTGACAAGGGCCTGGGCAGGAGGGAACTGTACCGTCCCGGATCGTGCCAGCGCAGGTTCAGGTGTTCAAACACCACGCGCTCGGCGTGTTGATCCGACTTCCCTTCCAGGTAATCCAGGAGCGGCCGGTGCGAGTCGAGAATCATTCTCATCTTCTCGTCCTTGGGCCGCGTGAGAATCGCGTAAGCGAACAGCGGAGCCGTCAGGGTCACGAGCATCCGCTCCAGGTACTCGTTACCGCTCAGCTTCCAGATCCTCCGATGCAGCTCAAGATCCAACCGCGTGGCATCCACGGCGGGCGACGGCTGCGAGGTCTCCATCTTTCTTAGGATTTGCCTGACCGGACGCTCAGTTTGTGGAGTGAAGTTCGATTTGGCCAGCCGCAGCGCCTCGGCTTCCAGAACAAGCCTGAGGCTGTTCATCTTCTGCATGTCCTCCTCGTCGAGGATGACCACGAACATTCCCCGCCGCGGACTGTTCAGAAGCAGCCCCTGTTCCTTGAGTTGTTGCAGCGCTTCCCGGATGGGAGCCCGGCTGACCTTGAACTGCCGGGCCAGTTCGCTCTCGTTCAGCCTCTCGCCGGGCGCCACCCTTCCGGTCAGAATGGCCTCGGTCAGGCGCGCAGCGATATTCTCGGCCAGATTGGTCGACTTCATCGGCGCAAACTGGTGAGTCATACTGTCGACAGTATACGTGAAACCGTGGAGAAGTCAATGGCGTCGTAAAGGGATTGACACTTGGCTTGGCGACCGGGGAGAGCGCCGGTTTTCTCCCGCGCGCGGCCCAATCAGGTAGAATCAAAACCAATGATGATCCTTCGACTTGCCATCGTTCTTCTATCCGTCGTTTCCTGCTTTGCTGCCAATCTGCGCCAGCCGTTTGAATACGTGGTGGCGCCTGCCAGCGAAGCCAATATGCGGAATTCCGAGGCCGACATGCTGGTGTTCGGCGACGGCCGCCTCATGCTGGCCTGGACGGAGTTCTATACCGCCAAGGGGAGCGACTGGGGCCCGGCGCGCATCTCCGCCGTCTATTCCAAGGACAAAGGCGCCACCTGGCAGAACAAATTCACCCTGCAGGAAAACATCGGAAAGATGAACGTCATGGAGCCGGACTTCCTGCGGCTGCAGTCCGGCAAGGTGCTGTTTCTGTTTGCCCGGAAGAACTCCGAGGGCGATTGCGTGCCCATGATGCGGAGGTCCGTGGACGACGGCGTCACTTTCTCCGAGCCGAAGGCGCTGCCCATTGATCCTTCCCCTTCGTACACGGGATTCAATCATGACCGCGCCATCCAATTGCGCAACGGCCGCATCCTGTTCCCGGTGTTCTTTACGACCGACTACCGCGTCGACAAGCACATTCGCAGCCGTGTCTATTACTCGGACGACGAGGGTGCCACCTGGCAGGCAGGCAAGACCATCGTAGACATTCCCGACAGCCGCGCCGGCGCACAGGAACCCGGTCTGGTGGAGTTGACCGCCGGCCGCATCATGATGTGGATGCGCACCGACAAGGGCAAGGTCTATCACTGCTACTCGACCGACAACGGCGACACATTTTCCGAACCCACGGCCATGGCGCTCGACTCACCGCTGTCGCCGCAGTCCATCAAGCGCATCCCCACCACGCGCGACCTCCTGATGGTGTGGAACTACTCGACCAAGGACCGTTTCCCGCTGACCGTGGCCATCTCGAAAGACGACGGCGATACCTGGACCAGGTTCCGCAACCTGGACCAGGACGCGGCGCACACGTATGCGTATACGAGTATCGAGTTCCTGGAAGACCGCGCCCTGTTCACTTATTACGCCGGCCCGCCCGCGGGCGCCAAGAGCGAGCCGCGTTGGAGTCTCAAGCTGAAGGCCGTGCCGCTCGATTGGTTCTATCATCCCTACACCGTCGTTGCGCTCGGTGACAGCGTGACCTACGGATACCGCCGCGACGGCAGTGTGCAGTCCGACCAGACCTTCCCCGCCCTGCTGGAGCGTGACTTGCAGAAAACCCTGGTGGGGCTGCACGTCGTCAACGCCGGCGTTGGCGGCAACACGACCTGGCAAATGCTGGAGCGCATCGAGCGCGACGTCAAGCCTTACGGCCCCAAACTGGTGTTGGTGATGGCGGGGCTCAACGACGCCGCATACATCGATCCGGGGCCAAAGGAGCGCAGCGAGCCGCGCATCTCGGTGGAAGAATACGGCAAGAACCTGCTCGACATCGTGAAACTGGCTCGCGCCGACGGTGCGGCGGTGATTGTCGCCACTCCAAATCCCCTGACTTCGGCCTACCCTTACGCCAACTTCGGCTGGTACAAAGGGCGGAACATGAATGAAGCGCTGGAGCGCTATGTCGCCAAGGTTCGCCGCGTCTGCTCGACAAACGGCATCGAAATGGTCGATATCTATTCGGCCTACAAGAAGTGGAAGGGTTACGAGAACACCCTGCCTGATGGCGTTCATCCCAATCCCGCCGGTCACCGCTTCATCGCGGACCAGCTCATGAAGGCATGCCGCGACCACGTGCGCCGATGGGTGACGAGGGATTAACGAACCGATCTAAGGATGACTATGGTAACGGCGATCGTACTGATAAATACAGCGCAAGGACGTACGCCCGAGGTCGCGCAGGCCCTCATCGACCTCCCCGGCATCACGGAAGCTTATTCCGTGGCTGGCTCCTATGACCTGGTCGCCATAGCGCGCGTGCGCGATCACGAAACGCTGGCTGACCTGGTAGCGGCTCGCGTGCAGAATATCCCGGGCATCGAATCCACGAACACGTTGATCGCCTTCCGGGCGTATAGCCAGCGCGACCTGGAAGCCATGTGGGACATCGGCAATCCGGAGCCGCCGAAATAAGGCCCACAACTGGAGTAACAGCCATGGCGTTGGGAATCGTGCTGTTTTGCCTGATCGCCGGGGTATCGCTGGCCCAGGATGCCGCGCCCCCGTTTTCCCGGCAATACCTTGAGACAACCGCCTACTTGCAGGCCGAAAACGAGGCACTCGTCAAGAAGTTTCACGGCCTCCGCGTCACCGACGTGGTGGATGGGCTCGACGTCGTGGGTCTGCAGGATGTCACCGTCGTGGACCCCGAAATAAAGCCCCTTTGGCGGGATGAGCAGAAGTTTACCCACCGCATTTACGGCGTGGCGGTTACGCTGCGAATCGTACCTCCCCAGGAACGCGCCCCTATCTTTCCATCGCACGAAGAGTTCGCCAAGTGGGAGTCAGAGTGGTACCGCACCCGCATCCCCAACGATTTTTCCGCCCATCTCAAGCCGGATACGATTCTGGTGATCGACGCTTCCCGCACCCGCGACGTTGGGTTCTGCGGATCCAACAACGCACTCAGTTGGTTCAGCCGCGGCATGCGAGGCATCGTGATTGATGGCGGCTGCCGCGATTCCGACGAAACCATCCTGCAGCGCCTGCCCGTCTATCAGCGCTTCTCTACACGCGGTATCGATCCCGGCCGTGTGATGATTGAGTCCTACAACACCCCGGTGAACGTGGGCGGGACGCTGGTCATGCCGGGCGACATTGTTGTGGCGGACACCGAAGGCGTGGTTGTGGTGCCGCGTGCGAAGGCCGAAGCCGTCGCCGCGGCTGCCCACAAGATCCAGGAAGCGGACAAGGCCGGGCGCCGGCGGCTCTATGACAAGCTCCAGCGCCCGTACGATTTCACCGTGAAGTGAGCGGCGGTCTCAGTCAATGACGGCCGCGCCCGTGACGGTCTTCCTCGAACTCGTGCTTCCAGCCGTGGCGGTCGTATCCACGATATTTGTTCCGCCAGCCGTAATGGCGGCCAGGGTTATCGTAAACGCGATAACCTCCACCTCCGTACCAGCCATGGTAGCCGCGCGGTGCCCAGTAGCCACGGCGCCATAGGTGCCGGGGCCCTGCGCCATACCAATATCCTGGAACCCACGCGTAGCCCGGCCCCGGACAAGGCGACTCGTATACATAGGCCGGCTCCGGATACGGCTGCTCGTACACATAGACCGGTGGCGGAGGAGGTGCCACATAATAGCCGTAGCCGTCCCCGAAGTGGATTCCGACGGAAACGCGCGTCTCTGCCAACGCGGCGGTGGAGGCCGCCAACAGGATTAAGAGAGCCATCATTTTAGTCTTCATAACGCGTGCTCCTTTCAGCTCGGTTCCCCTTGCGGTTGCGCATTTTCCTCACCAAACGGTGCAATCCTGCAATTACAACAAGTTTGCGGCCATGGCCTAGTCCCTGGAGGTGGTTGATAACCACCGCCTCGGTCAAAATCGGCCGTTGTCGACCCTCAATCGAGCGTGATAATGCTGGTGTAGACTACCCCAAGAGGCGGCGATGATCACGGACCGTCTTCCGCGTGACGAATCGCTCCGGGCAGAGTATCTCAAAAGCGACGCTCTTCGTTCTCTTGAGCTGCCGCCGGACGACCGGCTCCACGTGCTGGCTGTGGGCATTCAACCGGCATTGGAGTCTGGAGATACCCGCGTTCTGCGAAACGCGTGCGCGGAGTTCCTCTTCACGGCGGCCGACTTCTATGGCGTCGCAAGGCCGCAGATTCGTGTTCTGGCTGCGCGTCCTCTTCGAGTACGCGAGGGTGGATGGGCTACCGAGCTTTTCGGGGACTACCATCCGGAGAAGAAGCTGATCCGCGTCTGGATGCGCACGGCGGTTCGCAAGCAGGTCACCTCA